>CAYVFA010000049.1:0-15644 GCA_964450075.1 uncultured Smithella sp.
TGGGGAGCCAAAATGAGAATAGCCGATTTCTTAAATGAAATCGGCTATTTGTATTTTTGCTGGAGTTCGGGCGGCAATCATCGTTACAAATAAAACAAGTAAAAATAATATTTTAAATGGTTTTGTCTGTGTATCAGATGGTTATTGACGTGATATACAAGCATATTATAGTGGCGAATCCCATCACAATATCATTGTACAAAAATTATCTTAAATACCTTGACAAGGTATTAACTTATAAATACAATACATACATGAAACAAAGGTTGGGAAAACTCGAAACGCAGTTTTTTGCCTATATCCAGATGCGAAGACTTAAAACGGTGAAGACGGGTGAAATCGCGTTATCGCTTGCGCTGAATGAAGATCAGGAACGAAAACTTCTGAGCCGCCTTGCTCTGTCGGGGATGATTGCAAGAGTGCGGCGAGGTCTATATCTTGTACCGGAACGATTACCTCTGGGGAGCAAGTGGAGTCCCGATCCCATCACCGTTCTTGATACCGTGATGCAGGATCGTCAGGGAAGTTATCAGATATGCGGTCCCAACGCCTTCAATCGCTATGGATTCGATGATCAGGTGCCGGTCAGGCTCTATGCATACAATAACGTTGTTTCCGGTGAAATTAATGTTGGGGCTGTAACGCTTTCGCTGATCAAGGTTGATAAAAAACGTCTGGGTGATACCGAGGAATTTCGGACTGCAGAGGATCTTAATGCAATCTACTCGTCAAAAACCCGTACTCTCGTGGATGCGGTCTATGACTGGTCGCGGTTCAATGGTTTGCCCAGAGGATTCACGTGGATTACGGATGAACTTCGCGCTAATCGCATCAATACAACAGCATTGGTGATGGCAACTGAACGTTTCGGCGACATGGGTACCGTACGACGTATTGGCGCCCTTTTGGAGAAAGAAGGAGTTGAAAATAAATTGCTCAAACGCTTAGAAAAGCTGCTTAGGCCATCGACAAGCCTGATTCCCTGGATTCCAACAAAACCAAAACGGGGAAAGGTCAACCGGCGTTGGGGGGTCATCATCAATGAAACAGCCTGAATATAAACCACTTACTTTACTTCATGAAGATCCTGATCTCTTTCGGTCAGCCCTGAATTATTCATCTGCTGAAACATTATTCATCCCCCGGTTATTGGAAAAAGACTATTTCTGCACTTTACTGCTTCATTATTTGTCATCAACAGATGAAACACTTGTGTTTAAGGGAGGAACCTGTCTTGCCAAAGTATATGCCGGGTTCTATCGACTCAGTGAAGATCTGGACTTTGTCATATCAGCGTCTGCTGACTCTTTACGATCCGTGCGCAGCAGGAAAATGGCTACGGCAAAAAAAGCCATATCATGCATCGCCGACAAGCTTGGTGCTTTTCGGTTGGTTCAGCCCCTCACTGGCGCCAACAATTCAACGCAATATATTGCGGTAGTTGGTTATTCTTCTTTACTTGGTAAAACGGAGGAAACCATCAAAATAGAAATAGGCTTGCGCGAGCCGCTGTTAACACCGTCTTTTCATGGTTTAGTTACCACAATCCTTCTGAACCCAATAACCGGTAAATCAATGATTCAGACGTTTCCAATGACATGCATATCCTACAATGAAGGCATGGCTGAAAAGTTCAGAGCAGCCTTGTCACGACGTGAACCAGCGATCAGGGATTTTTATGACATACATTATGCTATTTCTCATCTTAACTTAAACTCCGGGGATGCAAGCTTTCTTGATCTCATAAAGAAGAAGCTTGCCGTTCCAGGAAATAATCCAGTGGATGTTTCCAAAGAACGCCTGTCTGCCATCAGGCGGCAACTTGATGCCGAGCTCAAACCCGTCCTGCGCAACCTGGACTACGCTGCGTTTGATCTTGAACAGGCATTCCAGGTTGTCATTGATGTGACAAACCGATTGGAACAATCGCATGTTGCGAAGTAGTCATGGTCGTGTCAGCTGTACGACCTTTAACTTATACGAATACAGGAGTCTATTCCATGAGTAAACTAATTCCCCCGGAAAACAAGAAAGTCGTCGCGTTGGACAAGATGATCGAAGACATTACTGTTGACGCATATGGTGACAATGAGCAGCTCTGGGCTTTTCGACAGGCCTTTGAAGACAATGTTGAACTGCCGGCCGATGGATTTATTATCGGGGAGCCGGTTTTGGTAATCGAGATTGATTTCGACGGCAATGAACGACGCGGGTTGATTGCAAGATGCCGCCGCGAAAACGGCGCCGAATATGTTGTTGCAGCCGCCGATGTTGTTTTTGCTCAGGCTTCGGCAGGCGCTAGGCATATCGCTGCCTACCGCAGATGGCTCAACCTTGATCCTTACCCGGCTGAAATTCAGAAAATTTCTCATCGTGCAAGGACACACAGGGCAACCGCCGATGATATTGAAACTGGCAAACCGGTTGAACTGGTCGTCCTTGCTATAAAAGAACGGGCTGCACGGTGTCGCCTGATGGGAAGCGAACGGAATATTACACTCCGCGCCAGTGATATCTGGGATACCGCTCCCGGAGCGATTGTAACAGTCATTCCGCAAAAAAGCTGGCGTTATGCCGGTCATCCTTATCTTTCTGGAGAAGTAATATCGAACCGGATCGACGTGCCTGCTCTCAATCTGACGCCGCTGAAGCTTGAGGATAGGGGCATGTGGAATCCCGACGAAGAATACTGGGGAGAAGAAGACGAATTAGTCGAGGAATGGGCCAAACCCATCATCGCGCGTGGGGCTCGCCCCATGTTTGAAATGGAGCAGGTGCTGCCGGGCGCGGATCCTGACGATCCTTTTGATGATCCAATTACGCGTTCCAACGATCTCAAAGATGCCGGCAAAACAGCAGAAGCATTCAGAATTTTGATGGAGTTGTGCCAGGCGGATCTGCGCTGCCTTGATGCTCATTCGCATCTGGGAAATTTTGCTTTCGAGCGCACACCGCAACATGCTCTTCAGCATTACGAAATCGGCCTGCGCATCGGCCAACTCTCCCTTGGTGATGACTTTAATGGTGTGTTGTCGTGGGGCCTTATTGACAACCGTCCGTTTCTGCGCTGTATGCATGGCTATGGGTTATGTTTATGGCGGCTCGGGCGCTTTGACGAATCACAGCATGTTTTCCAGCAGATACTGTGGCTGAATCCTTCAGATAATCAGGGCATCAGGTTTCTTGTTGATGAGGTGAAATCTAAAAAAGCCTGGAAGAATCATGAACGATAACAGGTTAAAATATTTCGTGTTTATATGATGGCCTTGGATGATGATTATTCAACGGTGTCATAAGAAACGTAAAATTGTGCCCCAAAAATTTTTGCTGAGCGTACCGCTGGGGAGCCAAAATCTGGAAAGCCCGTTTTTTTACAAGGGCTTTCTTGTCTTTATCCTTGACAAATCAGCGCCTTCTTCGTTAATGTAAAAAAAAATATCCGCGACGGGATGCTATGAAGAAATCACCAGTGCGTTTACCGGCTAATTCCAAAAAGAAAAAACTTAATTTGGCATTACAGGGTGGTGGTGCCCACGGCGCCTTTACCTGGGGTGTTCTGGATCGATTACTCGATGATGAGCGCATTGACATTGAAGGCATTGTCGGCACCAGCGCCGGGGCCGTCAACGCAGCAATTCTCGCCTATGGTCTGGAAGCAGGCGGCCGCAAAAAGGCAAAGGAACTGCTTCACCAGTTTTGGAAGTTCAATTCAGAAAATTGCAAATGCTCACCTTTTCAACCGACCGCTTTAGATAAAATCATGGGCAGTAAAGGGTCTATTGAATTTTCTCCTTACTGGCAGATGTTTGATATTCTTTCGCGCATGTTTTCTCCCTATCAGTGGAATCCCAATAATACTAATGTGTTTAGAGACATCCTCTCAGAGCTGATCGACTTTTCAGTGTTGCAGAAGTCTCGCCACATCAGACTGTACATTTGTGCCACCAACGTTTTAACCGGCCGTCTGAAAGTTTTTGAAAATCGGGAAATAACGCCGGAAATGATTCTGGCGTCAGCCTGTCTGCCTTACCTGTATCAGGCCCCCGAAATCGATGGGCAGTATTACTGGGACGGCGGTTATATGGGTAATCCGCCAATCTTTCCCGTTATTTATAATACAGATTGTCAGGATGTCTTAATTGTCCAGATCAATCCGATCAATATCCCCGAGGTTCCCAAAACCACGAATGAAATTTTTGACCGGATCAACACATTGAGTTTCAATTCCAGTCTGATGCGTGAAATGAGGGCCATTTACTTCGTCACTTCTTTAATCGAAAAGGGTGAGCTTGATTCGTCCAAATACAAGCATACACACATTCACACCATTGATGCCGAGGAAGAAATGGCTAAACTGACCGCGTCGAGCAAGATGAACCTGGATATGGAATTTCTGAAATATTTATTTGATACCGGCAAAGAAAAAGCAGATGAATTCCTCCAGAATCATTACGATAAAATCGGCAAAAAATCTTCCACCGATATCGTCGCAAAATTTTTCTAACGAATTACCCGTCTGATTCCTGCCGAGATAATAAAAATCAGTATTTCCATCTAAAAATTTCACATCATTAAATCTTGCCTCAAAATCCGGGATGCGATATAAACTTCAATCTAAAATTTGGGATGTTCAATGAAAAAGAAGCCCGGCAGTCAGGCAAAACTGAAAAAAGATGTATTAGAGCAAAGCCTTTGTACGGGGTGCGGGGCTTGTGTCGGTCTGTGCCCTTATCAGGTTGTCTATGCGGACCGGACGGTTCAGTTTTTTAATTGCGACCTGCCGGATGGCAAGTGTTACACTTTTTGCCCCCGGACGCCTTCCGACTATCAGGAAATCCGGGAAAGTCTTTTTAATGTTGATGAGTTAACGCCGGAAATCGGCGCAGTGAAGGGATATTATTTATCAAGAGCCGCCGATTCTCAGCTGCGAGCAAAGGCCCAGCATGGCGGTACGGTTACGGCGCTTTTGGAGCTTGCGATGGCTGAAGGTTTGATAGGCTCCGCCATTGTGTCCTCACGTAATGAAGAACTGGAACAAGAGGGCAGGCTGATTGAATCTGAAAGTCAGTTGCGAGCTTATGCAAAAAGCAGATTTACCGTATCGCCGACCGTTGCCGCTTTCCATCGTCTGCCGGAAGGAAATACCTCCAGAATTGGTATCGTGGCGACGCCCTGTCAGGCATTTTCTCTTGCTAAGATGAAAACGGTAAAAATCCCCGGCTACACCAAAGCAGAAGCGATTGGTCTGGTGATCGGCCTTTTTTGCGGCTGGACGCTTTCGATGGAAAAATTTCAAATTCTTCTTAAACAATATCATTTATCACTTGAAGCGCTGACCGGTATGGATATTCCGGCAGGAAAAAATATTCTAGAACTTCAAACATCGCAGGTCAAGGCCGGTGTGCCGATGGCCGAAGTGGATGCCTGCGTGCGAACGGCTTGCCGGTATTGCATGGACAGCACAGCTGAGTTTGCCGATCTGTCCGTCGGTGCTGCGCGTTACGGAGGCGACTGCGACCAGATGCGCGGTTGGAACCAGATCATTGTGCGATCCGCTTCGGGCAGGGATTTGATCGATCTGGCGCAGAAAAGAGGTGTTCTTGAAGTCCGAGAAGCCCCGGGATCAGCCTTGCAGGAATTAAAAAACGCGGCAGCGGAGAAAAAAAGAAAAGCATTGAAAAATATTGTGAAAAAAAGCCGCTCGGTAAAAAATTTATTGTATCTGAACAGCGACGACCCTGTGGTGAAGAAGTATTTAAAATGATTTGTCTTGCACTTCACGCTTTACGAGATACGAGATACGAACGACGAGATACGAGATACATATGAGCAAGTTATTGTCACCATCCAAAACAAAGGTTTTATTTCTGGGCAATGAAGCCATTGCGCGTGGCGCGCTGGAAGCAGGCCTTTCGGTCGCTACGGGCTATCCGGGTACGCCGTCTTCCGAAGTGATCGAATCGCTGGCGCACGTTGCCCTTGAAAGAAATCTTTATGTGGAGTGGTCGGTCAATGAAAAGGTGGCCCTCGAAGTGGCTGCCGCCGCTTCTTTTGCGGGTTTGCGTTCGATGACCGTCATGAAACAAAACGGCGTGAATGTGGCATCTGATTTCCTTTTACATCTGACCGCTTCCGGCACGCGCGGGGGATTGGTGCTGGTTTCCTGTGAAGATCCGGGCGCTCTCTCTTCTGTCAACGAAGGCGAATCACGATATTTTGCAAAGATGCTGGAAATGCCCCTTCTGGAACCGTCTGATTTTCAGGAAGCCAAGGATCTGACGAAGTGGGCGTTTGAATTGTCGGAGCAAATCGGCAATGTCGTGATGTTGCGCTCGGTGACGCGCATGTCGCACGCCAGCGGGAATGTCATTTGTGGAAAGCTGCCTGCCACATCCAGGCGGGCAAAGTTTGAGTATGATGGTTCGGTGATGGATTCGAGTCGCGGACCGATGATCAGCACGCCGGTTGTGGCCAAACATCTGCTCCATCAACAAAAGCTGAAAGATGTTGAGGCGCTCTTTGAAAAGAGTCCCTTCAACCGGTATGTCGGTCCGGCAAAGCCTGAACTGCTCATCATCACCAGCAGCGCCTGTTTTCTGTATTCCGGGGAAGCCATTGAAATGCTCGGGCTGCAAAAGAAGGTCGGCATTCTGAAGTTGGCTACCACTTGGCCTCTGCCGCCTGCGTTGCTCAAGAAACAACTGCTTAAAACGGATAAGATTTTAATCGTCGAGGAGGTCATGCCGTTTCTGGAAGAAAACGTCAAGGTTCTGGCGGCGGGGATGATCGGGCAAATGAGCGGCAAAACCTTTTACGGGAAAATGGATCAAACGCTGCCGGCCGCCGGAGAGTTGAATCCGGATATCGTGGCCCGCGCCCTTTGCAAGATCATGAAGATCAAACACAAGATGCTTCCCGACAGTTATGCCGCTGAATTAAAAAAAGCCGCGGCCTTGATTCCAGTGCGGGAGCAAACGTTTTGCGCCGGGTGCCCGCATCGTGCGTCGTTCTGGAATATTCATAACGCTATTGCGCTGGATGGCCGCAAGGGATTTGTCTGTGGCGATATCGGTTGCTATTCGATGGCGGCGCTTTCGCCTGCAACCGGTTATCATACGATGCCCACGCTGCATTCGATGGGGTCGGGCACGGGACTGGCCAGCGGCTTTGCCAAACTGACTCAGTTTGGTCTGGAGAACCCCATTCTGACGGTTTGCGGTGATTCCACGTTTTATCATGCCGTGATTCCCGCGCTGATCAACGCGCAGCATAACCGCGCGGACATTACCTTTATTGTTCTGGATAACGCGGGGACGGCCATGACGGGTTTTCAGCCGCATCCGGGATTGGCGCTAAGCGCGATTAAAGAAACAGTACCGGCAGTGGATATTGCCGCGATCTGCACCGCTATCGGAGCAAAGGTTGCAGTAAGCGATCCATTTGACCTTACAGCCACCAGTAAAATATTAACGTCGTTTCTGGCGGAAAAAGGGTCAGTCAAAGTATTGATTTTGAGACAGGCCTGCGCCTTGAGTCCCGAGAAAAAAGGCAGGAAGCAATTCGATGTAAAGGTGAATGAGACCTTGTGTCTGGGCGATGCCTGCGGCTGCAACCGACTGTGTACAAGGATTTTCCGCTGTCCGGCTCTCACCTGGGACCGAAGCAAAAAGAAGGCGATCGTCGATGAAGTCATCTGTGCCGGCTGCGGCGTATGCGCATCGATTTGTCCGCAAAAAGCGATTGTGAAAATGGCGGGAACAGTCAAATAGATTTGATTATTTCTTCCCCCTTTTTTAAAGGGGGATTGAGGGGGATTTTTTTAAAGGGTAATTCTGTAAAATCTCCCCTAACCCCTCTTTAGTAAAGAGGGGAATCATGAATCTGATTTCAAGGATAAACCGATGAAAGAAATGCGCCTAAAGGTAACGAAGAATCTCATTCTCACCGGCGTCGGCGGTCAGGGCAATGTCATGGCGTCGCGCGTTCTGGCGGGTATGCTGGTGGATGCAGATTATGTCGTGACCATTGGTGAAACGTTTGGTATGTCGCAGCGTGGCGGTTCGGTCATGAGCCATCTGCGTGTTTCGCCCGATTCGGTGAGAAGTCCACAGATTCCGAAGGGCGGAGCAGATGTGATCATTGCTCTGGAACCGCTCGAAGCGCTTCGTGTTCTGACCGTTTACGGCAATCCCCAAGTCAGTGTTTTGTCCAATTTGCGTCCCGTCTATCCGATCGGCGTCATTACAGGCGAATTGGCTTATCCGTCCGATGATGCTATCCGGAAGGCATTTGACAAGTTAAGCGCCCAATACTGGATGCTTGATGCGACATCCGTTGGCCTCCAACTGGGCAATCCCGTTTTAAGCAATATTGTTATGATCGGCGCGCTGGCACAAACCGGCCTTTTGCCCCTGAACCGCAGGATGTTTGAAAAAGAAATTCAAAAAACGCTATCAGCGGAAAAATGCGCCGTGAATCTGAAGGCTTTCGACCAGGGTGCGGCATTGATAAATAATGGTTGACGACACGCCATTGAAGCTTATATTAAAACTTCAAAATCATTATTCGAGGTGAAATTTCATGTCAGATATATACTCCGCGATTAAAATAAGCGATCACGTCTATTGGGTGGGCGCCATCGATTGGTCTATCCGCGATTTTCATGGATACACCACCCCCCACGGCAGCACCTATAATGCCTACCTGGTGATGGCGGACAAAATTACATTGATCGACGCGGTCAAAGCGCCGTTTATGAACGAAATGATGTCTCGAATTGCGTCCGTCGTTGATCCGTCTAAGATTGACTATATTGTTTCCAATCATTCCGAGCAGGATCATTCCGGATGCCTTTTTGAAGTGATTGCTCAAATCAAACCGGAAAAAGTTTTTGCATCCCCGATGGGTGTTAAAACCCTGAAAGAAATTTTTCATAACGACTATAATATTCTGCCGGTTAAAGATGGCGAGGTCCTGAGCCTGGGCAATATGGATTTAAAATTTATGGAAGCAAGGATGATTCATTGGCCGGATTCCATGTTTTCGTATCTGGAAAAAGACGGCCTTTTGTTTTCACAGGATGCCTTTGGCATGCATTTGGCGACCTTTGAAAGGTTTGCCGATGAACTGCCGGCAGATCAACTGGAATATGAAGCTGCAACCTATTACGCCAACATCGTTTTGCCATACTCACCTGTTGTGCAAAAAGCACTGGAAAAAGTTGCGGCAACCGGCTGGGCGATTAAAATATTTGCGCCGGATCATGGACCCGTCTGGCGAAAAGATTTGGGCTTTATTCTCGGCCTTTATCAAAAGTGGGCCGGGCAGAAACCAACGAACAAGGCCGTGGTGGTTTACGCTACCATGTGGCATTCAACCGAAATGATGGCCCGGGCGATCGCCGAATCACTGGCGCGGGAAGGCGTCTCGGTAAAAATACTTTCCATGAATGAAACACACCGGAGCGAGGTGGTTTATGAAGTTCTGGAGGCTGGCGCATTGATTGTCGGATCGCCGACGCTCAACAATAATATGCTGCCGCAGATGGCGGATGTTATGACGTATCTCAAGGGCTTGAAGCCTGCCAATCTGATCGGAGCGGCCTTCGGTTCATTCGGTTGGAGCGGCGAATCGGTTAAAGATCTGGAAGCCATGCTCAAAGAGATGAAAGTGGAAATCGTTGCCGGACCGCTTTCCATCAAGCACGTTCCCGGCAAAGACGTTCTCGAAAAATGTTCTGAACTGGGGCAATCGATTGCGTCTGAACTGAAGAAGCTATCCCATTAATCAATCTAACCCTCAAGGAGGCTACAAAATGAAAAAGTATGTATGCGGTGTCTGCGGTTATGTGTATGATCCAGCCAATGGAGATTCGGAAAACGATGTGGCGAAAGGTACGGAATTCAGAGATCTGCCGGCGGACTGGACCTGTCCGGTTTGCGGCGCCGATAAGAGTGAGTTTGCTCCGGAATAATAATCTTCAATAGAGGTTTAACCCATGGACGAAAAAATTCGTGAAGCGTTACAGCAGGCCTATGTCGGTGAAGCGAAAGCCGTGCTGAGACTAAAAATGTATGCCGAGAAGGCGGACGTAGAAGGGTATAAACAAATCGCGCGTCTGTTTCGCGTGATTGCTTTTTCTGAAGAAATTCACGGTAAGCGCGCGCTTCGGGTGCTCAAGGAAATTAAAACGACGGAAGAAAATCTGGCAGAAAGTTTTGAATCGGAAAAAAGAGTTGCGGAAATCGCTTACGACCGTTTCGTGAAGATGGCTGAACAGGCGGGGGACAAACCGGCGCTTTTGCACTTCAGCCAAAGCAGGGACGTGGAAGAGACGCATGCCAACCTTTATAAGCAGGCGATGAATCATTTCATGGAAGAGCGCGAAACGGTTTATCATGTTTGCAAAGTATGCGGCTATGTGGCGGACGGTGAACTGCCGGATGAATGCCCCGTCTGTGCGGCAAAAAAAGATCAGTTTACAACTTTTGATCAGTGACGCGCTGAAGTTTCTTTCAAAATCATAGGAGTTCATGATGACTCTCCGCCGTGTAGTCATTTGCGTGCTGGCGCTTTTTTTTCTGGTGTTGCCTCAACAATCCTTCAGTGAGGAAAAGCCGTTGTGGGAATTAGGGATCGGCGGCGGATTTCTGCTGATGCCGGATTATCGCGGCTCCGATAAAAGCCGGGCCTATCTTTTGCCGTTTCCTTATGCCGTGTATCGCGGGGGCATTTTCCGGCTGGAAGATAAGCGAATTTCGGCGCGGTTGTTTGCCACCGACCGGGTGACGCTTGATGCGAGCGGATACGGAGCGGTGCCGGTACGCAGTAGCGACAATGACGCGCGGACCGGTATGCCTGATCTGGATCCCACCTTTGAATTCGGCCCGGCGATGCGTATCAAACTTCTGGATTCTAAAGAAAGCCGATATCGCTTGAGCCTTGCACTGCCTCTTCGAGCGGTCTTTTCCACGGATTTCAGTTCCGTGCGGTATGAAGGCTTTGTTTTCAGCCCCAGACTGAATTTTGAGAAGGGTGACGTGATTCCCGGCACGGGTGTGTATTTGGGCGTCTCAGCGGGTCCGATGTTTGCCGATCGAGGCTACCATGACTATTTTTATAAAGTCGAACCGGGGAATGCCATGGCGACGCGTCCAACGTACGCGCCGGGTAGCGGTTACAGTGGTTCAACGATGACGCTCGGCCTCGGCAGGAATTACAAACAGTTTAAGTTTCACACTTTTGTCAGTGCTGATTACTTGCAGGGCGCCGTGTTTGAGGACAGCCCTCTGGTTAAAACCAGGACGTCCTGGATGGGCGGATTGAGTATTACCTGGGTCTTCTTGAAATCGGAAAAAACGGTTGCTGACGAATCAAAGATTCAATAGGGACGCCATTGGCTGAAAAAGGAAAATTCATGCTGGTTCTTATCACGCGCTGGCTGGTCATTACCGTGGCCATCCTGCTGGCCTCTAAAATTGTTCCGGGAATCTATGTTGATTCTTTGACGACAGCCGTCATTGCCGCCGCCATTCTGGGCATCGTTAATACTTTTTTACGGCCTGTTTTGCTGATTCTAACGCTGCCGTTGACCGTTCTAACGCTGGGCATTTTCGCTTTCGTCATCAACGCCTTTATGCTGCTTCTGGTGTCCTATTTTGTTCCGCAATTTAAAGTGGATGGTTTTTTTTCCGCGTTTCTGGGGACGTTGATCATCAGTCTGGTCAGTTGGATTGCCAATCGCTTCATTAACACATCCCCTGGCAAGCCCCGGGCGAACAATCGCCAAAAGCCCGAATTTATTGATCTGGAACAGGGAGATGACGGGAAATGGCGCTAGACGCGACGATCAACCTCACGCCCGCGATGAAGCAGTATGTCGAAATCAAAGAAAAATATCCCGACTGTATTTTGTTCTACCGGATGGGTGACTTCTATGAAATGTTTTTTGAAGACGCCCTGACGGCGGCTCCTATTCTGGAAATCACGCTGACATCGAGAAATAAAACAAAGGAAGACGCAGTTCCATTGTGCGGGTTTCCCTATCACGCCGCATCCGCCTATATTACCAAACTGGTGGAGAAAGGCTTTAAAGTGGCCATCTGCGAGCAGGTGGAAGACCCGAAAAACGCCAGAGGAATTGTCAAACGCGATGTCATCCGCGTGATCACGCCCGGTCTGGTACTGGATGAAGAAAATCTGAAAGCGGGAGAAAATAATTATCTGGCCTGCATTGCTTCCGGCCGGGACACGCTGGGACTGGCCTTTCTTGATCTGTCCACTGGCGAGTTTCAAGTTGCCGAGTTTGCAAGCCGTGACGCGCTTATCTCGGCTACGAGCGGTCTGGATTTCAAGGAATTACTGATCAGCAAAACATTTCCTGATCCGGTATTGACGAAAATGCTGGAGTCGCAAATGCCGGCAGGTTGCGTTAATTATATCGATGCCGCATCCTTTGAACCGGGTTTGGCCGATGAAATTCTGGATCGGGAACTTGCAGCCGGCGTTCTGACAAAATCAAAAATTAAAGACCGGTTAGCGGCCAAAATTGCGGCGGCTGTCATACTGCGTTATGTCAATTCCACGCAGATGATCCGAGCCAGTCACATTTCTGAAATCAAATGGTATTCACCTGAAAATTATTTGATTCTGGACGAGACCGCCCGAAGGAATCTGGAATTATTTTCAACCATTCAGGATAACACCCGAGCCGGTTCTCTTTTCTCCATGATCAATGAAACGCTCACGCCAATGGGAGCAAGGCGTTTGCGCTGGTGGATGGGCTATCCTCTGGTTGCGCCCGAAAAAATTCGCGCAAGACTGGCCGCCGTTGCCGAAATCAAGGATAACCACACGGTACGGTCCGATCTGCGCAAAACGCTTTCGCGCATTTATGATCTGGAAAGGCTCGCCGGGCGCGTCGCGCTCAGGGTGGCAACGCCGCGTGACCTGATTGCGCTTAAATCATCGCTGGCCGTTTTGCCCCAACTCCAGTTGCTGTTGACGGATTTTACCGCGCCCGCGCTGGTTGCGATTCGCAAAGAGACGACCGGCATGGCCGCTTTGGTCGATTTGCTTTCCGCCGCGATTGTTGCTGATCCGCCGCCCCGCACACAGGAGGGGGGATATATCGCTGCCGGTTTCGATGACGGGCTCGATCAATTGCGTTCGATCAGCCGTGACGGCAAAAAATGGATTGCCCAGTTGGAAGCCAAGGAAAGGCAGGCCACGGGCATCCATTCGCTCAAGGTCGGGTTTAATAATGTTTTCGGCTACTACATTGAAGTGACGAAGGCGAATGCCGCGCAGGTGCCGGACTCTTATGTCCGCAAACAGACGCTGGTCAACGCCGAACGTTATATCAATCAGGAGTTGAAGGAATTTGAACAGACGGTGCTGAATGCCGAAGAAAGAATCCGTGAACGTGAAAATCAGCTTTTTGATCAGTTGCGCGACGATCTGATGCAGTATGTTCCCGATATTCAATTCAATGCTTTTCGTGTGGCTGAACTGGATGCGGTTTGCGCGCTTTCGGAAGTGGCTGAAAAGTATTCCTATACCTGTCCGGAAATCGACGAGGAAGACATTATCCATATCAAAGATGGACGTCATCCGGTCGTCGAGGCGGCTTTAAAAAAAGAAGGTTTCGTGCCCAACGATACGCTGCTGGATTTACAGGGCAACCGCCTGCTGGTCATTACGGGCCCCAATATGGCAGGTAAATCCACTTACATCCGGCAGGTTGCTTTAATCGTGCTTCTGGCCCAGATGGGCAGCTTTGTGCCCGCGTCGCACGCCCGGATCGGTGTGGTGGATAAAATTTTCACGCGCATTGGCGCCTCGGACAGCCTGATTAAAGGTCAAAGCACCTTTATGGTGGAAATGATGGAAACGGCGCAGATCCTGACGGACGCGACGCCCCGTAGCCTGGTTATTCTCGATGAGGTGGGCAGGGGGACATCGACTTTTGACGGTTTGAGCATTGCATGGGCAGTGGCAGAATATATTCACGATTTCCGCGGGCGGGGCATTCGCACGTTGTTTGCGACGCATTATCACCAGTTGACGGACCTGGCCGCATCCAAAGAGGGCGCTAAAAACTACAATATCGCCGTGAAGGAGTGGGGAGAAAAAATTATTTTCCTGCGTAAGATCATGGAAGGCGGGACGAGCCGCAGTTACGGCATTGAAGTGGCGCGGATTGCTGGTGTGCCTGCTGATGTGATTGTCCGGGCCAAGGAAATACTGCAGAATCTGGAAAAAGGGGAATTCGACGAAATCGGCATGCCACGTATTGCCCGCGGCAAGAACGCAGCGAAGCAGGGACATCCACAGTTAAGTTTGTTTGTGGAAAGCGAGGATGTCATTCTGGAGGAGCTTCGCCAAATCGATATTTCTTCCATGACGCCGCTTGACGCGCTCAATAAACTCAGTGAATTGAAAAACAAATTGTGAAGAAAAGTAAACGGGTTCGCTCAAGGATGTTTTTGTGCCGAATGTAAAAAAAAATCTTCTGATTCTGATGCTGGTGTTGGCTTTGCTGGCGGCGGGTTTGTCTTACGCGCCCAGCTATTTAGCTTATTCCACAGATCTAGCCAAAGCGGACGCCGTCATCATTTTGCTGGGCCCGGTATTCAATGACCGCGAGCAACATGCCCGGGATTTAATTAAAAGAAAAATGGCGGACAATCTCATTATTCCGGCCTACAATAAAACCTATGTCCTTGACCGGGGCACGCTTCAGCCCCTTGCCGCGTCAAGAGACAAAAACAAAGTCAATTTGCACAAAACCCCCGATACGCCAAGCTATTATGAAGATACGCACCTGGAATTGCTGGCGGCAAAAAAAACTATGGCCATGCAGGGGCAGAAATCGGCGATATTTGTCAGCTCGCCGTATCACATGCGCCGCATTCAAATGATGGTCAAAAAAGAATTTAATCCGGATTTCCCCTATTATTTTTCACCGACACCTTACGAAACAGTCCCGCTGAATGTATTAAAGTTAAAGGCGTCGGACTGGAAAAAAGTGTGGCGGGAGTATGTCAAGATTTTGTGGTTTTTGATTTATTCTTCCTGGACAAAATAAGGGCTTAGTTGTCCGGCTTTAAATAGGGCAAGGCCAGTTGCACTTTCTTGAGTGCCTGCTTTTCAATCTGGCGGGCGCGTTCGCGAGTGATATTGTATTTGTCGCCGATTTCCTGAAGGGTCAGCGGATCGTCCGCCATGACGCGGTGCTGGATGATATAGCTCTCCCGTTCATTCAACTTGGCCAGGGCGCCGGCAATGTCGCGCTTAACGAGGCTTCTCTCTTCATGTTTGATCAATGATACTTCCTGATTGTCACCGTCATGTGTGAGAAAATCCATGTGGGAAGTGTCGCCGTCGTCATTGATGAATTCATTGAGCGACAGATCGCGTGTCCCCATGCGTAAATCCATCTCGGCTACTTCGGAGCCTTTAACGCCTAATGATTCCGCGATTTCACTAAACTCGGGATTCTTTTTGGACATCGTTTCCAACTGCTTTTTAGCCTGGCTCAACTTAAAAAACAGTTTTCTCTGTGCCTGGGTGGTCCCGATTTTGACGATGCTCCAGGATTTGATCAGATAATTCTGAATATAGGCGCGAATCCACCAGACCGC
>CAYVFA010000050.1:0-15439 GCA_964450075.1 uncultured Smithella sp.
TTTATGACATCTTCAATGCCCTGCGGGGAGGGCAAATCCTGCCGGTACTGGTCGGAGGCACTGGTCTTTATCTGGAGTCCGTGCTGACGGATTATGTCATGCCGCAAGCCGAGCCGGATGATTCTTTAAGAGCAGAGCTTGCTGAAAAATCGGTGAAGGAACTTCAAGACATTCTCTTAGCCATGAAATCTGATCTGCATAACAAAACAGATCTTGAAGACCGGGAGCGTCTCATTAGAAAAATTGAAATTGAAAAAGCCCGACAAAATCCGTCAGACGCAAAAGGGCAAAAACCCGTTATCCATGCCGCAATATTTGGGATCCGCTGGGACATGATAACGCTCAGGCAGAGAATTGCCGCCAGGCTCCGACAAAGGATGGATGAGGGGATGATTGAAGAGGTGTCCCGATTGCATGAAGAGGGATTATCCTGGGCGCGGCTGGACAGTTTTGGTTTGGAATATCGCTACATCTCCAAGTATCTGAATCAGGAAATAGCAAAAGAGGAGATGATTGCCAAGCTTCAGATCGCCATCGGGCAATTTGCCAAAAGACAAATGACGTGGTTTCGGCGTATGGAGAAAAAAGGAGTGTCCATTTTGTGGATTGACGGAAATGATTATCCTTCTTTGCATCGCCGTGTCATAGAAATACTGTCATGAAAAAAACCTCCTTATTGAATGATTATCTGAACCGATATGCGGCGGGACCAACATGGAAACTGACTGCCGGAAATCTCGAAAACATTCATCAGGTCGTTGTGATTCCGGCATATGCGGAAAAAGATCTAATTTTTACCACACTGGCTGCTATCGCCGCCAACCCTGATGACGCTCTGAAAAAAACTCTTGTCCTTTGCGTGATTAACAATAAGGCGGCCGCAGCCGCTGTCGATAAAGAAAATAATTCACAGACCCTTGCCCGGCTTGCCGCCTTGATCAGCAAAAAGTCCTTACGTCCATTCATGGATACCGACGATTTGCGTGATGCATTGTTAAGGATAGCCGACAGGCCAATTCGACTGGGCTTTATAGATGCTTCTACCCCCGGTTTGGAAATTCCCCCCCATGTCGGCGGGGTGGGGATGGCGCGTAAAATCGGCATGGATATGGCGTTGCGCCTGCTTGTGAATTCCGGAGACGGCCCGCGTCTCATTATTAGCCTGGATGCGGATACACTGGTTCAACCGGACTATTTGTCGTCGGTTCGAAATGTATTTACCGGGGGGCGCGCTCAAACCGGCGTTGTTGATTATGAACATCAAATGCCATCGGACAGAATCGAACAGATGGCTATTGGCTGCTATGAAATCTTCCTGCGTTACTTTGTGTTGGGCCTGCAATATGCCCAATCGCCCTATGCCTTTCATTCCATAGGGTCAACCATTGTGACGACGGCCGATAGTTATCTTGCCGTGCGGGGAATGAATCGACGCGAAGCGGGAGAGGATTTTTATTTTCTGAATAAACTGGCCAAAATAAGTGCAATCCGTCAAATCGGGGAGACAGTTGTTTTTCCATCCGCGCGTGTTTCCAAACGGGTACCCTTTGGCACGGGAGCAGCCGTAGGAAAAACACTTTCCGGCGAAAGACAGGAACACTTTCTTTACGATCCGCGGATATTTGTCATTTTGAAAGAATGGATCGCTTTAATGAAGGATTGCTTTAATCAATCCGAAGATCAAATTATGGATCGGGCGCGCGATATTGATCCGGGGCTGGGGGCTTTTTTAGCTGCCCGTGGTTTTTTATCCATCTGGCCGAAAATACGCAGTAACTTAAAGGATCAGAAAACATATATCCGTCAATTTCACGGCTGGTTTGATGGCTTCGAGACATTAAAACTGATCAACTATCTGACGAAAGAATATTATCCGCGTATCGGTTTATTGCCGGCAGTAAAGAAAATTCTGGAGCTGAATAACCCGGGATGTCCCGTTTATGTGCAGGGTGGTAACATTGCAGATCAGGAAAATATCATGCGGGTGCTGCGTTATCTCAGAGGGTTAAAGAAACATGATTAAGCGGGCGCTTAGGGATAATCTGCTTGACGCGCCGGGAGGATTTCGCATATAGCTCAACTTCCATTTTACGATTTTTAAAAACATCGGGAGGAAATTGATGAATAAAATTATTTTAAGAAACGGATTGGCCGTTCTGGTTGCCATCTTGATAGTCGTTTCGTTTGGCTGTAGTAAAAAAGAAGAAGCCACTCCGGTGTCTCCGGATCAGAATGCACAGAAAGTACAGCAGGAACCTCTTCTGGGCATGGATAAGGCAACGACAACACCTTCATTAGAGCCCGCTCAAATGGATCTTCAAAATGTGGCGATCAGCGTTGACGGTGTTATTTTAAAGAAGGATGTCCTGGCCAGAAGCGTCCAGGCAAAGTTGAATCTTTTAAAAGATAAAATTCCAGCGAACAAGAAGAAAGAAGCTCAAAACGGGATAAAAAAGCAGTTGTTGGATGAGTTTGTCATGCGGACACTCTTGACCAACGAAGCCAACAATAAAAAAATCGTGGCAACAAATAAAGAGATTCAGGATGCCTTAAATCAAATCAAGGCCAATCTTCCGCCCGACAAAAAAGTCGAAGATTTTCTTAAAGAGAATCACATTCCACGGGAAGATATTGCATTGGGAATTAAAATTAAAAAACTGGTCGATATGGAAAAAGGCAGCAAAATAAAGCCGACACAAAAAGAAATCAGCAAATTTTACCAGGATAACAAAAATAAATTTATGACGCAGGATGGTGTTCATGTCCGTCATATATTGATTACATTTGACGCCAAAGACGATGAAAAAGTCAGAGCTGAAAAGAAAGCGAAGATCGATGGTTTGCGCAAACAGCTTCTGGAAGGCGCGAATTTTGCGGAAATCGCTAAAAACAATTCCGATTGCCCCAGCAAGGACAATGGCGGCGATCTGGGTGAGATTAAAAAAGGTCAGACGGTCAAAGCCTTTGAAGATGCCGCTTTTACGCAGGAGAAAGATGCGATCGGTCCGGTTGTGACGACGGAATACGGTCATCACATCATTCAGGTTTTGGGACGCAATCCGGGGAGCCCCGTCAAATTAGATGAAGTAAAGGATAAAATTGCTCAATATCTGGAACAGCAAAAGCAGGCGGAAGTTTTTGCGCAGTTGACGGCGAGATTAAGGAAAAACGCGGTTATTATTTATAACGAGAAATAATGAGATTAAGGAAAGCAGGTCTGATTTGCGAAGGTCTCTGGCTTCTGGGCACGGAGGAATCCTGCGTCTATTTACTGGAAGGAAGGACAACATCCGCGCTGATCAGCGCGGGTTTGAGTTATATTCTGCCGGACTTATTCAGACAGATCGATTCATCAGGTATTGCCGAAAAAAAAATAGAGCACCTTATTATTCTGCACGCTCATTTCGATCATGTCGGTATCGTTCCTTTTCTCAAAAGGAAATGGCCTCATTTAAAAATTTACGCTTCCTCCCGGGGATGGGAGGTTCTGGCGAAACCGAACGCGATTTCGGTCATCAACGAATATACGCTCAAGGTCTGCCGGAGAGTGCGGGGCAATGCTGATAGCCTGTCCACGCTCGACTGGCAATGGCGTGACGATGTGCATGGCACCGTATTAAAACAAAATAGTTGTATTGATCTGGGCGGCAGACAGGTTGAAATTCATGAGACGCCGGGTCATTCATCCTGCTCCATTTCCGCTTATGTTCCTCAGATGAAGGCTTTGTTTCCCTCGGATGCCGTGGCCATTCCTTATAAAGACGAGTATGTCATTGCTGCCGGGTCAAGTTTTGATGCTTATCGAAAAAGTATGGATAAACTGGCTTTACTGGATATTGAAATGATATGTGCGGATCATTACGGATATGTGACGGGAGAAGAAGCAACGCATTACATCGCGCAAAGTAAAAGTGCGGTAAACCAGATGATCGATCGATTACACCTGGCCCTGAAAAAAGAGGGTAGCGTGGCGCATGCGGCCGAGCAACTGGTTAAGCATCATTTTGAGTTACGGCCCGATTACTTTGTTCATCCGGATATCCTGCTTGGCACTTATGCGAACATGTTGAAACAGTTCGTCCGTGCAAGCGAGCAGTAGCTTTATTTAAAACTGTGTTCAGCATCCGGGAAAGCGCTTGTTTTGACATCCTGGATGTAGTGTTTGACAGCGTTTTTGATTTCCAGATTCAAGTTAGCATATTTTTTAACAAACTTCGGCGTCATTCTGTCATACATCCCGAGCATGTCATTGACGACCAGCACCTGTCCGTCACACTGAACACCGGCGCCGATGCCGATTGTGGGAATCGACAGCGCGGCCGTAATTTCCGCCGCAAGCTTTTCAGGCACGCATTCCAATACAACAGAAAAAGCGCCTGCTTCTTCCAGAATTTTTGCGTCCTGCATAATGGTATCCGCCGCGTCTTCCTTTTTGCCCTGAACTTTATAACCGCCTAACTGGTGGACGGATTGCGGTGTTAAACCCAAATGGGCCATAACAGGAATTCCCGCATACGTCATTTTGTGGACAATTTCAGCGTGTTCCCGCCCGCCTTCCAGTTTCACGGCTTGAGCGTCGGCTTCTTTCAAAAAGCGGCCGGCATTCGCCAGCGCCGCCTCCGTAGAGACCTGGTATGATAAAAATGGCATATCGGCAACAATCATGGCTTTACTGGAACCCCGGGCAACCGCCTGGGTGTGATGCAGCATATCTTCCATAGTTACGGGAAGTGTTGAGCCGTAGCCCAGCACCACCATCCCCAGAGAGTCGCCCACCAGGAGGATGTCAATGTCGCTTTCGTCCAGAATGGCAGCCATCCCGTAATCGTAGGCGGTCAGCATTGTTATTTTTTCACCCAGCGTTTTCATTTTTTTGATGTCAAGAATGGTTTTACGGCTTATTTGGGTTTGTGTGCTCATTTTTTTGCTCCTTTCAACAACTCTGTCATTATTTTTGCCTGACTGGAACTTAAGGTTCCCTTTTGACGCGCCAGCTTCACGGCAATCATTCCCATAATTTTGTACAATGATGCGTACTGGGGAAGATTGCAGGACATGGCTTTGATATGTTTTTGAACGGTTCCCGAATCGCCGCGGGCAATCGGTCCCGTTAGGGCATTTGGACAACCCTGGGCTTCAATGTTTTTCAGGCTGCCGTAAACCAACGGCAGGTAAGCCTTGCGGGCGTCTTTTTCAGAAAAGCCGATGGATAAATAAATGGATTCCACGATGCTCATGAGGGAAACCAGATAATTCGACGCGATGCAGGCCGCAGCGTGATAAAGAGGTTTTTGCTCCGGCGTAACGTAGATAGGAATTCCCTGGAGGTCACGGACAATATTAGATGAAAATTTTTTTACGCCGGCAACTGCCGTTACACCGAAATAGCTGCCGGGAATATTGGCAATGGCACTGTCGATGGAAGAAAAACTTTGCAGCGGATGAATGCTGGCAACGGATGCCCCGGCCTTTGCGGCGGGTGCAAGAAGGTCAAGTCCGCCTGCGCCGCTCAGATGAAAAATCTTTTTGCCCTTGACGGAGGAACCGGCGACAATTTCCGCACAAACAGATGCGATGCGGTCGTCAGGGGTTGTGATCAGAAGGCAATCGGCCAGATCGGCGGCCTGAGTCGCATATTGGCAGCAGGCAGCGCCAGCTATATAGGATTGCGCTCTTTTTAAATGTATGGATGACGGATCCGTCATAGCCGTTATTTCATGACCGGCTTTTTTTAAAAGAGATCCAATGGCTGTTCCGACCATTCCGGTTCCGATAATGGCAAATTTGAATGATGGTTTCTTGTTCATCATATTCTCCAGCGCGGAAAAAAAAGGGTCTCCCGCAACATCAGGAAGACCCGTATTCGACAGTGTATGTTGGCTCCCGTCTCAGTCTGTAACCATTGATCCAAGCGGTTGATTATTTTTTAACATACCCATTCACCCCAGTCAAATGATATTTCCAGCGGTCTGTTTAACAAAGAGCCTTGTTTTTGAAGAGTCTCTCGGCTATACAAATACAGGAGAATAATATGACAAAAGTGGATTTAATGATATTTGATTTTGACGGCACGATCGCTGATACCGGTGCAGACCTTGTATCTTCGGTTAATCACACCTTGACGTCCATGCGGCTTGATCCGAAACCATCTAAAGAAATCATCGGTTTCATAGGCGACGGGGTTAAAATATTGATTGAAAGATCACTTGGAGAAAAATCAAAGGATCGGCTGGAAGAGGCGTTGAGCATTTTCGGCGGATATTACGAAAAACATATGATGGATAAGACCGTTCTTTATCCGCAGGTCGAAAATGTCTTGAAATATTTCAGTCACAAAATGAAGGTGATTCTGACCAATAAGCGTTACGATTTAACCGTGACACTTACCCGAGCGTTGCATATCGATCGTTATTTCATGGAGATTGTGGGCGTCGGATCCACGCCGTTTCAGAAACCGGATCAACGCGTGGTGGAATATCTTCTGGAAAAATACAATGTGACGCCGCAGAAAGCCGTTATGATCGGCGACGGCGTCAATGATATCGCCGTGGCAAAAAATGCCGGCATATTGTCTTGCGCCTGTTTGGGCGGTTTAGGGAATAGAATGAAGCTTCTGGCTATGGAGGCTGATTTTTATTGTGAAGATCTCATGGAAATCAATTCTCTATTTCAATAACCATGATTGATAAAATCGGGCAAACCATAAAGAAATATCATCTGCTGGAAAAAGGTGATCGTGTTGTTGTCGCCTTGTCCGGAGGAGCAGATTCCTGTGCGCTGTTATTGAGCTTGCTTGCCCTTACGGAAGCCTTTGTGCTGAAAATAATCGTCGCGCATTTTAATCACGGGTTGCGTCATTTTCAATCCGATGAAGATGAAATTTTTTGTATGAACCTGGCTCAAAAATCCGGTTTGATTTTTGTATCGGCAAAAATGCGACAGACGACCATTCCCCGTGGAATGTCGCCTGAGGATTATTTTCGTCAGGAAAGGTATCGCTTTTTGGATAAAGTTGCCGCGGATAATGCAGCAACTAAAATTGCCTTGGGGCATCATCTGGAAGATCAGGCGGAAACCGTGCTGCTCAATATTTTGCGCGGCAGTGGTTTGGATGGTCTCAAAGGAATGCTGCCAATGAGGGAAAACAGATACATTCGTCCATTGATCGAAGTTTCACGAAAAGAAATTATCGCATTTGTCAACGAAAACGGCATCACCTATCGTGATGACAGTTCCAATGAGAGCAAGATTTTTTTAAGGAATCGTGTCCGCAGTGAGTTGATTCCCTTCCTTAAAGAAAAATACAATCCCCGAATCGAACAAAACCTGGCACGGATGGCGAAAATTATTCGCCGCGATGATGATTTTATCTGCGGCCACATCAACACGATCATGGCATCGCCTCAGATTCAAAAAAAGAAGAACGAAGTGTCATTTTCGGCTGAATATTATAGAACGCTGCATGCTTCTCTGGCTTACCGGCTGATCAAGGCGCTTCTGGAAAGTCTGGTGTCTGCCGGTGCAGGTTTTTCATCTTCCCATATTCAGTTGCTTGTCGATCTGGCGAGGGAAAATTCATCAGGAAAGTCAGTTTCATTGCCCTATGGACTACGTGCTCTCAGAGAATATGACCATATTATCATCAGGTTTGACAGGATTGCCCCCCTGCAGGATTACGAATATCCCATAACCATTCCGGGAACCGTTGATTTAAAAGAAAGGCGACTTATCTTATCAGCAAGATGGGCAACGACAGATGAAGTTGATTTTAAGTGCCATCAGAAAGCTTTTTTTGACGCGGATAAGATCAAAGGACCTCTGCTGGTCCGGAACCGTAGATGCGGCGACTGGTTTGAACCGCTTGGAACAAGGGGATCGCAAAAAATAAAAAAACTGTTCATTGATCGAAAGGTACCAAGGCCCGAACGTGACCGGATTGCGCTGATTGCCGATCAGGAATCTGTTATTTGGATTGAAAACATGCACTTGAGTGAAAGAATTAAAGTATCGCCTCAAACACAAAGGATTATCATCCTCGAAATTCATCCCTCTTCATGAGGCGGCAGGGCCGCATAAGAAAATATTTGAGTTAAATTGGATATTATTATAAAGGTCAGGAAACATACTTAATTTTAAGGAGAAAGATATTGAATCAGTTTCAAAAAAATATAGCACTTGTGCTGACGGTGCTTCTGGTTTTTTTGCTTGTCTGGCAGTTGTTTAATCAGCAGAAATCGACTGCAAAAGATATTAATTACACGGAAATGTTGGCCCATCTGAACAATGGCGAGATTATTGAAGTAACCATTCAGGGGGACGCCGTAACGGGCAAACTGTCTTCTGGAAATACATTTAAAGCATACGCGCCTAAGGATGATGAGCTGATTAAAATGTTCCGGGCGAAAAACATCAAAATTACGGCTAAACCACTGGAAGAAAATCCCTGGTACATGATTTTCATTTCTTGGTTTCCCATGCTTTTACTCATCGGGGTGTGGATCTTCTTCATGCGTCAGATGCAGTCGGGCGGCGGCAAAGCGATGTCTTTTGGAAAAAGCAGAGCGCGCCTCATTACGGATAAATCAAAAAAAGTGACGTTTGCCGATGTGGCCGGTATCAATGAGGCCAAAGCGGAACTTGAAGAAGTCATCGACTTTTTAAAAGATCCCAAAAAATACACCAAACTGGGCGGACGCATTCCCAAGGGATTATTACTGGTAGGCCCTCCCGGAACAGGTAAAACGCTTCTGGCGCGTGCGATTGCCGGCGAAGCCGATGTTCCCTTTTTGAGCATCAGCGGTTCTGATTTTGTGGAAATGTTTGTCGGCGTCGGCGCCTCCCGCGTGCGTGATTTGTTCAGTCAGGCCAAGAAGAACGCGCCTTGTATTATCTTTATCGATGAAATTGACGCCGTCGGACGTCACCGTGGCGCAGGTTTGGGGGGTGGTCATGATGAACGCGAGCAAACCCTCAACCAACTGCTGGTGGAAATGGACGGATTTGAGTCCAACGAAGGCGTGATTCTGGTCTCAGCCACCAACCGTCCCGATGTTCTGGATCCGGCACTTTTACGACCGGGTCGTTTTGACCGTCAAGTGGTGGTGCCTCTGCCGGATGTCAAAGGACGAGAAAAAATATTTGAAGTGCACGCGCGCAAGGCGCCCGTTGCGGAAGACGTCGATTTTGCCATCCTGGCACGGGGAACGCCCGGCACGTCTGGCGCCGATATTGAGAATCTGGTTAATGAAGCGGTTTTAAATGCCGCCAGATTGAATAAAGAAAAGGTCAACATGATTGACTTTGAATTCGCCAAAGACAAGGTTTTAATGGGTACTGAAAGAAGAAGTATGGTCATCAGCGACTTGGAAAAACGCAATACGGCCTATCATGAAGCGGGCCACACCCTTGTTGCCCGTTTGATTCCCGGAACCGACCCGATTCACAAAGTCACCATTATTCCACGCGGCAGAGCATTGGGCTTAACGCAGCAGTTGCCGATTGATGAGAAGCATACCTATCCCAGTCATTATCTTGAAAACAATATTGCCATCCTGCTGGGCGGACGCGCCGCTGAAGAGATTGTCCTCAAAGATTATACGACCGGCGCCGGCAATGATATTGAAAGGGCCACCAATCTTGCCCGTAAAATGGTTTGCGAATGGGGCATGAGCGAGAAAATGGGACCGCTTAGCTACGGCAAGAAAGAAGAGCAAATATTTTTAGGGCGCGAATTTGCCACGCACAAGGATTACAGTGAGGATACGGCAAAACATATTGATGCGGAAGTTGTGTCGATAGTCAAGCGCAACTACGATAAAGCCCTGTCGCTATTGAACGAGCATATTGACATCCTTCACAAAATATCAAGCGAACTTCTTGAAAAAGAGGTGCTTAATAGTACGGAAATTGATGAAATCATCGGTAGCGCACTGCCTGCACAACCCATGGTGCCGTAAAGTTGAAGATCGTCAAAATTAATAACTTTAACGAAGCGATTGAAATCTTCCAGAAAATCGGAGTGGATCCCTACGGAATTAACGCGATGGCGCCCAAAGCCCAACACGTTAATATCCTACTTTCGGCACAATCCTGCAAAGTGGCCAACATTTTGAAGCAGGAGATGCTGTCCCTGGGGGCCGATGCCGCCGTCGCCCGGGGCAGTGTTGCGTGTTCCATTGAAAAAACGGATGTTTTACTCATGGGGACGCTCAAGCAGATCAGTGCTCTGGCAAAGAAAATTGAAAAGCAGCCTTTCGGGTTGAATGTAATCGCGCAGAATATTTTGAATCTGACAAACAATCTATCCAAAAACAGTTATCTGCTGAATACATCCCGACGCAAGATCGTCCTGGGCGAGAAAACATTGATTATGGGCATCTTGAATGTCACGCCGGACTCTTTTTCAGACGGCAATGTTTACTTTGATGAGCAAAAAGCGATTGATCGGGCTTTGCAAATGGCGGATGAAGGCGCTGACATCATCGATATCGGGGGTGAATCGTCAAGACCCGGATCAAAACCGGTCTCTGTGCGCAATGAGATTGCCAGGGTTGTTCCGATTGTTGAAAGTTTATCCCGCAAGCTGAAAATCCCCCTGTCCGTGGATACGACAAAATCCCAAGTGGCGCAAAAAGCACTGGATGCGGGCGCTGAAATCATTAATGACGTCAGTTCGCTTTGCAATAGAAAAATGGCGTCGGTCATCAGCCATGCGTCTGCCGCGCTCATTTTGATGCACATGAGAGGAACACCCAAAACGATGCAGACGGGCAATCTGGCCTATGACGATTTAATGGGGGAAATTATTTCTTATCTGGAAGAGAAATGCCGAAAAGCGCTTGCCGCAGGCATCGGCCGCGACCATTTAGCCGTGGATCCGGGAATCGGATTTGGCAAAACATACGAAGATAATTGTCGGATCATAAAAAATCTAAACGAAATGAAAGTTCTGGGGCTGCCTGTCCTGATTGGACCATCACGTAAGGCTTTTATCGGCAATGTTACGGGTGGAACACCCGCAGAAAGAATTGACGGGACGGCAGCGACGGTTTGCGCCGCCATTATGAATGGCTGTCACATAGTCCGTGTTCATGATGTGGCTCCGATGAAAAAAGTCGCCGCTATGACGGATGCGATCCTTCACGCTTAGAGAGAACCCATGATATACGGAATCGGCATTGATCTGGTGGAAAACGATCGCATTGAAAAAATAATTCAAAAATGGGGCGATAAATTTCTGTCCCGGGTCTTTTCCAAAGGAGAAATCGCTTATTGCGAGCATCATGCGCAAGCATCGCTTCATTACGGAGCGCGCTTTGCCGTCAAGGAATCATTCCTGAAGGCCATCGGGACAGGTCTTGGCCGGGGTGTGAGATTAGTGGAAATTGAAGTGGTCAACAAAGAGAGTGGAAAACCGGAAATAAAGTTGTCGGGTGGCGCAAAGAAATATTTTGTAAAAGCCGGGATTGAAAAGATTCATCTGAGCATCACCCATACGAATAAATACGCATCCGCGATGGTTTTGCTGGAAAAATAATAATTTCATGATAAATATGGCCCATGGCATAGAAGAAAAATCTGTTCTTGTTGAAGTACAATCTGATAGCGCCGAGCAGACATTTGCCATAGGGTTATCTGTCGGAACAAACTCCGGGGCAGGGGATGTCTTTGCTTTATCCGGGGAGCTGGGTGCGGGAAAGACCTGCTTTACCGGTGGACTGGCACGCGGTCTCAATATCGGCGATGATTACACGATTACCAGCCCTACTTTTACGCTGGTTAATGAGTATCCGGGGCGCTGCAGGCTTTACCATTTTGATGTTTATCGATTGAATCAAATCAGCGAACTGGATGATTTGGGTTATGATGAATACGTGTCCGGAAAAGGCGTCGTCGTGATTGAATGGGCGGAAAAGATCGCGGATGCCTTACCGCCTGATACCATAACGATTAATTTTACATATGTTGATGAAAATAGAAGGATCATAAGCATCCACGGACCTCAAAGAAGAGTTCGGGACTTGGTAAAAGATATCCAGAGGGAGGATTAGATTATGGGGGTGGTTGTTCAGAAATTTGGCGGAACATCGGTAGCCAATATTGAGAAGATAAAAAATGTGGCAGCCAGGGCCATTCGGGAAAAGAACGCCGGCCATGACGTTGTTGTGGTACTCTCCGCGATGGCTGGAGAAACCAACCGGCTGATTGATCTGGCGCATAGTGCGACGGATTCTCCGGATGAAAGAGAGTACGACTCCCTGATCTCAACGGGGGAACAGGTGACGATTACATTACTGGCGATTGTGCTCAATTCAATGGGCTATCGTGCGCGATCATTTCTCGGGTTTCAGGTCAAAATTTTAACCGACAAGGCCTACAAAAAAGCGAGAATATCGCTGATTGATACGGACGTCATCCAGAAAGAAATTAAAAAAGGCACGATTATTGTTGTTGCCGGTTTTCAAGGAGTGGATGAGGATAATAACATTACCACTTTGGGGAGAGGCGGTTCCGATACCAGCGCGGTAGCTCTTGCCGCGGCGCTTAACGCCGAGCGATGTGATATATTTACAGATGTTGACGGTGTTTACACAACCGATCCCGGTATCTGCGCGAAAGCCAGAAGACTGGATAAAATATCCTACGATGAAATGCTGGAAATGGCTATGACCGGCGCCAAGGTTTTGCAGCCCCGCTCTGTCGAGATGGCCAAAAAATATGATGTGCCTGTTTATGTCAAATCAAGCTTTTCTGACGAAGGCGGAACACTTGTTACCAAGGAGGATAAAGAAATGGAAAAAGAAGTCCTGTCGGGGATCACCTATGATCGTGATCAGGCGAAAATTACGGTTATTCATATTCCAGATAAACCGGGAATCGCCGCAAATTTATTTACAGCTCTGTCTGAACGAAACATCAGTGTCGATATGATTATTCAAAATGCCAGCGCAGAAGGCTTTACCGATATTACCTTTACCGTGTCGAAAAAAGAAATGAAAGAAGCACAAAAGATTGTTGAGGAGACGGCCAAAGACATCGGCGCGAAAACAGTCGTCGTGGATGATGACGTGGCAAAGGTGTCCATTATCGGCGTCGGCATGGTCAGTCATTCGGGCGTGGCGGCCAAGATGTTTAAAACGATGTCGGATGAAGCGATCAATATCATGATGATCAGCACGTCGGAAATCAAAATATCCTGTATTATCCAGCGAAAATATACGGAACTGGCTGTTATGGCGCTTCATGACGCGTTTCATCTGGAAAAGAAAAAATAAAACATGATGATGTTTGAACATCAGATAAGGGGAATCATCGCGGTTTCTATTATTTTAGCGATTATTTCCCTTATTGTTTTTTTTGCGCAAACTCAGATTCATTCAAAAAGTCCGGCTCTGTCTGTTTCCAGCCCTGAAAAAATCATTGTTGAAGTCGCTGCACAAAACAACGAGTCGGGAATTTATTTTGTCGCACCTGGAACTTCGGTCAATCAAATATTTTCACAACTGGCAATTAACAGAATCCTTCCGGAAGATATCAAACTGGCAAGCGGAATGAAAATAAATGTCCTCCCCGAAGAAGATCATCGGGGCGTGGTCATTGACAGCATGGACGCGGCGAAAAGATTAGCGCTGGGAATGCCCATGGATGTTAACCTCGCAAATTTTGAGGAGTTGACGTTGATCCCCGGTGTGGGAGAGGTCATGTCCGCAAATATTATAGCGCACCGGGAGAAAATAGGACGGTTTGAAAAGTTGGATCAGTTGATGGACGTAAAAGGAATCAAAGAAAAAACCATGTCGAAGTTAAGACCCTACCTGTATGTGGACAAGTTAGCCCTTTAGGATTTACGTCTTACTGTAGGAATTATATAAAGCAAGGACACGTCTGATGTAATTTTGTGTTTCACGGTAAGGCGGCACACCATAATTATATTTGGCCACAGCCCCTTCACCCGCATTATAGGCGGCCAGCGCGAGGGTCAGATTTCCTTTGTAGAGATTCAGAAGATAACGTAAATACCGTGCACCGCCTTCTATGTTGTCACCGGGATGAAAAACATCATCAACTTTCAGGGCGGAAGCCGTTTGAGGCATCAATTGCATAAGCCCTTTGGCGCCGGCACGGGAAACCGCCCGATGATTAAAATTGGATTCGGCTTTGATGACGGCTTTAATTAGGGCGACATCCAGATTAAATTTGCCGGCGGCCTGATTAATAATTTTGTCATATTCTACGATATTTTTAACTTTGGGAAAAAGAACCCTTTTTTCCCTGACCAGCATGACATACTTGGCATTAGGGTTGGAAGGCACATTGGTCAGATGGATCACGCCTTCTTCATCTTCATATTTGTAAATATCAGCATAAGAAGGAAGCGCGGATACCAGAAGCAGAAAAAACGAAATCAAGAGAACCGCCCGCAGCGTTCCCGAAAATTTTGAAAAAGTTATGTTTGTCTTTCTAATCATGGCGTTATCATACGTCAATGAGCCTTATTGTTCAAGCAGAAAAAGTTCCTTCTGTGCCACGTGAAATCCCTCGTCAGACATGGGCATCTACCCAATTTATCGAACCTTTCGGATGGAATCTTTAACCATCTTGCATGATGGATTGATTTTTTGTTTGTTCTTGACATGATTTAGCGTTGGTGGTAATGACCTCAACACCTTACGGGCATTATGTCGGGGCGTGGCGCAGTCTGGTAGCGTATCTGAATGGGGTTCAGAGGGCCGGTGGTTCAAATCCACTCGCCCCGACCAAAAAATCAAAAAGGGGTTAGCGACGAAAAGCTTAACCCCTTTTTATTTGTACGGCAATATCAAAAGGAATGAATCGTTATATTCTCGAAAGAATAAACTGGTTAACTGATACGCCTTCTTCCGCTGATTTGATGGCAAGTTCACGATGTTTTTCCGCTGGGACGCGCAGCGTCAGAAGCCCTCTGAACTTTTTCATCCCCAAAGGTTCCGGAACAGGCTCGCCATCTTCTTTCATCCAGTTGATAGTTTCCTTCACTACAAATTCAATTTCCTGTAAAGCGGCTTCTACCGTGCGTCCATGTGCGGACAACGATGGAAATTCCAAACACCGTGCCAAATGACAGCCGTCTTCTTCCGACCATTCAATGCGATATGTGTATTTTTCGATGTTATCTTTCATTTTGTGCCTCCATTTTCTCGATGGCTTTTTTTACATCTCTTACCTGATATGGCTTGGCCATCTTTCCGTCTTTTTGCAAGTTGATCCGGGGAGCTCCAGCCCATGGTGTTTTGAATATAAAATGACTTCCCCTGATTCGTGGCTCTCCGAAATGTCGGCGGCAAATCGTAACCAGATCATCAAAAGCGACATTGTGCGGGTTATCCAATGTGTTGTTCTTGGTCTTCATACGGTTTTTGATAGCATATGCACTATCAACTTGTCAAGAAAATGATTGATC
>CAYVFA010000051.1:0-15363 GCA_964450075.1 uncultured Smithella sp.
AATAATTTAGTTTATAGCAAAATAGTTAAATAACATTTTGGAGAAAATAGCCATGAGAATAGCTGTTTTGACAGGTGGTGGCGATTGTCCGGGGCTCAACGGTGCGATCAAATGGGTGACCAAAACGGCGCTTGATCCTCTCCTTGGAAAGAAGCGGACTGTCCAGTTCGATGTCATTGGTATCAAAGACGGGTGGAAGGGTCTGGTCGAGGTTGATCCGGACAGTCCCGAAAGTCTTGCCCGTCACACCATCAAGCTCGACGAAGAGATCGTACGGACGTGGGATCGTTACGGGGGAACAAATCTCGGCACATCCCGGACCAATCCTTTTAATCCCAAAAAGGACACGTCAGCAAAAGTGATGGATAATATCGCCAGGCTGGGCATTGACGTGGTAGTCGCTATCGGCGGGGAGGATACGCTCGGTGTGGCCTCCAGGCTTTATCATCGGGGCATCAAGACCGTTGGTATTCCCAAAACCATTGACGGCGATCTGGTGGGCACCGATTATTCACTGGGTTTCGATTCAGCAGTCAATATCATCATGGAAGAGATTGATCGTCTCCGGACAACCGCCGGTTCCCATAACCGGATCTTTGTGGTGGAAACCATGGGCCGGCATGCGGGCTGGCTCGCCCTGCAAGGCGGTGAATGCAGCGGTGCTTACATTATTCTGATTCCGGAACACCCTTTTGATATGGAACGGGTTTGTGCGCTGCTCGAAGAACGCCGTGGCCGGGAGATTCAATACAGTATTCTCGTCGTATCCGAGGGTGCGACCCTGAACATCCATCAGGAATTCTGCAAGGACAACAAGGTGGACGAATTCGGGCACCGGTCGCTGGGAGGCATTGCTGCCCACATCGCAGAGGAGATCGAGGAGAAAACAGGTTTGGAAACCCGCTATGTCGTTTTAAGCCACCTGCAGCGCGGAGGAGCGCCGTCAGCCCGGGACCGCCTGATGGCAAGGTGGTTTGGAATCGCGGCGGTGGACATGATTGTCAACGAGGATTTCGGCAGGATGGCCAGCTACCGCCATGGGGAAATCACATCGGTACCCATGAAAGATGTTACCGAACATCTGAATCTCATCAATCTGGATAAATATTATGATGTTGAACGTTATAACGGCAAACGATCCATTCTCTAAAATGTGTCCGGTAACAAGATGTCATTCCGGGAGATGACGGCCGCTTCTGCTCGTAAACAAGGAGACAAAAATTGAATTTGATCTACAAGACAGCAGCCGATACGTTATTGTTATTAAAAAAACGCTTTTTGAAAAGGAGTTTCGGAAAAAAATATACTCGCGACGAGTTTCCCCTCCGATCGGAATTGCTCAGTTCCGAACAAATGAAGCGGCATGCCAGAAAACTGGCTGGTTTGCATCAATTGACGGGCAAAAAAGCTGCCGAGAAACTTCTGGAGCGGCTCCATGAGAATGAAGAAGTTTTGCAGGAAACCATCCGGCGGTTGACGGCCGCCATTTTGGCCAATCACCCTGCCGCTCCGGCCGAGGAGTGGCTTCTTGATAACTTTTATTTAATTGAAGAAAACGTCCGCACAGCCAAGCGGCACTTGTCCCGTGGATTCAACCGGGGGTTGCCCTGGCTCATCAGCGGGCCTTCCGCCGGACTGCCCAGGGTTTATGATATTGCGCGTCAGATCATTTCCCATGGCGACGGCAGAGTGGATCTGGAAAATCTGGTTAGTTTTGTCACAGCCTACCAGACGGTCTCCCATCTGAAACTGGGTGAGTTGTGGGCGATTCCGATTATGTTGCGTCTGGCGCTGATTGAAAATCTCCGGCGGATGGGGACACGCATCATGGCCGATATCGCCGACAGGTCGCAAGCTAATGACTGGGCGGATCGGATGGTTGAGGTGACCAAGCGGGATCCCAAAAATCTTGTTCTCGTTATTGCGGATATGGCGAAGTCCGATCCGGCGCTTTCCAGTTCTTTTGTCGCGGAGTTTGCCCGCCGTTTGCAGGGAAAGAGTCCGGCGCTGGCTTTGCCGCTGGGCTGGATTGAGCAGCGGCTTTCCGAATCGTCTTTAACCATTGAACAGATGATCCAGGCGGGAAATCAGCAACTGGCCGCCGACCAGGCGTCGGTCAGCAACAGTATCGGGTCTCTCCGGTTTCTGACGACAATGAACTGGCGTGAATTTGTCGAGACCCTGAGCGTCGTCGAAAAAATACTGCGGGAAGATCCCGCTGATGTTTATGTCCGAATGGATTTTGTCACACGTGACCACTATCGTCATGTCGTCGAAAAAATTGCCAAGAACTCTCCGATGTTCGAAAGGGATATCGCGCAAAAGGCCGTTGATTTAGCAAAAGAAGCTCTGCCCGTTAAAAGCGGCGATGAGCGGATGACTCATGTCGGTTATTATCTGATTGATAAAGGATTGCCCCAGCTTGAAAAAAGCGCTCAGATGCGCTTTTCTTTATCCGAGACTGCAAGAAGCATTCTGGGCCGGGTGCCCTTATTACTCTATCTGGGCAGCATTATGGGGATTACCTTATTGTTGGCGGGATACCTGCTTTCCAGAATTCATGCGGCAGGTATTCATGGCTTGGTCTTGTTGCCTTTGGCTCTTGTCCTGGTTCTTTCCGCAAGCGCTCTGGGTGTGGCGCTGACCAACTGGCTGGCCACGCAGCTGGCGCGTCCGCAGCCCCTGCCGCGTATGGATTTTTCTCTGGAAATTCCACCGGAATCGAGCACGCTGGTGGTTATTCCCACCATGCTCAACCATGCGCAGAACGTGAAAGATTTAATCGAAGCGCTGGAAATACGGTTTCTGACGAACAGAGTTGATAACCTGCACTTCGGTCTGCTGACGGATTTTCGCGACGCCGCTTGTGAGAAAATGCCTGAAGACGACGAGCTTTTGGGTTTGACCGAGCGGGGCATCAAGGAACTCCACGATAAATACCGGGGCGTCAAAGGGGGTACTTTTTTTCTTTTTCACCGCCCGCGTCTCTGGAATCCGGAGGAAGGCATCTGGATGGGCTATGAACGCAAACGAGGCAAGCTGGCCGATTTGAATTCCCTGCTCAGAGGCGGCGCGAAAGGTTGTTTTTCCAAGATTGTCGGCGCCACGGAATTATTATCCAATGTGAAGTACGTCATTACCCTGGATACGGATACGCAACTGCCCCGTGATGCCGCGGAAAAATTTATCGGGACCATGGCCCATCCGCTGAACCATCCCCGTTTTGACGAATCGGGAAAAATTGTTAACGCCGGTTACAGCATCTTACAGCCCAGGCTGACGGAGAGTTTATCCGGGGTAAGACAGACCCGTTATTCGCGATTGTGGGGAGGCCAGACGGGGATTGACCCTTATACGCGCATGGTGTCTGATATTTATCAGGATGTTTTCGGAGAAGGGTCCTTTGTCGGCAAGGGCATCTATGATGTCGATGCGTTTGAAAAAGCGCTTCATCACCGTCTTCCCGAAAACAGGATTCTTAGTCATGACCTGATTGAAGGGTGCCATGCCAGGAGCGGGTTTATCTCCGACGTGGAGTTGTATGAAGAATATCCGGCCGAATACCGGACGGATGTGAACCGCAGACGGCGCTGGATTCGCGGGGATTGGCAAATTGCCGGTTGGCTGAGATCAAAAGTTCCTGTTTTTGGCGGGGGGCGTCAAAAAAATGCATTATCGTGTCTTTCCCAGTGGAAACTATTCGATAACCTTCGCCGCAGTCTCGTTCCCGCCGCACTGACCATCCTGCTTATCGCCGGCTGGACGATCTTACAACCGGCCTGGCTGTGGACGCTTCTGGTAGTGGGGATTCTGCTTATTCCTTCCGCCGGTTCCGTTATCCTGGATGTGTTGCGCAAACCGGGCGATGTGCTGTGGCGTGATCACCTGACTTATATGATGCGTCAGGCGAGGAGGCATGGTCTTCAGATTTTATTTACGATTGTCTGTCTGCCCTACGAAGCGCTATACAGTCTGGATGCGATATTGCGAACCGGCTTTCGGATGCTGGTGACGCACAAACGATTGCTGGAGTGGAATCCATTTTGCAACCAGACGCATCGTGCCGAAAATGATCTGGCGGCATCCTGCAAGGCCATGTGGATGGCGTCTTTCCTGTCCGTTACGGTAGGGGCTTATCTGCTGGGGTCGGGGACGCCTGCCTCGATTTTTGCGGCGGCGCCCGTGCTGATCCTGTGGTTTTTGTCTCCTGCCATTGCCTGGTGGGTCAGTCAGCCTTCGGCAAAAGAAGGGATTAAACTGAAAAATGAGCAAATTATTTTCTTAAGAAAAGCGGCCCGAAGAACCTGGGCGTTTTTTGAAACGCTTGTTACCTCTGCGGATCATTGGCTTCCCCCGGATAACTATCAGGAACAGCCCGTTTCTGTCATTGCCCATCGTACATCACCCACCAATATCGGACTGTCGCTGCTTTCCAATTTATCCGCTTATGATTTTGGTTATATCACGGCCGGTGAATTGATCAGTCGCACGGCGAATACTTTCGATACCATGGAAAAACTGGATCGCTACCGGGGCCATTTTTACAACTGGTATGATACACAAAGCTTAAAAAAACTGCCGCCACATTACATTTCGACCGTGGACAGCGGGAATTTGGGCGGTTCTCTGTTGACGCTGAAACAGGGTCTTCTTGACCTTTCTGACAGAAAAATATTGGGAAATCGATTGCCGGAAGGCCTTTTCGACACCTACAGCGTCCTTAAAGACATTGCCGGAAATGCATCCAAAAATGAACTGGCTGAAATAAAAAAACATCTGGATTTGCCTGTGGGGCTTCAAGGAGCGACCGTCAACGAATTGTGGTTGCGTCTCGATAGGCTGACACAATCAGCATCCATCCTTGCTGCATCGCTTTCAGCAGATCCGCAAAGTCAGGCATCCAGTTGGGCGCAGGCGTTTGTCCATCAATGCCGTGATGCGGCGGACGAACTGGTCGCATTCTGTCCCTGGGTGACGCTTACTATCCCGAAAGCCTCGGTCGCTCGTATTTTTGAGCAAATCGGCATTCCCACCCTGCGGGAAGTTTCAGACCGATCCGCCGAATGGCTTTCCACCGCTTCCGAACTGATCGGGGCTTTGCCCAATGCTAAGGAGCAGTCATGGTTTGCCGAGTTTCAGAAAATGGTTTTGGAAGGCAGCCTGAAGGCGCGGGAAAGACTGGCCATCATCGATTGTCTGATTAAAAAAGTCGCCGACCTCGCCGACATGGATTACAGCTTCCTCTATGATAAAGGACGTCAGCTTTTAACCATCGGGTATAGCGTCGGCGAGCGCCGCAGGGATTCAAGCTTCTATGACCTGCTGGCGTCTGAGGCCAGATTGTGCAGTTTTGTCGCCATTGCCGAGGGGCAACTGCCGAAGGAAAACTGGTTTGCTCTGGGACGTATGCTGACCAATCCGGGAGGTGATCCCGTTCTCCTTTCGTGGGACGGGTCGATGTTTGAGTACCTGATGCCGCTTCTGGTCATGCCGAACTACGAAAATACGCTGCTGGACCAGACCTACAAGGCAGTGGTAAAAAGACAGATCGCGTACGGGGAAAAAAGGGGAGTGCCCTGGGGTATTTCGGAATCCGGCTATAACAACATCGATGTTCATCTCAACTACCAGTATCGCGCCTTCGGCGTTCCCGGTCTGGGCCTCAAGCGGGGGCTTGGCGACGATCTCGTGGTGGCGCCCTATGCATCAGCGCTGGCGCTGATGATCGCCCCTGCGGATGCCTGTGTCAATCTCCAGCGACTGGCCGCGAAGGGTATGATGGGGGCGTATGGGTTTTATGAAGCGCTGGATTATACCGCCTCGCGTTTGCCGGCAGGTGAAGAAAGCGTTGCTGTCCGATCCTTTATGTCCCATCATCAGGGGATGAGCTTGTTGTCCATGGCCCATCTTCTGCTGGATCGTCCCATGCAAAAGCGCTTTGAGTCCGAGCCGATGTTTCAATCGGCAATGCTTTTGCTTCAGGAACGCATTCCCAAAGCCCTTTCCTTCTACCGGCAAATCGCCGACGATGTGAATATCCGGAAAACGGCAGGTCCTCAGAAGGTTCCGTCACGCATCATTGACACCCCCGATACACCTGTGCCGGAGGTGCAATTGTTGTCCAACGGCAGATACCATGTCATGATAACCAATGCCGGTGGCGGATACAGCCGCTGGAAGGATCTGGCGGTAACACGCTGGCGTGAGGATGCCACCTGCGATCCCTGGGGCATGTTCTGTTACATCCGAGACGTTTCCACGGGAGAATTCTGGTCCAATGCCTATCAGCCGACCCGGAAAAAACCGGACCGGTACGAGGCTATTTTCTCCGATGCAAAAGTCGAGTTTCGCAGGCGCGATGATGAGATTAATACGTACACCCAGATCGCCGTGTCTCCGGAAGACGATATCGAAATCAGGCGTATCCGCCTGACCAATCGTTCCAGAAAACGCCGCGAACTGGATGTCACCAGTTATGCGGAAGTGGTGATTGCTGATCCTGCGGCCGATGCGATCCATCCGGCGTTTTCCAATCTTTTCGTTCAAACGGAAATTATTCGTGACCGCCAGGCGATTCTCTGCACGCGAAGACCACGTTCCAAAGATGAAGCCACCTACTGGACTTTTCATTTAATGACGGTGCACGGTGCGGATGGCCGCGAGGTTTCTTACGAAACGGACCGTTTGAAGTTTGTCGGCCGCGGCAACACCCTGGCCAATCCCGCGGCGATGAACGGGGCGGCGGGTGGGATGCAAGCCCTGTCCGGCACGGAGGGTTCCGTTCTGGATCCGATTGTTTCAATTCGTTGCCCGATCAGACTCGGTGCCGGAGAATCGGTGACGATTGATATCGTGTCCGGCATTGCCGAAACTCGTGATGCGGCGCTTGACCTTGTTGAAAAATATTCAGACAACCGTTTGGCTGACCGTGTTTTTACGCTGGCCTGGACGCACAGTCAGATCACGCTCCGGCAAATCAATGCGACGCACTTTGACGCGCAACTTTACGGACGGCTGGCTGGTTCGATTATTTATGCCAATGCCTCACTCCGCGCCGATCCGAAGATCATTGTGAAAAATCGTCGCGGACAATCCAGCTTATGGGGGTATGCGATTTCCGGCGATTTGCCCATTGTGCTGCTACAGATCGGCGACCATGCCAATATTGAACTGGTTCGTCAGCTCCAGCAGGCTCATGCCTACTGGCGTTTAAAGGGCCTGGCTGTTGATCTCGTCATCTGGAATGAGGATAATGCCATCTACCGGCAAGCGCTTCACGACCAGATTGTGGGACTGATTGCCACCAGTATGGAGACCAGGGTTGCTGATCGACCGGGCGGCATCTTTGTGCGGCCGGGTGACCAGATATCCACTGAAGACAGGCTTCTGTTTCAGGCGGTTGCCCGTGTCATTATTAAAGATGATAGAGGAACGCTTGCGGAACAAATCAAGCCGCGCAAAATGAAGGATATCCCCGTGCCGCTTCTGAAAACGCTCAGAAATCCCGGCGTGAAAAGCCGGGTTGATGCAGAGTTCTCTTATCCTGAATTATTTTTTGAAAACAGTCGAGGGGGCTTCAACCCCGACGGCCGTGAATATGTGGTTATTACAAGACCGAGAGAAAAGACGCCGCTACCCTGGGTGAATGTTCTGGCGAATCCCCACTTTGGATCGATTATTTCTGAAAGTGGTTCGGCCTCGACATGGAGCGAGAACGCCCACGAATACCGCCTTACCCCGTGGCATAACGATCCAGTGAGTGATCCGAGCGGCGAAGCGTTTTATATCCGTGATGAAGAAACAGGAGCCGTCTGGTCTCCCACGCCGCTGCCCTGCCCGGGTGCGACGCCTTACTTCTGCCGCCACGGTTTCGGGTACAGTGTTTTTGAACACCTGGAAGACGGCATCAAATCAGAACTATGGATTTATGTGTCCGCAAGCGCGCCGGTTAAGTTTATGGTTTTAAAAGTGGTGAATGAATCAGGGCGCAATCGTATCCTTTCCGTAACCGGTTATCTGGAGTGGGTGCTGGGTGATTTACGGTCGAAAACGACCCTGCATGTTACGACTGAAGTGGATGCGGGAAGCGGGGCACTTTTTGCCAGAAATCAATACAACACGGACTTTGCCGATCGCGTGGCTTTTTTCGACGTGGATGATCCGACGCGGACCGTTACCTGTGACCGGGATGAATTTATCGGTCGTAATGGCGAACTATCCAGTCCTGCAGCCATGGCGCGCGATCATCTATCAGGCCGTGTCGGCGCCGCTCTGGACCCCTGCTGCGCTATCCAGACGACCTTTGGATTGGCCAGCGGGCAGGAGCACGAGGTCATTTTCCGCTTGGGTGTTACCGGGAGAAGGGGCGCAGACGATGCCAGTAAAACAGTGGAGAGCTTCCGGGGATCCGCGTTTGCCCATAAAGAGCTGGAAAACGTGCATCGCTATTGGGCAAAAACGTTGGGTGTCGTGCAGATTGAGACACCCGATTTGTCTCTCAATATTCTGGCGAACGGCTGGCTTTTATATCAGACGCTGTCTTCCCGACTTTGGGCGCGCAGCGGTTATTATCAGTCCGGCGGCGCATTCGGCTTTCGCGACCAGTTGCAGGACGTCATGGCACTGGTTTACGCCCAACCGGCTCTTGTTCGTGAACACCTGCTTTTGTGTGCCAGCCGTCAATTTACGGAGGGAGACGTCCAGCACTGGTGGCATCCTCCCACCGGACGGGGCGTGCGGACGCAATGTTCCGATGATTACCTGTGGCTGCCTCTGGCCGTGAGCCGCTATATCAGCATTAGTGGTGATTCCGGGATTTTAAACGAAAGCATCCGTTTTCTGGAAGGACGTCAGGTCCGGCCGGATGAAGATTCTTATTACGATCTGCCGGGTGTGGCGGATGAAAAAAGCAGTTTGTATGACCATTGCGTGCGAGCCGTCCAAAGAGGGTTGAGATTCGGCAGTCATGGTTTACCCCTCATGGGCTCAGGTGACTGGAATGACGGCATGAACAAAGTCGGGGATGAGGGCAAAGGTGAAAGTATCTGGATGGGATTTTTCCTGTATGATGTGCTGATCCGGTTTGCGGAAATTGCCCGCCTGAAAGACGATAGACCGTTTGCCGATTTGTGTGGAAAAGAAGCGGCGCAAGTTCAGCAAAGCCTTGAGCGAGAGGGCTGGGATGGCGGTTGGTACCGGCGCGCCTATAGCGACGAAGGATTACCATTGGGATCCTGTGCCAATACGGAATGCCGCATTGATTCGGTGGCCCAGAGCTGGTCTGTTCTGTCCGGAGCGGGCGAGCCTTCCCGGGCCCGTCTGGCCATGAATGCGGTCGATGAATTTCTTGTGCATCGGGATAAAAAACTGGTACAGCTTCTGGATCCGCCATTCGATAAGTCGGAGATGGAGCCGGGCTACATTAAAGGTTATGTGCCGGGTGTGAGAGAAAACGGCGGACAATACACGCATGCCGCCATCTGGACGGCCATGGCGTTTGCTGCGCTTGGCGATCGGGAGCGCGCCTGGGATGTATTGAACATCATCAACCCGATCAATCATGCTCTGACGGCTACAGAAGTGGAAATCTATAAGGTGGAACCCTATGTTGTTTCATCAGACGTTTATGCCGTCTCGCCGCATATCGGGCGCGGCGGATGGACATGGTTTACAGGCTCCGCCGCCTGGATGTACCGCTTGATTGTGGAATCGCTTTTGGGATTGTCGGTGAAAAACGGTAAATTGAGCTTTGCGCCATGTCTGCCTGCTTCCTGGAATGAAATTAAGATTCATTACCGGTACGGCGAAACGCTTTATCATGTCGTTATCCGTCAGACCGAAGGAGAAATGGATCATGTCGTCATGACATTAGACGGATTGATCATGCCTGATGCCGGGATCGATTTGGTTGATGATCAGAAAGAACACGTTTTCGAAGTGGTTCTGCCCTTAGTCTGATAGTCAACTATAGATAGTCCTTTCTGAACTGTTCGATCATTTCATCGGTCAGTTTTTCTGTTTTGCGAAGCTGGGCGAACTTGTCCAGCAGATCATCTACCGTGATCTGACTTTTTTCCTTCGCGGAAATGTCGTCGATAATCTGGCCCTTGTGCATCATCAGCGTCCGGCAGCCCAGATCGAGGGCCTGCTGCATGCTGTGCGTCACCATGAAGGTGGTGAGGTTTTCCTTTTCCACGAACCCTTTCGTCAAGTGAATAATCTGAGCGGCAGACTTGGGGTCCAGCGCAGCAGTGTGTTCGTCCAGGAGAAGCACGTCGGGTTTGCGGATGACAGCCATCAAAAGGCTTACGGCCTGGCGCTGTCCGCCGGAGAGCGAGCCGATGATATTGTCCAGCCGGTCTTCGAGCTGCATTTCCAGCCCGGCCACTTGCTCACAAAATGAGGTCAGACGACTGGTGGTAAGTCCCATGCGCAAAAGATGTTTCCGCCCCCGAAGCGAGGCAATCAACAGATTTTCCGCAATGGTCATGTCCGGAGCGGTTCCCATAAAAGGGTTCTGAAAGACCCGCGCAATCGCACGGGCTCGCTGATGGTCTTTCTGACGGGTGACGTCCCGGCCCTTGATGAAAACGCTTCCGTCATCGGGGGTAATGGTGCCGGCCAGCACGTTGAGCAAGGTCGATTTTCCCGAACCGTTCGTTCCGATGATGGTGACAAACTCTCCCTCGCGGATGGTGAGATCAATTCCCCGTAATGCGTACACTTCATTTTGCGTGCCGGCGTTGAATTTTTTATGGATGTTGGTGAGGGTGATCATGATTTACCTCTTTACCACGGCTGCTTTTTTTATGAGATCGTCCGGAATGTTTACACCGTAATGAGCGGCCAGTTTCAGTGAAAGACCAATGGCTTCGGGAACAAATTCACGGATGGGAATGTTCTTGGGATCTTCGCCGTTAATCACGCGGATGGCCATCTTGGCCGTTTCCACACCGACCTGATAATAGTCGGCACCGACACAAAAGAACGCGCCGCGTTCGATGTCGGACGGATCATTGGTAAAGTAAGGCACTTTGTGCTCCTGCATGACCTGTGCGACTGTCGCCGACGCCAGAATCACGGTGTTGTCGCCGGAAGTCAAAAAGACATCGACGCCGGCGGTAATAATGGCCATGGCCGCATCTTTGACCTCGTCCGTCTTGGTCACGGTTCTTTCCACCAGTTCAAAAGAGTACTTCCGGGCTGCGGTTCGCGCTTTGAGTGTGCAGGCCTCCGAATTGGCCTCGGAGGGATTCCAGACCAATCCGATTCGCTTTGCCTTCGGAAAAATTGTCCGCATTGCGCGGATCGTGGATTCTACGGGCTGGAATGTGGCTACGCCGGTAATATTCGGAATGTGATCGGCTGCGTTTTTGGCGATGCCCATCCGGTAGGGGTCGGTGACGGCGCCGAAAATGTGGGGGATTTTTTTGCTGCCGTTGGCCGTTATCTGCAACGACATGGTCGAAGCGGTGATGATGTAATCATAATTTTGCCGGACAATGTCCTGCACAATCGCCTGTCCGGTGCTGTATTCATTCTGAGCGTTTTTCACATCGACGGTGATATGGTGTTCCCGCAAAACACCGCTTTGTTTGAGTTCATCTTGAATGCCCCTGGCAGTCCGTTCCAAAAGGGTGCTGTCGGAAAAGACAAAGAGCGCGAGGCGTTTGGGTGATGCTTCTTTTTTCGCGCCGCCTGTCATCGGCGCGGCGAAGGATCGCAGAGCCTGCGGGGGATTAATCCCCAGCTTTTTGGCGACATCGGGATTGTATCCGACCGTCAGCTTCCGGTACCGTTCAAAAGGAATCCTCGCCGGACTTTCGCCCCTGAGGATGCGAGTAACCAGACGTGCCGCCTGCGCGCCGCTCTGGGTATAGTCATATCCGCAGGCGGCCAGAGCGCCGTCGCCCAAGCGTTCCACGTCGCTCAGGATGACGGGTATCCTGCGGGCATCGGCTGCCTTGATCACGGATTCCAGAGCGGAAAAAACGATATTGTCCGTCACCAGCACAAACGCGTCAATGCTCCGCCCGCTCAATGCCTGCGCAGCCTGCTGAACTTCCGACGATCCGGTGACGGTGGCGCCGGCAAAGGTAATTTCGGGGTGTTTGGCGATCTCGGCCTGCAACTGCCGGACATTGAAAACAGCATTGACCTGAGACGGGTCCCAGATACAGCCGATTTTGATCTTTCCCGGCAGAATCGTGGTCGTCAGTTCAATCATTTTATCCATCGGCACCGCTCCGTAAACGCCGGTGACATTGGGCAGATGATGCGTATCGGATGTGCCGGCGCCGATGAGGAAGGGATTGGCGACGGTCGCAAAGACGACGGGTTTGTCTTTGATCTTGTTGATGGCGGCCTGCGTACAGCCGGTGGAGATGGGCACAACCACATCCACGCGGTCATTCAGAAATTTGTCCAGGATGCTGTTGACCGTGGCCATATCGCCGTTTGCGTCTTCCAGATAAAGGGTGACGTTCTTTCCATCTTCATAGCCAAGACTGCTCAGTTCCCGGATAAAGCCGTCCCGCGTCATATTGAGCACATCATGATTGCTCAGTTGCACCACGCCGATGCGCAGCTTCGGCAGATCGGCGGAAGGTTTTTTCTGGAGCATCGTGTAAGCGAAAACCGAGCCCAGCGCCAGAATAATCAGCAAGCCAAAAGCAATGACCGGCTTCTTCCCGGAAAAAAATGAAGATAGGCACGGCGCGGCAATACCGGCCTTTGCCTGTCTTTTCTGAAGGATTTTCGGCGCGACGAGGATGGCCAGGACGAAGACGGCCGTGATCAGTTTCAAATCAATGGGGTTTAATCCGACATAGAGCGCGAGGGCCACCATGAGACGGAAAATGATGGAACCGGCAATGACACTGAGTGTCTTAGCCCAGATCGACCTCAAGGGCAGGATCGTTTCGCCGATGATGACGGCCGCGAGGCCGAAGACGATGGAGCCGATGCCCATGCCGATGTCGGCAAAGCCCTGATACTGGGCGACCAGACTGCCGGAAATACCGACCAGTCCGTTGGCCAGCGCGATGCCGAAAATTTTCATGCCGTTGACGTTGATGCCGGAGGCGGCCGCCATGGCGGGATTGTTGCCGGTGGCTCTCATGGAGATGCCGAAATCCGTCCGGAAGAATAACGAGATGGCCAGCCAGAATAAGGCAATGACCGCGCCGAAGATCAGGCAAAGCCATATTTCATAGGGCAGGCCGGGATTGATATTTTTAATGCCCGCGATGAGTCCCGGCTCGTTGAGCAGCGGAATATTGGACCGGCCCATGATGTGCAGGTTGATGGAATATAAACCGGTCATGACCATGATGCCGGCCAGAAGGCCGTTGATTTGAAAGCGGGTATGGATCAGCGCCGTTATTGCGCCTGCGGCACCTGCCGCAAGAAATGAAAGTGTCAGCGCCATCCAGGGATTGACGCCTGCCACAATCAGAACCGCCGTCATGGCTGCGCCGGTGACGAAACTGCCGTCCACGGTAATATCGGGAAAATCGTGGATGCGAAACGTAATGAAAACGCCCATCGCCATGAAGGCGTATAAAAAGCCGAGGTTGATTGCGCCGACCCAGAGTTCCACGGCTACACCTCGATTTCCACAAGACCGGCCATGCCGCCTGCAAACCGGGATTGTCCAAGGAGATGCTGAATTTTAAAAATGTCCAGTTCGTTAAAAATGCGGACCAGCTCACGGTCAAAATCCCATACGTTGTTGCCGATGGGCGCTTTGCCGAAAATGCCGCCATGCAGATGAAATAAATTATCTCCTGAAAAAAGATACTGAAGCGCCCCGGGCAATTTCCGAGGATCGCGCACGGCAATGCCTGTTGCGGCCACAACGGCGCCCGTGTATGCCGGTTCAACGGGAAAATCAAACCATTCGTGAAAAGACCGGTTGCTGAAAATACTCTCTTGCCTTGCCGTTTGCAGGTGGTCCAACGGTGGTTTTCTGATATTCATGCCCCAGACGCCCTTGCTTTCGGCCAGGATCGTGATGCCGAGAAGATTGGTTCGGGAAAGGCTCAAAAAAGCATGGACGAGATCCGTGAGATCCGATGCCCCGTTTTCGCTTTTAAAGGACAGCAGGAAACGGTCGTCGCCGTTGACGCCGAAACCGTGCAGGAACTTATAGGTGGCGTCGGGATCGGCGTGCGCATTCAGCATGAAGTCAACCGACGGATGGCGGACCGCGGGGTAGTAAAAAAAGTTGCCGTTGACGATCATCGCCTCGCCGAAAAGATTCCCATAATCGTCAAATCGATCGCCCAGTGCTGCCAGTCCGCAGCCCGAACGCATCCGGGACGTCCTGACGGGCACAACATCCGCCTCCGTAAATGCGGCGTTTTCCATTTTTTCTGTCGAACCGATCGTAAAAAGGGAGCCCGGAGGAACATCTTTTTCGATATAGGTCATGGACACCTGGTCGGCAAGGACCCGATGCCCGGGGAAGGTTTCCTGCGCGGCGCCAGCTTGCGTCCCGATACCGCCTGCACCCGAGACCACTTGAAAAAGCTGATCGACGCCGCTGACCTTGAAGACGTCAAATACCTGCGGCGTGAGGCCCGCAAGCAGCATTTCACCTCCCACTTTCTTGAGTTCCTTTTGCGTTGTGATAAAGACGCGAAGTCCCGCGCTGCTGATATAATGGATGCCGGTGAGATCGGCGAGCAACACGCGAGCGCCTTCCAGAATCAGTTGCTGAAAGACTTTTTGAAGTTCCGACGCGGAAAGCGCGTCAATGCGCCCTTTTGCCGTCACACACTGGCAGGAAGCTTCATGAGTAATGGTGTATTCAAACATATTGATACCCGCTCATCTGCATGGAAGAATGCCGCATCATGGCCGCAATCCTTGATTGATTCACCAAACGGTATGGTTTTTGGCCCCGTCAAAATACGGTGTGGATATAGCATAAAGCGGGCACAAATCCAAATCAAAGCTGGTCTCAGAGCAATAAGCGAAATGGCAACCATGCCAATTTCTGCCCTGAAGTGAACTTCCCGCATGATGAGAATTCTTGTAATTGTTTTTTATTGACAGACCCGGTGGATATTCTTATAGTCCGGTCAAATCATAATGAATCATGAAAGGTGACAAAGGAAAAGATGACGATACCATTATTGATTGCAAAGGCTCAGGGCAAGGAAATCGTTTTATTGCCGAACATGGCTAATCGGCACGGACTCATTACGGGCGCTACCGGTACGGGCAAGACCGTTACGCTGCAAAAGATGGCCGAATCCTTTGCCGCCATCGGCGTTCCCGTCTTTATGGCGGATGTCAAGGGGGATCTGTCCGGTATTGGAGCGGCAGGCGTCGCTTCCGATAAAATGATGAAAAGGC
>CAYVFA010000052.1:0-15245 GCA_964450075.1 uncultured Smithella sp.
CTTCATTTGACAAGAACTTCCTGAATGGATATAATACCGCACAACAGGGTGAAGGCATTCAGGTGTTTTTATGACTCGTTATTTTAATCAAACGCAGATACCGGCGGCCGCCAGAGCATTTAACGATGCGGAAAAACTGGTTTCCCGTCATTTTCGCCTGAGTGAAAATGATCTGCGCAAAAACAAATATGACGTAAAAACACTTGCATTTTTGGAGCAGCATGAAGTAAAAGACGGCGCGTTTGCGCATCTTTGCAAGTATTCTTACGAAAAGCCTGCCGGTTTAAGTCCGGAAGGCAGGGAAGGTTTTGATTTTTACCGGGTGTGCTTGCAGGACAATATCATTCTGGACGCGGTGGAACGGGCCAATTCATTTATAAAATTCAGCCCTTTAATGCTGTACATCGCCGTTCATGAATTGATCCACGTGCTAAGGTTCGGAAACGGCGATATGAATTTCGATGCGCCGCAGGAAGAAAAAGAGCAGGAAGAAAAGATCGTCCACAACCTGACTCGGAGCGCTTTGCAACCGGTCAAGCAAAATGAGCTGGAAATCGTTTTGGACTGCTTTTCAAGCGAGTTCAAAATAAGTGATTTATATAATTAATTCAGGAGGTTTTGACTATGCCTATCTACGAATACAAATGTAAGAAATGTGGCAAACAATTTGAAGCGTTTCAGGGCATTACCGAGCCGGATTTGAAAACATGCAAGTTCTGCAAGGGAAAAGTCCACAAGATGATGTCGCTGTCATCTTTCAGCTTGAAGGGCACCGGATGGTACGCGACGGACTACGCGGGGAAAAAGACGCAGACCACCAAAGCGGCCAAAACAGAAACAGCACCCAGCGAAAGTTCCTCGACGTCTTCCGACACATCCCCTGCAGCAACAACAAGCGCAAGCAGCACAGAAGATTAATAATTCTATTCATTTTCACAGGAAAGGCGACCTTTTCAAGCCGCCTTTCCTGTGTTCATCCCTCATCATCCCGAATATGCTTTCCCCCTTTGATCCATAAAATGGTTTAAAAAATTAACCTACACAGACTTCCTGAAGCCAAGCAGCGGAAATTCATTATGCTTGATTTACGCATTATTTTCTTTTCATTCTTATTAGAAAGCAGTAACGTTACGCTGAAAATCGGAAAAAACTTGCCAAGTATATTATTAAGTGTTCGCCCAATATAACAAAACCGCAAAGGGGGGATTTGGATGTACCAAGTAGATCTGCAAAACAAGAAATTAATCGAAATACCGATAACGGCTTTTGCAACTCTCAATCTTAAGGAGCGTTTCGATATTCAAGAATGGATTAGCGGTACGCCTAAAATACTCGGTGAGGAACTACTCATTATTGCAAAAGAACTTATTTTACTTTCTGGCAAACGCCTTGATCTTTTGGCCATTGACAAGCAGGGTTCTTTGGTTGTCATCGAGCTAAAAAGAGATGACTCCGGCAGCGACGTGGAATGGCAAGCAATCAAATATGCATCCTACTGTTCGAGTTTTACACAAGGAGACCTTTTCAAAACTTATGCTGAGTACCTCAGTTCAAATGATGATGATGCCCAAGTCAAAATTGAGGAGTTTATTGATACTGAACTAGAAGAACTAAACCAGAAGCAAAGGATTATATTGGTTTCAAAAGAATTTAACTCAGAAGTAATCTCTGCTGTGCTATGGTTACGCGACTTCGAGGTTGATATCACGTGCGTTAGACTTACCCCTCATCTTGATGACAAAGGAAATCTTTTTATCAATTCAGACATAATAATTCCCCTGCCCGAGGCCAAAGACTACATTCAGAAGAGAGAAAGCAAACAAAAAGAGCAAAGAGAACCAGGCACGAGTTCTTTTTCGCTAGAAAAGTCTAATCTTTCTCCTGAAGAACTCATGGAAAAGATAAAACAGTCACTTTTACGCTCAAGCGATTTGACACCACGTCTTCGAACATTTCTCGAAATAATTGCCACAGAGCCACGCTCCTATGATAGGGAGGAAGTAAAAACTGCGCTCCATGAAGCTGGTATAGGCGAGGATATCGGACAAACTGGTCGTTATCTCAGCAACATTTCGCAATTTCTTACCAAAAAATCTAACCCACACCTTCGCCAAGTTGTCGAGTTTGAGAGCGGCGGTTTTCACGGACAGATAAAGAATAATTATCGTGTTCTATCAGAACACCGTGATTTACTGCTTCGGGCGTTAGAAGAAACAGCAACAACAAAGGATAAAACATAAGGGCAAGCAAGATCAATACAGCCGATCGCTATGCTCCGGCTGATTTTTTCGTTGAGCAGCACAGATAAAGTAAGGGATTTCGGGTCAGGTCTTGAAATATATGCATTTTAAAAAGTATCATAGTGATTTTTCAAGACCTCATCTGTCCAATGTCAAGTTTATATTCTAATTCAATCATGTTTATTGAATCATTTTTTTGATCATGCTATAAATACTAAAGAATTCGGGCTCAGTCCCAAAATTAAACCAGTATAAAGTGTTGGCATGATGGACAAAAAAGAAATTATCGAAATAATTCAAAACAGAAAACCTGAGTTAACATTGCGCTATGGCGTCAGGCGACTTGGCCTGTTTGGTTCATACGTTAAAAATCGGCAGCGCAAAAAGAGCGACGTTGATATTCTTGTGCAATTCAATAGGGATATTGATCTTTTCGATTTTATCGACTTGCGTGAATACCTTGAGAGTCAACTCAATACGAAAGTCGATCTGGTCATGGAATCAGCGCTTAAACCCAACCTTGGAAAACGAATTCTCGCAGAGGTTGAATATGTATAAAAACAGAGATGTGTCTGATTATATCAACGACATATTAACGGCCATCTCTGATATTGAATCTTTCACCAGAGACATGTCTTTTGAATCGTTTGAAAAAGACAAGAAAACGATCAACGCGGTGATCCGGTGTCTTGAGGTTCTCGGTGAAGCAACGAAACGGATACCCAAACCATTGCGTCAGCTCAACCCTGACATACCATGGAATAAAATGGCCGGCATGCGCGATATTCTGATTCATGATTATATGGGCGTTGATCTCAAAACGGTCTGGAAAGTAACCCAAGAACGTCTGTCCGTTCTGAAACCTTTGTTGGAAAAACTTCAGCGGGAATCAAGATGAGAGCACACGAACATATGCCATTTAATGGGAATTTCCGTTCAGGTCTTGAAATTTTTTTTGCTAATGCCTGTTTGCGGTTTTACCGAAATCAAGTAAGTCATCTCCGAAGGCCAATATGAAACGGGAAGAGGTGACGCCTGAGCATACAACGCATCAGGCTTTGAAAATGAACATGAAAAACAAGGAGATTATTTATGGCTGACACTCTGTACGATGTAAAAGACGGCATTGCGATTATCACACTCAATCGACCCGAAAAATTGAACTCGGTCACCATGGCTCAGCTTGAAGAACTGGCGCAGAAGGCCAATGCGTTCGAGCAGGACGACGCTGTCCGGGCAATCATTATAACCGGCACCGGTAAGGGATTCTCCACAGGCGCGGATCTGGGCGGGGCCGGTGGCCGGCCTGATATGACCACAGGCCTGGGGATGAAACTGTCCGCGCATGCTTATGGCCGGATATGCTTTGCCCTGGCCAATTGCGAAAAGCCCATCATTGCGGCCGTCAACGGCGTGGCGGCCGGCGCGGGGTTTAATCTGGCGCTGAGCTGCGACATCATCATTGCTGCCAAAAGCGCACGTTTCATCCAGATCTTTGTCCGCCGCGGATTGATCCCGGATCTCGGCGGCACGTATTTTCTGCCCCGCCTGGTCGGCCTGGCCAAAGCCAAGGAACTGATGTTCACAGGCGACCCGATCAGCGCTGAAGAGGCCCTGAAGCTGGGGCTGATCAACCGCATCGTTGATGATGCCGATCTGATGACTGAAGCCACCGCGTTCGCTAAAAGACTCGCCAACGGCGCGACGCGTTCCATCGGCATGATTAAGCACATGCTCAACCGATCGCTCAATACCGACCTGGCCACGCAACTGGAGTTTGAATCCGCCTACCAGGGCCTTGCCGCCACCACCGATGATTTCAAGGAAGGCGTCTATTCATTCCTGGAAAAACGCGATCCGCACTTTACCGGAAAATAGGCATAAGCGTTGCGGAAGGGAGGAACCGTAACGATGAACGATCATGAAAGAGTGTATGAAACGCTGGAATACAGAGAACAGGCTTAATACATACCCGCTTCGTCGCAATCCAGCGGCTTTAAGTGTCTCATTTTGTGAAGTTTTGAGGCTGTTCTCCGCTTGCAAAACACCTGTGCTTTTCTTCCATACCGCAGCGGCAGATATCGAGGTCCCGTGTCGGAATCAGCCCCAGATCGGCGATCATTTCGTGATCCAGTTTGCTGTCCCGCCCCGTTGTTGTCAGGTAGTTGCCGGTCATCAGAGAATTTGCTCCCGCGATAATGCCCAGAGGCAGTAATTGCCGAAGATTTTTTTCCTTGCCGCCGCACAGCTTGATATCTTTATCCGGCAGCATAAACCGGAAAACCGCAATCGTCATCAGAATTTCCATCGGCGGCAATGGAGGCAGATGAGAAAGCGGCGTGCCTTTGATGGGATTGAGAATATTGATGGGCACCGAATCAACCTTCAACTGGCGCAGGGTCGCGGCCAGTTCAATGCGGTGCGTGATGCCTTCTCCCATGCCGATCAGCGCGCCCGCACAGACGGATAAGCCGGCGGCCTTGGCGATGCGAATCGTTTCCACATTTTCTTCATAGTCGTGGGTCGTGCAGATATTTTTAAAATAACTGCGGGCTGTTTCCAGGTTGTGATGATAACGGAACAGGCCCGCGGCTTTGAGTTCGGAAGCCTTGTCGGCATCGATGATGCCCAGAGACGCGCATGGGCGGATGCCGATTTTATTCATGCCGAGAATCGCTTTAAAAATTTCCGTCCATTCCTTTTTGGTATTCAGGCGCTTGCCGCTCGTCACCATGCCGAAGTACTCCGCGCCATCTTTTTTGGCCTGCCCGGCCAAGGCGATCATGTCTTTCGCGGATTTGAGCGGATAGGAAGGAATATCGGTTGCATAGTGAGAAGACTGCGCGCAGAATTTGCAGTCTTCTGAACAACGGCCGGACTTGGCATTGGTGATCCCGCAGAGAATAATTTCTTTTCCCTTGAAGTGCTCGCGGATTTCGGATGCCGCCGCAAAGACACGGTAAGGGTTTGAAGAGCCTTCAATGAAAAGGCCCAGAGCTTCCGCAACGCTTGCGCCTTTTCCCTTGATCGCTTTATGTGCGAGGTTGTCGATTAAATCCATTGTTTATCCCTGTTTTTAGAGCGTCGTTCATAAATATAATAAATCGGCCCGTCAACTTATAAATGATAATCACCTGCTGCTTCCGGCTGATAGATGATATCATCGACCTTGAGTTTCCTGACCCCTCCGGGAACCGCCCACTCAATGATGTCCCCTTTACGGTATCCTAATAAGGCCATGCCCAGCGGGGCCAGAATGGAAAGTCTATTTTCTGAAATATTGGCTGCTGACGGGAAGACCAGCGTGTAAGTCATTGTTTCACCGGATTGGGTATCCGCAATACTGACTTTGGAATTCATGGTGATCACGTCTTTCGGCACGTCCGCCGGATCAACCAGTACGCCGCTGTATAATTCTTTTTCCAGCAGATCGAGATCGACTTTTGTTCCTTTGGGCGATGATCGCACCCCTTCAATCAGTTCCAGCAGCCGATCCATATCGAACTTTGTGATGTGTATAGTGCGTCTTGCCATGATTCTGAATCCTCCCTTTTGCTTTTCACTCGGTTTATTAAGATGGTATTGGGTGATAAAAAAACCGGTTTACATCTGTGGTATGCGCGATGGCCCAAATAAATTTCATGTGGCTGTTACTATAGGCAAATTAAACGGTCCTGTCAATCCAATAAAAAACAGCATTGATCGGAAGCCGGGCTTTTCGAAAATAACGCTTTGCGCGTGATGCTTCTTTTGATATGGCAGCATAAACTGCTGGATGGGGCGATGTTGCATGAGTAAGGGAATATTTATTATCGGCACGGATACGGGTGTGGGCAAGACGATCATTTCGGCCGGTCTCCTCTATCTTCTACTTAAAAATAAATACCGAGCGTTGTATTTCAAGCCAGTGGCCAGCGGTGAAACGGAGGTTGACGGCGTTAAAATGTCCGTTGATGCAGCATTTGTTCAACAGGTGGCAGACTTTTCCGAAGATCCGAAACGGGTGACGCCGTTTGTCTTTGCGGATGCCGTCGCGCCTCATCTGGCGGCGCGTCTGGCTGGACGGCGAATTGATCCGGAGGTTATTCAAAAGCGCTTCAATGAATTGAAGGATCGCTGCGACATCATTGTGGCGGAAGGCGCGGGAGGTCTGGCCGTGCCGCTTAATGACGAAGGCCATATGCAATATGACCTGATCCGTAAGCTGGGCTTTCCCTGCCTGCTTGTGGCACGAGCCGGGCTTGGAACGATCAACCACACCTTGCTGACGCTAAGTTATGCGAAAAGCGTCGGCCTGACGGTCAAGGGAATCGTCATCAGCGGCGCGGGACAAACGCTAATCGAGCAGGATAATATTAAGACGATTAAGGGGCTTTCCGGTATAGAGGCGATTTTCACATTGCCCGCCGTTGCCGGGGTGGACACTGAAAAACTGCAACCGGGAAATCTCAGCGAAGTATTTGAACAAACCATCGCCATTGACGCCATCATGGCCTTGATGGAAAACGTGTAGCAGACGGCAGGCAATCATGTTTAACAATAAACTTCAGCAAATTAAGGCAGCCGGTCTTTACAGACAGATGAAGTATCTGGCCTCGCCGCAGAGCGCCCATGTCCTGCTTGATGGCCGGGACATCCTCATGCTTTCCTCCAACAGTTATCTGGGACTTTGCACGGACGATCGCCTCAGAAAGGCCGCTTACGACGCCATTGCAAAATACGGCACAGGTTCCGGCGGATCGCGCCTGATCACTGGAAGTTATGACATTCACAAAAAGCTGGAAGAAAAAATCGCGGCCTTTAAAAAAACCGAGGCAGCGTTGATTTTCAATACCGGCTACATGGCCAACATTGGCGTCATCTCAGCCATTGCCGATAAAAACTGGGTGATTTTTTCCGACCGTCTCAATCACGCCAGCATTATCGACGGCTGCAGGCTGAGCGGTGCCGAAATCGTTGTTTATGGGCACTGCGATCCGGATGATCTGGAGCATAAAATCAAAAATTATCCAAACCGGCAGGGGTTAATCGTTACCGACACTCTTTTCAGCGTTGATGGCGACATCGCGCCGCTGCCTCAACTGGTCAAAATTGCCCGCCGCCATAAGATGCTGATGATGATTGATGAGGCGCATGCCACGGGTGTTTTGGGGAAAAACGGCGGAGGTGTGGCGGACTATTTCGGCCTGTCCTCCGGCATTGATGTTTCCGTGGGAACCTTCAGCAAGGCATTGGCGTCCGAAGGAGGTTTTGTCGCAGGCAGCCGCGATCTGGTTGATTACCTGGCCAATAAAGCCCGCAGTTTTATCTTTTCAACGGCCTTATCGCCTGCGACGATTGCCGTGTCGCTTGCGGCGATGGACATTGTGCAGAATGAATCGAACGGTCGCGAAAATCTGCTGGCCCATGCCGCCTGGTTTCGTCAGGAACTCAGAAAAAAGGGTTTTCCCGTAACGGATTCTCCGGCACCGATTATTTCCATGATTCTGGGGCCTCCCGATCTGGCCATGGACATGAGCGGTCGCCTGATGGATGCGGGCATTTTTGTTTCCGCCATTCGCCCGCCGACGGTTCCCGCCGGTACCAGCCGTCTGCGCATCAACCTGATGGCCACGCATACAAAAGATGACCTGTCCCGGGCGCTGACTGAAATTGAGAATGCCGGACGCGCACTGGGTATATTAGACCGTGAAGCGTGAAATGTGAAGCGTAAGGAGTGAGGCGTGAAAAATTTTCAGCAAAGAGATCTGCAATATATCTGGCATCCCTGTTCGCAGATGAAGGACTATGAAGACTTTCCCCCGATCATTATTGAACGGGGGATGGGCGCTTATCTGTATGATGTGGATGGAAAAAGTTATCTCGACGCCGTGTCGTCTTGGTGGGTAAATCTTTTCGGCCACGCAAATGACAGAATCAGCAAGGCGCTGAGCGTTCAGGCGCAAAAACTCGAACATGTCATCTTTGCCAATTTTTCCCATGAGCCGGCGATTGATCTGGCTGAAGAAATTGTCCGCATTACGCCTGCGGGGTTATCCAAGGTTTTTTTCGCCGACAATGGATCATCCGCGGTGGAGGCGGCGCTGAAAATGAGTTTCCATTATCATCAGCAGACCGGGCGCACCGGTAAAACCAAATTTGCCGCCGTCACGGACGCTTATCATGGCGAGACGCTGGGCGCTCTTTCCGTCGGCGATCTTGATCTCTACAGTAAAATTTACAAACCGCTGATGATGAATACGTTCCGGGCCGCAGGGCCTGATTGCTACCGCTGTCCTTACGCGAAAAACCGCGGAACGTGCGACGCGGAATGTTTTGAAGTTATGGAACAGATGGTGACGGATCATGCCAATGAAATCTGCGGCGTCATCATCGAGCCGCTGGTACAATGCGCGGCAGGGATGAAAATTTACCCGCCGGTTTACCTGAGAAAGCTCAGGGAGCTTTGCACAAAACATCACATTCACTTCATCGCCGATGAAATCGCCGTGGGTTTCGGCCGCACGGGCAAAATGTTTGCCTGTGAGCACGCCGGTGTCACGCCGGACATCCTGTGTTTATCCAAAGGCATCACGGCCGGTTATCTGCCTCTGTCACAGGTGGTGACAACCGATGAGATCTATTCGGCCTTTTACGCGGATTACGCGGAACTCAAGGCATTCCTGCACTCGCACAGCTACACGGGCAATGCGCTGGCCTGCGCGGTGGCCCGGGAAGTGCTCCATATTTTTCAGGATGAAAATGTTCTGGCCCGAAACGAAATCAAAGCCCGGATGATTTCCGAAAAAGTCACAAAATTATTTGACGGTCATCCGTATGTGGGAGAATACCGCCAGATGGGGATGATCGGCGCGCTGGAACTGGTGGCGGATCAGAAAACAAAAAGGGCTTTTGACTGGCGAGAGCGTGTGGGCTATGGCATTTACCGGATTGCCCTTGCCAAAGGCGTGCTTTTGCGGCCGCTGGGCAATGTTATTTATTTTATGCCCCCATACATTGTTGAAGAAGAGGATATTGAAAAAATGGTTCAGGCGGCCTTTGCGTCGATCAACCAGTATTTTGATTTGTGAATCGGCATCCGTTATTTGCGTAAATTACCGGAATCATGGCATTTCCAGTTTTGTGCTTTCCGCCCCAATAAGGGCTTGACATTCCGCGACTTGACACTAAGATAAGTCTTGATTTTAAAGGTTTGAATTTGCTGCAAACCTTCTGACTTGATTGTTATTGAACAGATGGAGGAGGGTATATGAAAAGAGTATTTTTGTTTCTTGTGACCAATATCGCCGTGATGGTGGTTTTAAGCATTGTTATTCGCATTCTCGGGGCTGACCGGTTTCTTGAGGCCAACGGAATCAATTACATGAACCTGCTGGTTTTTGCGGCTGTGTTTGGCTTCGGCGGATCGTTCATATCGCTGGCGATGTCCAAGTGGATGGCCAAGTGGAGCACCGGCGCTCAGGTGATTATGCAGCCCCGCTCCGACATGGAAATCTGGCTGATGAACACCGTGCAGAAGCAGGCCTCCCAGGCCGGTATTGGTATGCCGGATGTTGCTGTTTTTGATTCGGATTCGCCCAATGCCTTTGCCACCGGCATGAATAAAAACAACGCGCTTGTGGCGGTCAGCACCGGTCTTTTGCAGACCATGAAGCGAGACGAAGTCGAGGCGGTGCTGGGCCATGAAATCAGCCATGTGGCCAACGGGGATATGATTACGCTCAGTCTGATTCAGGGGGTTGTCAACACGTTTGTTATCTTCATTGCACGTGTCGTCGGTTATTTTGTGGATCGCGTGGTTTTGAAAAATGAAGAAGGCCGTGGGCTTGGCTTTTTTATTACAACCATTGTCGCCGAAATCGTTTTTGGAATTCTGGCCAGCGTCATCGTGATGTGGTTCAGCCGGAAAAGGGAATATGTGGCGGATGCAGGCGGCGCGCAACTGGCGGGAGCAGGCAAAATGATTGCCGCGCTGGAAAGCCTGCAGCGCAGTTCTCATGAACCGCTGCCGGATCAGATGAAAGCTTTCGGCATCGCCGGCAAGCCGTCAACAAGCGGGTTGAAGCTGCTTTTCATGACCCATCCCCCGCTTGAAGATCGCATTGCAGCCTTAAAACGTTCGGCAGGAATGGCTGCATGAGCAGGGTTATCCAGTTTTTAAACCCGTCAAAAAGTATTTAAGAGGAAATATGATTAATGCAGGATCTTAACAGAACGAAGTATCAAGAAAAATTGAGAACCGCCGCGGACGTGGCTCAGATGATCAAATCCGGGGATGAGATCTTCTTCTCGGAATTTGTCCTACGGCCGGAAAAGATTGATGAAGCCCTCGCCGCACGCGTGGAGGAGCTGACAAACGTCAAAATAGACGGGGTCTGCATATCCAAGGTCCCCAAAGTAATCGTAGCGGATCCTCAACGGAAGCACTTTATCTATAGCGACTGGCATTTTTCGGGTGTCAGCCGGAAACTTTATCAGCAGGGACTATGCAGCTACATTCCCTTTACCTATCATCAGGGCCCCCGGGTCATCCGAAAGTACAAGACCTACGATTACGTTTTCGTCAACGCCAGACCCATGGATGCTCAAGGGTATTTCAATTTCGGCATGGCCAATTCCCTGACGTCGGCAGCCATCACAAAAGCCAAAAAAATAATTGTGGAGACCAATGAAAGCATGCCTCATTGTCTGGGCGGAAACCAGGAATCGGTCCACATATCCCGGGTTGATTATATCGTCGAAGGAAACAACCAACCGATTCTGGAGATCGCCCCTCCTGCATCCACAGAGACAGATGTTCAGATAGCCCGACACATTATGACTGTGATCGAAAATGGCGCCTGCCTGCAACTCGGCATTGGCGGCTTACCCAACGTTATCGGTAACATGATCGCCGACAGTGACCTCAGCGACCTGGGGATCCACACGGAAATGCTTGTCGATTCCATGGTGGATCTCTATGATGTCGGAAAGATTACAGGCAACCAGAAGACGATCGACCGGTTCAAAATGGTTTACACCTTCGCCATGGGAACGAAGAAGCTTTATGATTTTCTCCACAACAACCCGGCCTGCGCCTCCTACCCCGCGAATTATACGAATGACCCGCGCGCCATTTCCGTCAACAGCAAGGTCGTTGCTATTAATAATGCCATCGAGGTCGATCTGTTCAGTCAGGTCTGTTCCGAGTCAGTCGGACCGGCCCAGATTTCCGGCACAGGCGGCCAGTTTGACTTCATTTTCGGCGCGTTCAATTCCCGGGGTGGAAAAGGAATTATCGCCTTGAGTTCAACCTATAAGGATAAAAATGGTGACATTCATTCCCGCATCGTGCCCACCCTCAGGCCGGGTTCGATTGTGACGGTTCCCCGCTCCTGTGTACAATACATCGCCACGGAATTTGGCATTGTCCAGCTCAAGGGAAAATCAACGTGGCAGCGCGCGGAAGCACTCATCGGCATTGCACATCCCATGTTCCGCGATGAACTCACGCGGCAGGCCAGAGAGATGAAAATCGGGTTTGATCAAGCGCAATGAAACAACGTAAGCATGCGCTGATCGCGATACCCACTGCTTCAAAAAATGGGGAGTGTAAAAATTATTCCTGAAAATATGCCTGCAATTCTTTGCATAACTGTTCCGGGACCACGGGGCAGATGATCTCATTGTGCAGCTTTTCGAAGTAATTCAAATCGCTGGTGCCCAGGGGGTTGATTTCAAAACGCGGCACGATTTTTCCCTGAACCCAGAAGTTTTTCTCCGGCGTCATCGTCGCGTAGAAGGACAGATTAAAGCTCATAAAATTGTTCACATACAGATAATGGAAGACTCGGGACAAGCCCTGCAGCAGTTCATCAAAGTTGGCCTCCGTCAGATCAAAAAATGACGTCTTTTCCTTGAAATAAAAATCAATTTCTCCGGCCATGCCTTTGGGCGAAAAAGCGGTAAGCCACGAAATGACACCGGTTGTGGCAATAAAGCGCTCCCTGGCCTCCTGTTCCACGGCCAGAAGGTTTCTCCACAGATTGCCGCCGTCTGTTGCGGCCATGTAGTTTTGCGCGCTGGCCAGGAGCCGCTGCACAAAATTAGTCGGCTTTTTGCTGACAATCGTTTGCAGGTGAGGATGGATCAGACCACCCCCCGAAGGCGGCATATAGTTCCAGTTGATCGAACCGTATTGATAACCTTTCTGCAGTTCGGCCAGGCGGTAAAAATAATCGCGGCAGACGGCAAAGCCATCGCGCATTTCATCCGCCGTCAACTGATCAAGCCCGATAAAGTGACGTGACGAAAAAATAGCCACAGTATTGGTGGCGTCATAGGGAAACGCGTTGGGGAACAAGAAGGCGTTGCCCCTTTTAAATTTTCCTTCAGCGATCATGTCCGGTGTGAATTTCGGCGTCAGTTTGTCGAAGAGTTCCGGGCAAAACGGGCAGATGGATTCAGGCGATTTTTCCAGATAAGCGTTCGTGTCCGGTTTTTGCGCAAGCCTGACGCGGTAAGGAAGAATTCGACTGGCCACGCCGGTCGTTTCGTCATAGCGTTCTTCGATGGTAATATCTTTCGGTTCAAAACCGTCAAAGGGATTCAGGTAGCGTCCGGTGGTCATCTCTTTTTGAAATCCGATGTCTTTCATATTTTTTTCATCTCCGTTTCAGTCACAGGCGTGTTTTCTTTTGCCGGATAATTCCTCTTCAGGCATTGATCAAGAAAAAGATCGATACTCTGCCGGGACAAATCCCCCTTTAACTCTGTTTTTAAAACATCCAGAGTGATTTCAATGCGGGCAGCACTGCGATGACCACCCCCCTGCCCGATCAAACCGCACGCGCTTTCAGCAATCGCGCCGCAGTCCTGTCGATAGCCATCGCCCCGGAAAATAATAATCAGCTTGTCGTTGACGATTCCCGCAACAACGACATACGATGTGCCGATCAAACGCAGATAGAAATCCGCCACCTGCACACAAACATCCGGGCTTTCCACATGACCCAGAAAACCAACGCGGCGACCACGGTAATGCTTCATGGAATGAAAGGCATGGTCGAAGTATTTTAAATAACTCATCGGCGTTTGATTGAGTTCAATGCGCCGGATCAACCGCATATTGGCACGTCGAGCATGATACGTATAGGCACGAATGTCTTCCACAATCGTATCGCGGTCGAAATTGTCCGTATCGGTCTTGATGCCGTACAGTAGCGCCGTGTGCAGATTACGTGGAATACGAATGCGGGCGCAAAGCAGATATTCCGTTAGAACCGTGGAAAGCGCGCCGTACTGAGGCCGGATATCCACCCAATCAGCCTGCCAGTCGCCATGGCGGGGATGATGATCAAAGACAATGGCCGGTTTAATGAACGGGCAGATATCGCCGAAAAAAGAAGGCTGGGCATCCACCAGCGCAATCAGTCTGTGGGCGCTTGTGTCCACCTGGCCCAACAATCGAATATTGAGGCGCATCGCCTGGGCCAGCTCTCTGTTCTGCTGGCGTCGAAAAGGCTCCGTGGCCGCAAACGTGCAGTGGGAGAGGCCTTTTTTACGTGAAAGAATTTCCCGCAGCGCCATGGCCGAGGCAATCGCGTCCGGGTCCGGACTGCCATGCATCAGGCAAAGCAGTGAATCGTCAGGGCGTGTAAGCTCCAGAAGCTTTTTTAAATTCTGCTGGGTCTCATTTTTAAAGGGCGTTCGATTCAAACTCTACGGTTCCTTTTCATCCGACAGCACTTGATTTTTTTACGCCATGACTATTTTACCCGGATGTTCCATCACCACGTCACCCACGATGGCCGCGTCAGCGACACCCTTTTCACGCATGGTTTTCACAAGCGCTTCCGCTTTTGCCGCAGGCAGGCTGAAAAACAAACCGCCGGCCGTCTGCGGGTCAAAACAGACGTCAAAAATCCAGTCCGGACACGACGGCGCTTTTTCAATCTGATGGAGGCGAAAATTCCGGTTGCGGTAGAGACCGCCGGGAATGTAACCGGTTTCCACCAGATCCCGGACGCCTTCCAGAATCGGGATCGCGGCAGCATTCATTCGCAAACCGACAGGGCTGCCTTCAATGGTTTCAGCGGCGTGACCCAGAAAACCGAATCCGGTAATGTCCGTGCAGGAATGAATGTCGCCTGCTGCAATCATCAGTTCTGCGGCTTTTTTGTTGAGCTCGGTCATGCAGGCGATAGATTGGGCAAGGAGTGCTTCAGAAACCGCGTTGGCCTTGAGTGCGGTACTGATAATGCCTGTACCCAGTGGTTTGGTCAGGATCAGTTTATCGCCCGGTCTGGCGCCGCGATTAAACAGCACACGGTCCGGATGAATCGTACCGGTCACGGAAAGGCCGTATTTGATTTCATTATCTTCCACGCTGTGCCCGCCCATCAGCAGGACGCCCGCTTCGTGCATCTTGGAAAGTCCGCCCAGCAGAACATCCCGGAGCACGGATTTATCCATGGTCTTGATGGGGAAGCAAACAATGTTCATGGCGGTCAGGGGTTTGCCGCCCATCGCGTAAACATCATTCATGGCGTTGGTTGCGGCGATCTGGCCGAAGGTATAGGGATCATCCACCGTCGGCGTGAAAAAATCGACGGTCTGCACGAGTGCGAGATCGTCGGAAAGTTTATACACGCCTGCGTCTTCCGCATATTCATATCCGGTCAGCAAATGAGGATCGGAGATGAGCGGCAAATCTTTGAGAATGTCGGACAGGTCCCCCGGACCGATCTTACAGGCTCAACCGGCGCTTTGGACTGTTTCCGTCAAACGGACGTGTTTTTTTTCTTCCATTTTCCCTCAACCTGAAAATTAAAATCGTGCAGCCCCCGTTGGAGCAACTGGCGATTTTTTAGCATAGAAGTCATTATTTTCCAACAGGTATTCGGCTACGGCCTCGCCCCCCTGCGCGCGGGGGCAAGTTGTTGTTGATTCCACCGCGCCACCAAACGAGCGCCTCGCCCCCCTGCGCGCGGGGGCAAGACTGGTATGTACCAGTTGGATTATTAG
>CAYVFA010000053.1:0-15124 GCA_964450075.1 uncultured Smithella sp.
GTCGATAGCGCATTAATGGTCATCGACGGCGCCAAAGGCGTTGAAACGCAAACCCAAAAGCTTATGGAAGTCTGCCGTCTGCGCAACACTCCGATCATCACTTTCATCAACAAGATGGATCGTGACTGCCTCGCACCGCTGGATATTCTGACGGATATTGAAGACAAACTGCAAATTGAATGTTCGCCTCTGTCCTGGCCCATCGGCATGGGCAAGCGCTTCAAGGGCGTTTACAATCTCTACGATAAGACCCTGCATCTGTTCACACCGGGAAAGGCCAAGCGTTCGGAGGGCGGCGTGGTCATCCATGATCTGGCCGATCCGCTGCTGGATGAGCTGCTCGACAGCCAGGCGGCTGAACTGCGCGAGGAAATAGCCCTGCTGACAGGCGCTGCCAATCCTTTTGACATCAAGGAATTTCTAAAAGCAAGCCAGACACCGGTTTTCTTCGGCAGCGCCATCAACAATTTCGGCGTTAAAGAATTGCTCGATGCTTTTATCGAAATTGCTCCGCCTCCGGTCCCCCGTCCCACGACTACCCGGGTTGTCAATCCGGATGAAGATGATTTTTCCGGTTTTGTTTTTAAGATTCAGGCCAACATGGACCCGGCACACCGTGACCGAATTGCGTTTATGAGGATTTGCTCCGGCAAATTTGAACGCGGTATGCGTGTCGTGCAGCACCGAATCGGCAAGGAAGTATCCTTATCCAACGCCACCATTTTCATGGCGCAGGATCGCACCAATGTCGAAGAAGCCTATCCAGGTGATATTATTGGAATTCACAACCACGGAACAATCAAAGTCGGCGATACATTTTCGCAGAAAGAACCCCTCAAATTTACGGGGATCCCGCATTTCGCCCCCGAACATTTCTGCCGTGTACGGCTTAAAGATCCGTTGCGTCTGAAACATCTTCAGAAGGGATTGACGCAGCTTTCCGAAGAAGGCGCCATTCAGGTCTTTAAACCCCTGTGGGGATCGGATAATATTCTGGGCGCAGTGGGCTCCTTGCAGTTTGATGTGACCATGTCGCGCCTCAAAGACGAATACAGTGTTTATGCGGACTATGAAAAGACGGACTATGCTGCGGCTCGCTGGGTGACTTGTGACGACGCCAAAAAAATGGAAGACTTTCAGAAAAAAAATCTGATGAATCTGGCGATGGACACGGAAGGAAACCTTGTTTATCTCGCGCTTTCCGACTGGCGGCTTTCTCACACCATGGAGGAATGGCCGCAAATGAAATTTCATAAAACAATGGAAAAAAGCTAAATGAACAAACCGCACACCAAAGCCGAACTGGAACAAATTATTCAAGAACTGGAACGCGAAAAAATGAACTTCGCCCAGACGGTGATCAGGGACGAGGAGCGCTACCGCACCATTTTTGAATACACGGGCAATGCAACCATTCTCATTGCCGAAGACACGACCATCCTGCTTGCCAACTCCAACTTTGCCAAACTGACCGGTTGTACCCGGGAGGAAATCGAAGGGAAAATAAGCTGGACGGCTTTCATTGTCCCTGAAGATCTTGAAATGATGAAACAATTTCACAACAGGCGCAGAGAAAAAAATGATCCTGTCCCGAATTCCTATGAGTTCAGGTTAAGATCGCGGACAGGTGAAATCCGGGATATTTCTCTATCCGTGGCGCTAATATCGGGCACGAAAGAAAGCGTGGCCTCCTGCATGGACGTCACCGAACGCAATCGAGCCATGGCGGCTTTGAGGCAAAGCGAAAAAAAATATCGCAACATATTGGAAACCATGGAGGAATCTTATTTTGAAACCGATCTGAAAGGGAATTATACATTCGTCAACAACGCTTTGTGCCGGATTCTGGGCTACCCTCCTGAAGACCTTATCGGCATGAACTATAAGTCAAGGATCACACCGGAAGCCCTAAAACAAATCCCTGAAATTCGCCGGTCGGTATCCGTAACCGGGGCATCCCAGAATACAGTCGTTGCAGAGGTCATCGGAAAGGACGGCAGCCGGAGAAACATGGAGTTTTCCATATCCCTTTTGCGTGGCCAGACCGGCGCGCAGGAAGGCTTCCGGGCCATTGGCAGAGACGTAACGGAAAAAATAGAAGCCCAACAGGATCTCATGAAGAAAGAGGAACTCTATCGGACTATTTTTGAACACACCGCAACGGCCAATATGATCGTTTCCGAAAACACAACGATTTTGATGGTTAATTCCAATTTTGAGAATCTATCAGGATATGCGCGCCATGAAGTTGAAAATAAAATGTCCTGGACGCAGTTTGTCGTTGCCGAAGATTTGGAAAAAATGACAAAACGCCATGTCCAGCGGCGAACTGAACCGGAAGTCGTTCCGTACAGTTATGAATTCAGGGGCATCATTAAATCGGGGGAAATCCGAAACTTATTCATAAGTGTGGCCATGATACCCGGCACCAAAAACAGTATCGTGTCTCTTATGGACATGACCGATCGCCAGAAAGCACAAGACGCTTTGAGGCAAAGCGAAGAGCGGTTCAGGGATATGGCGAGGCTTCTGCCGGAAACAGTTTTTGAGACGAATGCAACAGGTAACATTGTCTTTGTTAACGAATCCGCGCTGGACAAGTTCGGTTTCACTCATGAAGATCTGGATCATGGCTTAAGCTTCCTCGATGTCGTGGCCCCCCAGGATCACGAAAGGGTACTGCAAAACTTCCAGAAACTTATTCAAGGGGAACAGTCGGGTCTCAACGAGTATCTGGCCAGAAAAAAGGATGGAACCCTGTTCCCCGCCCTGGTGCACAGCACACCTATTATCAAGGATGGCCAACCTTCGGGCGCCCGGGGATTTCTTATGGATATATCCGAGAAAAAGGCCATAGAAGGGCAATTATTGCGCGCGCAAAAGATGGAAGCCATCGGCACGTTGGCGGGCGGTATCGCTCACGACTTTAATAATCTGCTGATGGGTATCCTTGGTAATCTCTCGATGCTGCTCATGGATCTGGATGAAGCGCACCCCTTCCACGAGCGGCTCAAAACCATGGAAGAATATGTTCAACGGGGCTCTAATCTGACCCGGCAGCTTCTGGGATTTGCGCGCGGAGGCAAGTACGAGGTGCGGACGACAAACTTGGGCAAATTTGCTCTCCGAAGTGCGGAGGTTTTCGGTAGAACCAAGAAGGATATTACCATCCATCATAAAACGACGCACGACCTCTGGCATGTGGATGTGGACCGCGGCCAAATGGATCAGGTCCTGCTTAATCTTTTTGTCAACGCGTGGCAGGCCATGCCGTCAGGTGGTAACCTTCTCATTTCGCTGGAAAATGTCGAACTCAACAGTGCATATGTCGCCACCTTTGACGTCCAACCGGGAAAGTTTGTCAAGTTGACGGTCACGGACACGGGAATCGGCATGGATGAAAACACCAAGGCGCATGTTTTTGAACCGTTTTTTTCAACCAAAGAACGCGGACGCGGCACGGGCCTCGGACTGGCTTCTGTTTACGGGATCATCAAACATCACGGGGGATTTATTAAACTGGAAAGTGAAAAAGGTAGCGGCACATCCTTCATTATTTATCTTCCCGCGTCGGAAAAAAAGATGGAAGCTGAATTGGTCAAAGACAGCAAACTTTATAAAGGTCGCGAAACGATTCTGCTGATTGACGACGAAGATATGATGGTTGATGTCGGAACGCAAATGCTGGAAGGGCTTGGATACAAGGTTCTTGCGGCCGAAGGCGGCAGACAGGGCATCGCCGTTTTTGAGAGCAACAAAGAGCAAATTGATCTGGTGATTCTGGATATGATTATGCCGGATTTAGGCGGCAAAGAAACTTTTCAGGCGCTACTGAAACTGAAACCTTCCGTCAAAGCTCTGCTCTCTAGCGGATACAGCCAGGACGGTCAGGCACAGGAAATTATGGACGAAGGCTGTAAAGGCTTTATCCAGAAACCGTTTACCATTACAGAACTCTCCCGTAAAGTCAGGGAGATTCTGGACAAAAGTTGAGTGTTGTTCGATAGCGGATTGACTGCGCTCACCACACGTGTGCAGGTTAGGGAATTTTTCGCAATCCGTTATATTATTTCAGAAAAAGGTATGCTATAGTTAAGAAAAATTATTTTGATACGGCTGCCATGCAGTCGAGTATCATCCGTCGATGAATGCTGGAAAGGGAGCAATGCAATGGCGATAGATGAAAATAAGGGAATTCTCCTGGAGGCAGGCACAAATGAATTGGAGATCATTGAAGTCTTCATCGACGAAGTGGGGGGGTACCGGGGTTATTATGGCATTAATGTAGCAAAAGTTATCAAGATCATCAGCTTGCCGGCCATTATCAAACCACCGAATGCCGCGCCTTTTGTTGCCGGAATGTTCAATCATCGCGGCAGCGTTATTGTTTTGATCGATATGGCCCTTTGGCTGGGAAGAGAACGCCGGGAAGACGTAACGCCAATTGCGATCATTACCGAATTTAACCGGGTAACCTCCGCCTTTCTGGTGTCCGGCATCACGAGAATTCATCGTACCAGCTGGTCAAAAATAAAACCCCTGGACAATTACATGCAGAATTTCTGCCCCGCCATTACGGGTTATATTAATCTGGAAGATAAAAACGTTCTCATGCTGGATTTGGAAAGGGCTATCGGCGAGATCGATCCAAGTCTCTCGGTGCCTCATCTTCAACCGATTGATAAAAATGAGGCTGTTTTGAAATCAAAAACAGAGGGAATCCCACATCCCATCCGCGTTCTGCATGCCGACGACTCCGGGATGATCCGCCGCGCAACCAAAGAAGCCCTCGAATCAAGCGGTGACTTCAGCGTCACATCACAAGTTGACGGCAGCGTCGCCTGGGAATATCTGATGGACATCAAAAAGCAGGCCTTTGATCAGCATAAAGCCATCACGGATTTTATCGACATCATTCTAAGCGATATAGAAATGCCCCAGATGGACGGTTACCATTTATGCCAGAAAGTAAAAAGTGATCCGATTTTGAAGGCGCTACCGGTTGTTTTATTTTCGTCCCTGATAACGGAGAAACTGTTACATAAGGGAAAGGCCGTTCAGGCCGACGCCCAGCTCTCCAAACCAAACACTGAGGAGTTGATCGCAAAACTTAAAGAAATCATGAAAAATAATGTACGCGTGTCAGGAAATTGATCCTGTCCGTACTAAACCCCCAGGAACTGCACAGCGATTCCGCAAAATAAAATGGAAACTCCCGCAAGAGCGTGGGTGTAACGTTCAAGCCGCCCGGTTGGTAACCATTGCAGACCGGCAAGAGAAACCATGACAATACTCAACATGGTCCCGATCGTAACAACGCCAAAGACAAGACTGACGAGAACAACATGAGTGATGTGCCCCTGAGCCGCCGGATACATCAGAAGTGGAATCAGCGGTTCGCAGGGACCGAAAATAAATATCGTAAAGATAATCCAGGGGGTCATTGAGGGACGCCCGGAATTTTCGTGCAAATGGACATGTTCTTGCGCGTGAACGTGAACATGCGTATGAATGTTGCCGTCGCTATGCGGATGCCAGTGCGTGTGCGGCTTATTGCGAAAGGCATGGCGAACACCCCAGATGAAATAGATCAGTCCAAAGGCAATCAGCATCCATCCCGCAATGTTCCCGCGCATGGATTCCAGCGATTCCAGCCGCGAGACGGCCACACCGAGGCCAATCCCGATGAAACCCAGCATGATGGAGCTGCCGACATGTCCGACGCCGCAAAGAATCGTCATCCATACGGTTTTAAGGGTTGACCATTTCCGGGCTTTGGAAAGCACGATAAACGGAACATAATGATCCGGTCCCAACAGGGTGTGAAAAAATCCGAGGGACACGGCGGTGACCAGCAGTATCCCCAACTCCTGACTCATGCCAAAACCTCCAAGGATGCTCATTCTCTTTTAAAGACGCGATGTAACCATATCAAAATTGCAGAGGGTTAGATAGTCTATTTTATAGGTTGCTTGCCACCAGATCATTTGCGGAGAATAGACTCTCATCCCGCAGCAATGGGATTTCGAGTTTTACATTGACAAATAAGGACCGGTCGTTATATTCAAAACAATCAGAAAATCTCGTGCTTGGAATGAAAACCAGGCGTTGCATAAGGTCATTTTGGAGGGTTAGTATGAAAAATTCAAATCGAAAAACTTTTTTTATGTTTTTAATGGCGTTTCTGATCGCGTTTTTTATTGTATCTTTGGTTGGCGTCCTGCGATCATCCTTTACCAAATCGGGAGCACCGGAAATCCCTGCGGCGCAGGCCGTCCCTGCTCTTCCAGATATGGCATTTAAAACCCCTGGTTCTTTTTCCGAACTGGCGGAACGCGTCAAACCCGCTGTCGTCAATATCAGCACGTCCAAAACCTATAAGGGACGGGGCGGATTTGGCGCACCTTTCGGCCGCTCACCGTTCGGAGATGATTTTTTTGATCGTTTTTTTGGCGATATGCCGCGCCGGGAATTCAAACAGCGCAGCCTGGGTTCAGGATTTGTCATCAGCAATGACGGTTATATTTTCACCAATAATCATGTCGTGGAACAGGCGGATAAAATCCTTGTCAAAATGTCCGACGGCAAGGAGTACGAAGCCAAAGTGATCGGAACAGACGCCAACACGGACATTGCGCTCATTAAAATCAAACCGGACAACAGCTTACCCGTTGCGGAAATCGGAGATTCTGAAAAAGTCAGAGTCGGAGAGTGGGTCATCGCGATCGGTAACCCTTTCGGATTGGAAGCGACGGTAACAGCAGGTATTGTCAGCGCCAAGGGCCGCGTCATCGGTGCGGGACCGTATGATAATTTTATCCAAACGGATGCTTCCATTAACCCCGGCAACAGCGGTGGTCCGTTGTTTAATATGGAAGGAAAGGTGATCGGCATTAACACGGCCATTGTCGCACAAGGTCAGGGCATCGGCTTTGCCATTCCCATCAACATGGCCAAAAGTATTCTGGCCGATCTTAAAACAAAAGGCAAAGTAACACGTGGCTGGCTGGGAATTTCCGTCCAGGACATTTCCGACAATATCGCTAAAAACTTAAATCATAAAAATAAAAGCGGGGCATTGGTGTCGGATGTTTTCAAAGGCGACCCAGCGGATAAAGCGGGAATAAAAGTCGGCGACATTATTATTGAGATCAACGGGAAACCCGTCAAAAACACCCATGAGTTATTATTAACCATCGCAGCGTTGCACGTCGGGCAGAAAATGAATATTAAAGCCATTCGAGACGGCAAGGAAATGAACTTCCAAGTCATCGTTGCGGAGCGAAAAGATAATGTAACGGCAGCAGCAGAAAGATCAGGAACAGGACATTTCGGCATAACCGCACAGGAAATTACGCCGGAAATGGCCAGGCAATCCGGCATCTCCCGCGAGGGTGTCATCATTACGGAAGTTCAGGGAGGTAGCCCCGCAGACGAAGTCGGTCTTCAACCTCAAGACGTCATTGTTCAGGTCAATCGCGTTAAGATTTCTTCCATGAAGGATTTTAACCGCGAGATTACAAAAGCCGCCGGAAAGAAAGGCGTCACTTTACTCATTAAGCGGGGCAGATCCAGTTTCTTTGTTGCCCTGCAAACAGAATGATGATCCCCGAAATAATCCATGAATCTTTGGGATTATAAAGGCGTCATCCATCTGCATTCTTCTTTTTCTTACGATGGCCATGCGGCGATGGGAAAAATCGTTTCCGCAGCACATCGCAATGGAATCGATTTTTTAATGCTGACGGATCATGATCACCTCAGAGCAAGGGATGAAGGATGGGAAGGATGGCAGGGAAGCACGCTCATCCTTGTCGGCGAAGAAATTGCACCGCGTTTTAATCATTACCTCGGCTTTAAAATCAGCACGCCTGTTTCTTATGGCAGCGACGCAGAGGGAAACCATCCACAAAAATATATCGACGCCGTCAACCATCAAGGAGGGTTTGGACTGATTGCCCATCCCGACCACGAAGGAACGGCCATGTTTCACGTGAAACAATACCCATGGAATGATTGGGAAGTCACTGGCTACGCAGGAATCAGTGCCTGGGACTTTATGACGGACTGGGTCGGTTGGTAAATACCGTCCCTGGATTTTTTCCAATCCGATCTACGTGTCCTGAAAACAGGCATTTAATTTTTCGATCAATATTTGTTATATTATTGATTTTATTATATTTTTTATTATTCAACCGTCATGTGGCCGAGTGTTCTACTTCTGGCAGTTCGGACAGTAAAACGTACTTCGTCCGCCCTGCTTGATCCGTTCAATCGTCCCGCCACAGGCGCGACAAGTCTTTCCTTCCTGTCCGTAAGCTTTAAGCTCTTTTTGGTTCTCACCCTGACGTCCGTAAAGATCACGCCAGTCGGAAATGGATGTTCCCCGTTTTTCAATTCCCTTTTTCAAAATACGTCTTCCCAGACGAAAGACCGCCTTCCATTCTTCTTCGCAAAGCGTCGCCGCCTGCCTGAAAGGAGAAATGCCTGCGCCATGCAAAATCTCACAAGCGTAAATATTGCCGATACCGGCTATCGCTTTCGGATCCATGAGCAAGATCTTCACTCCGACTTTCCGTAGCGCTTGCCGCTTCATAAATTTTTTTTCATCAAAATCCGTCATGAGATCCTTCCCGTCTTTATCCTCATGGGTGGTCATAATCTTGATCGTCGCGAAGCGGCGTGGATCCACCAGGTCAACCTTTCCATCGACCACCGTCATTCGCCATCGGGTATGTTTTTCTTTTGCTTTGTTTTGATGCCAGAGCAATCGGCCGGTCATGCGCAAATGAATGACGATGCTTCTGCCATCGTCTAACACAATCTCAATCGATTTCCCGAAACGCCGGACCTCTTCGATCCTGCGACCCCTGACGTTTTCAAGACCGGCAAGCTTTTCATCATAAATTTTCGTCGCCAGAATTTTCCCTCCGGCTATTTTTTTATGCAATTGGCGGCACAGTGTTTCGACTTCCGGCAGCTCAGGCATTTTTTTCTCCTTGTCCTCATTTTGCTATTTCTCTTCTTTCCAATAGACTGGCGCCTGTTCCTTTGAAACCCTTATCCAGTCTATATGCCATCATAACCGACGCCCCTGTCGCACTTCCTTTTTACGCTATTGCTGCCGCTTCGGCAATTCGAATTTTTATTCGCCCTGAAGATCAAAACTCTTTCGCAAAATTTTTTTTAAAATTTTTTTTCATTTTTCCGGCTAAAATTGAAAATAATTGTTGACAAAATTTTCTGCTTGCGTAAATTCAAAAATTATAAATTGTTTCAATGATGGCTGCCATTTTTGAGAATAAAAATTGAAGGAAGGGGAATAGATGGAAAACGAGACGCTGTTTAATGAGGAGGCTGAACCTCCCGGTACCACGGCTGGTCTTGTTGTGGTTCAAAACGAAACAACGAATTTCTTTTCGTTGTCCACAAACAATCAGCACCCCTCCCTGGCAAAGTCAAAGCCAGAGCGCCTTTATTTCCCCTTTAAAGATTCTCCCCGCTCGCGGGCATTCCGCAAAAAACATTATCCTGACATCAGCCGCATCGAATGGTTTGACTGGCGCTGGCAATTTCAAAACGCCATTCGCGATGTCCACGCACTCGATGCCATCATTCATCTTTCCGACAACGAACGCCAGGCCATGATGCACCCCTCAGGAGACTTGCCGGTCGCCATTACCCCTTACTACGCCAGTTTGATTTCTACGGTGGACCCATCCTCACCGCTTCGTCGTTCCGTCGTTCCGGTGGTTGATGAATGTCTGCATACGAAAGGCGAAGAAGAAGATCCCCTTTGTGAAGACGCCGATTCTCCGGTTCCCGGCATCATCCATCGCTACCCGGACCGCGTCTTGTTTCTGGTCACAGACATCTGCGCGACCTATTGCCGTTACTGCACAAGGTCTCGCATCTTTGGCCGGCAGCACCAATGCTTTATCGATACCGCCAAATGGGAAAGGGCTCTGGCCTATATCGAATCCAATCCGAATATCCGCGATGTTCTCCTGTCCGGCGGCGATCCTCTAACCCTGTCTGACGACAAACTGGAGTGGCTCCTTTCCAGACTCAAAGATATTCCGCACGTTGAAATGATCCGCATCGGCACCAAAGCGCCCGTTGTCCTGCCGCAGCGGATTACACCCGCTCTGGTTTCCATGCTAAAAAAATACCATCCTCTCTGGATGAGCATCCATATCACGCATCCCGACGAGCTGACCCCCGAAATGAGCGCCGCCTGCATCCGCCTGGCGGACGCCGGCATTCCCCTGGGAAGCCAAACCGTTTTGCTGTCCGGCATTAATGACTCCGTATCCACCATGACCAGACTGGTGCATGGCCTTTTGCAGATTCGCGTTCGCCCCTATTACCTGTATCAATGCGATCCGATTCCCGGCTCTTCCCATTTCCGCACACCGATCAACAAGGGACTGGAGATCATCCAGGGCTTGCGCGGCCATACGACCGGCTATGCCATCCCGACCTATGTCGTCGATGCTCCCGGCGGTGGTGGGAAAATTCCGCTGCTTCCCGAATACGCCATCGGCTGGGATAAAGGCGATTTGATGGTGCGCAATTACGAAGGCAATATCTTCCGCTACCCGGACAATCACGCTGAGTCCAAAGATATCCATTAGGATCGTGAAAATAAATTATGTCCGGTAAAACTGTCTGCCCGATCATCAGCCCCTCAAAAAAAATAACCGTCGGCCTGACCTACGACTTGCGAGACGATTACCTACAAGAAGGGTACTCGTTGGAAGAAACCGCCGAATTCGATAAACCCGATACCATCGAAGCGATTGAAGAAGTTATATTGAAAAACGGTCATCTGACCTGCCGCATTGGTCACGTTCAGGCGCTTACGCGCCGCCTGGCCGCAGGCGACCGATGGGATCTTGTTTTCAATATTGCCGAGGGTCTGCACGGCTTTGGCCGCGAGGCGCAGGTTCCCGCATTGCTGGACGCCTATAAAATTCCCTACACTTTCTCCGATCCGCTCGGACAGTCCCTGACGCTTCATAAAGGCATGACCAAACATGTCGTGCGCGATCTGGGCATTCCCACGCCGGATTTTGCTGTTGTGTCCGCCCCAGAGGACATTGACCTCATCTCCCTTCCTTATCCCCTTTTTGCCAAACCCGTCGCGGAAGGCACAGGGAAAGGCATCACCGCCCTTTCTAAAATTGACAACACCTCCGATCTGCGCAAGGTCTGTATAAACCTTCTCAACACTTTTCATCAGCCCGTATTAGTGGAAACTTACCTGCCCGGACGGGAATTCACCGTCGGAATTGTAGGCTCGGGCAAGGACGCCCGGGCACTAGGCGTTATGGAAGTCCTTCTGAACCCGGATGCGGAACAAAATGCCTACTCGTATGACAATAAAGAACATTATGAAAATCTGGTGCGATACGCCGCAGTCGATGACCCGGAAGCCAAGCATGCCATGGAAATATCTCTTTTGGCCTGGCGCGGCTTGGGATTAAAAGATGGCGGGCGCATCGACCTGCGATCAGACGCTCGGGGAATTCCGCATTTTATCGAAGTCAATTCGCTGGCCGGATTGAATCCCATCCGCTCGGATCTGCCCATTCTTTGCAACCTATTGGATATATCCTACCACCAGCTCATCACTGATATTCTGAATTCCGCCTTAAAGCGTGCCGGAATATTGATAATATGCTAAAGCAAATTCCAAAATCCTGAGAGCGGAAAAATATTTCATGGGGAAAATAGTCATTTTGCATACGGATGTGGCCCCCGATGCGGGTGCTGATGAACAAGATACGATGCTTCAGGCCCAAACCATTGCTGGGGCCATAACATCCCTGGGGCATGAGCCTGTCATGCTGCCCTTTGCCATGGATTTAAATGCTACGATTTCCAAACTCCATGCACTTAAGCCCGATGTTGTTTTCAACCTGGTAGAGTCTGTAGCCGGAAAAGGCAGCATGATTTACTTTGCGACCGCCTTGCTTGATTTTTTGCGCCTTCCCTACACGGGCTGCCGGACGGACGCCATGTATCTGACATCTAATAAGCCGCTCACAAAAAAGTTTCTACACGCTTCCGGCATCCCCACACCTCCCTGGATCACGACTGACGGCATCGCCACCGGATTGGCCCCCTCCAGCACTTATTTAATGAAGCCTTCCTGGGAAGATGCATCCGTCGGATTGGATGATGACGCGATAGTCTTCATGACCGATCAGAATCAAATCGTCACTGCCTTACGCAATCGTCAGGCAGAAATCGGCTGCGACTGTTTCGCGGAAGCCTATATTGAAGGGCGTGAGTTTAATATCGCACTTCTCGCCACAGACCGGGGGGTTCAAATTCTGCCCCCCTCGGAAATCCTTTTTCAGAATTACCCGCAAGGCAAACTGAAAATACTGGATTACCGCGCCAAGTGGGTGGAAGATTCTTTTGAATATGACAACACACAGCGGACTCTGGACATTGCTCCCGAGGATGCAACGCTGGCAGGCAGCCTGCGGGCTATCGCTCTTCAGTGCTGGAATCTTTTCGGTTTGCGAGGTTACGCCCGTGTGGATTTTCGCGTAGATCAACAGGGAAATCCTTTCGTTCTTGAAATTAACGCCAATCCCTGCTTATCGCTCGATGCGGGTTTTGCCGCAGCCTTGGAGAAAGCTTCGATAAAATATTCTGAAGCGATCGCCGATATTATCAGCGACGCTTTAAAATCCTGAGGAGGAATGAAGTTGTGTTAAAACCGGTTATATTGCTTTTCTTTTCCAATCTTTTTATGACTTTCGCTTGGTATGGCCATTTAAAAAATCTTAACAGTAAACCCCTGTTTTTCGTCATTTTGATCAGCTGGGGAATCGCCTTTTTTGAATATGTTCTGCAAGTACCGGCCAATCGCATCGGATTTGAGCACTACTCTTTAGGCCAGCTGAAAATTATTCAAGAAGTCATTACGATGATTGTCTTTGCCGGATTTGCCATGCTATATATGAAGCAACCGTTGAAACTGGACTTTCTCTGGGCTTCGCTTTGCATGATTGGCGCGGTTTACTTTATGTTTCGCGGCGGTCTGCCGCAGAATGGATAAACCCGATGAACCCCATCACCTACCGGCAGGAAATTCAGCCGTCAGACTTAAGCGCTATTTTAAACATTGTTCAAGGGAGCGGCTTTTTCTCTCCTGAAGAAGTCGAACTGGCCTGTGAACTGGCGACGGAGCGCCTGGAACAAGGCCTGCAGAGCTCCTATCAGTTTTTGTTTGCCGAAAAAGACGGTCAGGTCGTTGGATATACCTGTTATGGTTTGATACCGGCTACGGCAAGCAGTTACGATCTTTACTGGATCGCTGTTTCTGAAGCCATGCGCAGTCATGGCCTTGGTAAAATCCTGCTGCACACAACAGAAGGTCTTATCCAAAAGATGGGAGGCAGACAAATTTACGCGGACACAGCATCCCGTGCTCAGTACGAACCGACGCAACGTTTTTATGAAAGCTGCGGCTATTTTCGCGAAGCGTTTCTGAAGGATTTCTATTCGCCGGGTGACAGTAAAATTATTTACTCTAAAGTCTTTAAATAACGAATAATAAGACTAATCATTCACCTGATTTACGTTTTAAGGTCTTGCATTTTTAACGATAATTCGTTAGAGCACTGCTGACTTTAAGATCATCTGTTACATGCCTGAGGAAAAAAGGAGGAATAACCCATGCGCCTGTTTCCTAAAGAAGAAAATTTCTTTAACTACTTTGAAGAGTTGGCCAATAAAATTGAAGAAGGCGGTCAATTCTTTCTGGAAATGACCAAAAACCGCGATTATACTGCTGAAAAAGTGGCCCGCCTCAAAGAATTGGAGCATGAAGCGGACATCATTACCCACAAAACTTACGAAAGAATGCACAAGACCTTTCTGACGCCCATCGACCGTGAGGACATTTATGCGCTGGTCAATAAGATGGATAGTATCATGGACGTCATTGAAGCCACTGCCATCCGCATCCACATGTATAAAGTCAAAAAACCGGATGATGAAATTATCAAGCAAGCGGATATTCTTTTTCAGGCCATTAAAAAGATCAAGGGGATTGTTCATGGCTTACGCGACATGAAAAACTCCCAGATGATTCTGGACGGTTGCGTGGAAATCAACACCCTGGAAAATGCCGGCGACGTCGTTTTAAGAACCATTATCACCAATCTTTTTATCAAGGAACAAGACGCCATCGAACTGATCAAATGGAAAGAAATCTTCGAGCGGATCGAAGAAGCGATTGATGTCTGTGAAGACGTATCCAACATCGTGGAAGGAATTGTCCTGAAGCATGCCTGATTCATTCCGCCCATCATTTCAAATAAATTTTCCTCGGGAGAATCTTTGATGCCGGATAAACTGCCGCCTTTTACAAAAAAACAGATTTTAAATATTATTGAACAATATCCGACGCCTTTTCATATTTATGATGAAAAAGCCATCCGGAAAAACGCTCGCGCTTTTAAAAAAGCATTTGCCTGGAATCAGGGATTCAAGGAATTTTTTGCCGTCAAAGCCTGTCCAAATCCCTATTTATTAAAAATACTTCACGCCGAAGGTTTCGGTACGGATTGCAGTTCGCTTGCTGAACTGGTCATGTCTCAAAAGACCGGCATTGTCGGAGAAGAAATCATGTTTTCCTCCAACGACACCCCTGCTGAAGAATTTGTCAAAGCTAAAAAATTAAAAGCCATTATTAATCTGGACGATATTTCTCACATTCAATTTCTCGAACAACACGCCGGACTTCCTGAAATCATTTGCCTTCGCTATAATCCCGGCCCATTAAAAAAGGGCAACATCATTATCGGCCATCCGGAAGAGGCCAAGTACGGATTTACGCGGGAGCAATTATTTGAAGGTTATCGCATCTGCCGGGATAAAGGCGTCAAGCGGTTTGGCATTCACACCATGGTGGCCTCTAACGAACTTGACCCGCACTATTTCGTTGAAACGGCGGAAATTCTGTTTAAGCTGATCGTCGAACTGTCGCACGCCCTTAACATCCGTTTTGAATTTGCCAATCTCAGCGGCGGCTTCGGGATCCCCTACCGGCCCGAACAGGAGCGAATCGATTTACAGGTCATGGCCTGCGGCATTCGGG
>CAYVFA010000054.1:0-14873 GCA_964450075.1 uncultured Smithella sp.
ATTTCTGGAGCGGCGCGTGTCAACAAACTTCATTGGTCATTTCAGTTCATCGAGTTCTCTTGTTTTTTTTGCACCGTAATCGCGCAGCACACGGAGGTAATCCGGGGGTCTTTTGCCGTATTTCACGGCCAGTCTTTCCAGAAATAACAGCCATAAGTCTTCAGATTTTTGTTCCGTTTCCGTCGGTTCTTCCGGCAAAGACAGGTCATATTCATCATAGCGATAGTCAAATTCCGCCCATTGGTACAAGATTTCGCAGCCGTCAAACATCAATTCAGCCAATTTCCACCTGCCAGGTTTTCTCATTGATGGAACAAATCGCGATATTGATATCCAGAAAATGTTTGATGACGTCAATATTGGTCAGCATGTGTTTAGTGGGCCTGCCCGTTGTGAACGAACCGCCCTGGGCCAGGGACATCGGCAGCAGAAGCTGATCCGCCAGATGGGGTCCCACGGGCGCGCCCGTGGCCATGTAAGTCCTTGCCTCCTTTAACACCGTGGCCGCAACGGTCTCGGAACTTACGCCCCGTTTGCCGAAGGCGGTCATCAGCTCCGTAATTTTTTCATACACAATCTCAATAAAAACGGCGTTTCCCGGCCCGGGACCCGGAACCTGCCTGACCGACGCATGAAAATTTTCAGAAGGCAATTTATCCCGAAGGAAATCCACTTCCCGCTGACCGATGCTTTCGGGCAGGTCGGAAACAATGGCAGCAACCATCGTTTTGCACAGCGCGCCGCGCTCCGGCAGGTCAAGTCTTTCCAGTTTTTCAGCCGGTTGGATATGGACATGAAGGCGTCCGCCGCCCGCAGGATAAAAACCATATTTTTCCAGCTTTGCGGTTACCGTGGGCCCCATGCGGTTAAGGAGCGGCAGGAATACCTTTTCTAGAAAATCGGCGGGCGGCGCTCCCGGGTTGTGCGTCCCACCTTCCAGCGTCAGTTGAGACGGTTGCGGCGCAAACATCAGCGCGGGCAAAACAGTTTGCAAAACCAGCGTGACGCTGCCTGCTGACCCAACGGCAAATGAATAATCCCCGCCTGCAACCGGCCCGGGAGAAAAATCAATGGCCGAAGAACCAAGCTGGGTGTTGTTGACAAGAGCGCCGGATATTTCCTGCGCCGCCCGCACGGCTGCCAGGTGCTGTCTTTGCAGCCCCGGCTTTTCCCGTCCGGCGCGTATTTTTTCTATCTTTAACGGCTGGCCGGTAATCAGAGAAAGCGCCAGCGCTGTTCTCAGAATTTGCCCGCCGCCTTCGCCCAGAGAGCCGTCAATTGTAATGGTTTCCTTTTTCATTTGCTCTCAACCTTTAATCACGGCCAACGGGTCCAGCTTTGTAACAATCTCAACCAGATCACGCTGCTCTTCCATAACAATGTCAATATCCTTGTAAGCGCCCGCCGCTTCTTCCAAGTCTTGCCGACCACGGATAGCATGGAGAATGCCCCTGTCGTCAAGGGCCTTTTTTTCCGCATCAAGATCAAGGCTGCGGATGGCCTCCCTTCGACCCATTTTGCGGCCTGCTCCGTGAGAGCAACTGGTAAAACTTTCCGGATTTCCTTTTCCCCGCACAATATAACTGGCCGTACCCTGCGAGCCGGGGATAATCCCCATTTCTCCTTCCCGCGCGGATGTCGCGCCCTTGCGGTGCACGATGACATTTTTTCCAAAGTGGTGTTCAAAAACGGCATAATTATGATGGATATTGATGGATTCGTCAAACTCCGCCTCCGGAATTTCCGCGCGGATAGCCTCCTGCACACGCCGGGCCATCAGTTTGCGATTGGCCAGGGCAAAAGCCAGACAATAGCGCATTTCCCGCAGGTAAGTTTTTGCTTCTTCCGTTTCGATGGGCAAAAAGGCCAGTTCCCACTTTTTGGGCACGGCGGCGCGCCACCGCTCGTTTAATAAAATAGCCGTCTGGTTGTAACGATTGGCCACCTTCAGCCCGATGTTGCGGCTGCCGGAGTGAATCATATACCAGATGCGGCCATCCGACCCTTTTTGAATCTCGATAAAATGGTTGCCGCCGCCCAGTGTGCCGATCTGTTTGCAGGCGGAGCGATACTGGCGGCTGACTTCCGGATACAAACCGGGATCATCCATTTGCGGCATCAGACTTTGATCCTGGGCCTGTTCATGATGGTCAAAACCAACAGGAATCGTTTCCCTAATTTTTGCCAGAATTCTTTTCAGCGTCGCCTGATCGATGTCGGTCAGACAGGATGCCGCAGCCAGCATGCCACAGCCAATATCCACGCCCACGGCGTTGGGAATCACCACGCCGTTTGTGGCAATGACGCCGCCGATAGGCATTCCGTAGCCTTCATGCGTATCGGGCATCAGGCAGACCTGCCGGAAAATAAAAGGCAGATTCGCCAGGTTTTTGGCCTGAGCAAGAGCGTTTTCATCCGGGTTTTCACACCAGCTTTTGATGATTACGCCTTCCGTATCGATGTATTTCATTTGGACACCTCGTTTATCCTCAGCCATGAATAAAACTGTTCTGCCCGCATTCGCGGTCTGTGTTTAAAGGGCGGCGACAAGAATTGGCGAGAAAACCGACAACTCACCTCGAAAAACAAGAGAGTGACTTTGCTTATGGGGTCAATGTATTCCCGCCGGCATTCGCCGCTTTTCATTTAAGATGAGACGGATGACAAGGCGTTGCGGAGATACAGTTTACAGATGTAATCCCCACTGCATTCACCCGTCTCAAGACCTGTTTGATCACTTCGCCCAGTCATTGAGCCCTCGTTTCCAATACTCATTTTCCTTATAGATTGATCTTTTCAATAACGTCAACCCAATAGTCGGACGTCTGCTTTCCGTCCGCAAACGCTTTTACAACTTCAAAAACGCTGTCGGAAAATCCGCCGACATTCAGGATGTCCTCGCGATCCGCAGCCTGAGTTTCGCCATACGGCTGGATGTCGATGCAAATCAGCCTGGCATCCGGATTGCGTTGTTTAAAAATATTCCACTCCCGCATCAGCTGTGTCGCTTCCCGGTCATTGCGCGCATCCACCCAGGACTGGTTGTCGCTGATGTAGATAACCAGAGAGCCCTGCTCCTTTTGGGCGTTTAGCCTTGCCAGCGGGGCGCTGATATTGGTTCCGCCGCCGCCTGCCGCCGCCAGATGGGAAGCGTTGGTCATAATGGAGTCACGCGCGTTCAGGCGCACGTCCACAACATCTTCCGCAAAAGGAATGACCTGGGCCGCCGGGTTTTGCCGCAGCAGCGCAGCCGTGAAGAGGGCCGCCACATCGATGCAACGGATTGTGCTGGTTGCGCCTTTGCGATACCCGGTTATGGCAGCCCCGGCCATCGATCCGGACACGTCAGGACAAATATAAATTTTGCCCTGGATGCGCGGCACGTTGCTTGTGGCAATCTCCATCGCGTCTTGCAGCGCATTGCGGATAACCGGCGGAATAGCCGTATCCAGGTTGAAATAAGCCGCCATCAATTGATAAGGAAAGGCCCTGGCTTTCGCGATAGCCGCAGGATCGGCAATGCGCCTGGCAATCAGTTCCGTCATGTCCGCGTCCTCAAAGACGCCATGGCGGGCAAAAGTGTTCAAATTCATCCGGGTCATCTGCCAGCGGGCATTGCGGGCGATGGCCGACCATTCTTTTGCGCCCAGTTCCAGAGACGTTAACATTTGAAAAGGCACGTCCGGCACATCATTGCTTTGGCCTGCCTTGAACGCTTCATACCGCCTCGCGATTTCCGGCAGCACGCAATCCGGACAATCTCTTCCGATAATGTAGCCGTAAAGGGCTGCGCGCACAGCGTTGGACGGAACCGGGTGAGTCATTTTGATAATGTCCGCGATGCTGGGATCGTTGCCCACGAAATCGCAAAAGAGCGCTTCATCCGATCGTGCTTCAAGCCATTTTTGCACAAGCTTCTTTGGCAAAGAACCGAGAGACTTTCTTCCGGTGACGCCGGAGCGGATGATCTGAACGAAATTGCGCAGCATTCGGGCATTGTCCATCGTTCGGGCAAAAACTTGCGGCAGCAGTTCCGGCGCCCGCGTGGCAAGCACAGCGGTAAGCAGCGCGGGCATGTCTTTCATCAAACCATTTTCCCGCGCGTAGATTGCGGTTTTGGCCACATATCCGGCATCCACCCGACCTGCCAGATCCAGCACGGTTGTCAATTGTTCGTCGCCTGCTGCATAGAAGGTTCCATTCAGACAGCCGGTTGCCGCATACTGCGCCAGCATGGCCTTTGGTGAAAATGCATAAGCAGGCGCGCCTTCCTTGTTTATCGTGTCGGACTTCGAAAGCATACTGCCTGCCGTGGATCGAAATAGGTATTTGTTGGCCATGAAATTGTTCCTTTTCCAGTATCTTTTTAATGATTGTCTTTATCAAAACCCGTGCCGGAAAAGAGCAAATCGGCAATAAAAAAATAAAGGCAATTATAACGTGATGTTTCCGTTAAATACTTTTATTGACGAAAAAAAATATTGCAGAGATTCGGCGCATATATTAGAATATAATCTAAATTAATAGAATGGATCATAAATATGAAAAAGACCGTTTTAATCAGCCTGCTGGGACCCACGCTGGACAGCGGCACCGGCCCCAGGCGATGGGAGCGCTGGCGGCCCAGCGTATCGCTTTGCCGACATGAAGATTTGCTGATTGACCGCTTTGAACTCCTTTATCAGAAACAGTTCACAGCGCTTGCGGAACTCATCGCAAATGACATCCGGTCTGTGTCACCGGAAACAGATGTTATCGGAAAAATTATAGAATTTGACGATCCCTGGGACTTTGAAGAGGTCTATGGCGCTCTTCATGATTTTGCCAAGGACTATCCTTTTGACGTGGATCGGGAAAACTATCTCATCAACATTACCACCGGTTCCCATGTGGCCCAGATTTGTATGTTTCTCCTGACGGAATCGCATTATTTTCCCGGACGGCTGATTCAGTCCAATCCTCCGCCGCAACGAAAGAAGGCTGATCCGGGCAACTACAAGATTATCGATCTGGATTTGTCCAAATATGACCAGCTGGCCAAGCGCTTTGACAAAGAGATCAAGGGCGACCTGTCTTTTCTCAAAAGCGGCATTGAAACGAAAAATCGTCAGTTTAACGCTTTGGTTGAATTCATCGAACGGGTGTCGATCAATTCCCGTGAGCCGATATTGCTTATGGGACCAACCGGGGCGGGTAAAAGCCAATTGGCCCGGCGCATCTATGAGCTCAAGCTTTCTCGGCGTCAGGTCGGCGGAGCTTTTGTGGAAGTCAATTGCGCCACGCTGCGGGGTGAATCCATGATGAGCGCGCTTTACGGACACGTCAAGGGGGCCTTTACCGGCGCAGTGCGCGACCGGGCGGGCCTGCTTTGCTCCGCAGACGGCGGGCTTCTTTTTCTGGACGAAATCGGCGAACTGGGCATTGACGAACAGGCCATGCTGTTGCGCGCCATTGAAGAAAAACGCTTTCTGCCCGTTGGGGCAGATAAGGAAACGTCCAGTGATTTTCAGTTGATTGCGGGGACCAACCGCGATCTTCAAGCGGACGTCGCCTGCGGCCGTTTTCGGGAAGACCTTCTTTCCCGAATCTACCTGTGGACGTTTCGTCTTCCGTGTTTGCGGGAAAGGCCGGAGGATATTGAACCGAATCTGGAGTATGAACTCAATCAGGTTGCCCGGAAAACGGGAAAACGCATCACCTTCAGCGCGGAGGCACTGAAGCATTTTTTGAAATTTGCGACCAGCGTTGATGCCGCCTGGATGGCCAATTTTCGGGATCTCAACGGCGCGGTCACGCGCATGGCCACATTGGCGCCCGGCGGCCGGATCACCATGGAAACGGTTGACGGTGAAATTGAGCGATTGAAATACGCCTGGCGCAGGGATTCTTCATCCGGCGTGAAAGAGGATGTTCTGGCGCAAATCCTGAGCAAAGAGCAATTGTCTCAAATTGATCTTTTTGAAAAGTTGCAACTTGCCTCGGTCATTACCGTTTGCCGCAGCGCGACGACGCTGTCGGAAGCCGGTCGCATTTTTTTTTCAGTATCGCGGGCAAAAAACAAAAACATCAACGACGCCGATCGGCTCAGAAAATATCTGGCCCGCTTCGGCCTTGCCTGGCAAGACCTGAGGGGAAAAGGCGCACCAGTCAAATAGCTTCATTATCGTTTCCTGTTTTTCTTGCAATGATTCTATCTGCGTGGCGGCAGCATACCGCAAGTTTTTTAAAATATCAGGGATTATACTGAGGGAGGATAAGCAATTACGAGGCTTGAAACACAAAAACCACAAAAAAGGCAGGGTTTGCGCCCTGCCTTTTTTGTGGTTCAATTTATTTTGCTATTCCGCCGTCTTGGCTTTCGCTTTGGATTTCGGCTTTGCTTTTTCTTTCTTTTTCTCATCCGGAATATATTCCAGAATGGAAACAGGCGCATTGTCGCCAAAACGGTATCCCACTTTAATAATGCGGGTGTAGCCGCCGGCGCGATTGCGGAATCGCTCGGTCAGTTCGCCGAAAAGCTTGCCGACCATGTCTTTATCACGGACAATCGCTAAGGCCTGACGCCTTGAATGAAGATCGCCTTTTTTGCCCAGCGTGATCATCCGCTCCGCCAATTTGCGTAATTCCTTGGCCATTGTGTCCGTCGTCCGGATACTTTCATGTTTGATAATCGATGTCACCATATTGCGAAACATGGCTTCCCGATGGCTGGACGTTCGTCCTAGTCTTCTGCCCGACTTACCATGATACATTGCTAATTTTTCCTTTCCTGACTGTCAAATCCCGATGTTTGATCCAATACTGTTTTCCAGCTATGTTACCTTTTTGATGCCGCAGCCTGTTATGAATTGCTTTCCAGTTTCATTCCAAAGACAAGACCGTATTCGTTGAGAATATCTTTAATTTCAGAGAGGGACTTGCGGCCGAAATTCTTTGTTTTGAGCATTTCCGCCTCGGTCTTCTGGACGAGTTCTCCGATGGTGTTGATCCCCGCATTTTTCAAGCAATTGGCTGATCGCACGGAAAGCTCCAAGTCTTCAACGGACCGCGACAGGATTTCATTAACATTGGTTCCATCCGGTTCTTTTTCCGGCACAACCTCTTCTTCGACTTCTTCAAAATTAATGAATACATCGAGCTGCTGTTTCAATATTTTGGCCGCGTAAGCAATGGCATCACCCGGATTCAAGCTGCCGTCGGTCCAGACTTCCAGCACTAATTTATCATAATCCGTAATCTGGCCGACACGGGCGTTCTGCACCACATAGTTTACTTTTTTAATCGGTGAGTAAATGGCGTCGATATTGATGGTTCCTTCGGGCTGATCAGGATCTAATTCCTTTTTCGCTGCCGCATAACCTTTCCCCATCTTAACAACCATTTCCGCTTTAAACGCACCGCCGCCCGACATGGTGGCAATATAATGATCGGGATTTAAAACCTCGATTGTTCCGTCCGTAATGATATCGCCTGCCGTAATAACGCCGGCGCTGGTCACATTAAATCTGACGACTTTTGTATCCGCCACGCCCAGTTTAAAACGGACGCCTTTCAGATTCAAAATAACATCGGTAACGTCTTCTTTAATTCCGGGAACCGTGGAAAACTCGTGTAAAACGCCATCAATTTTTATAGAACAAATCGCCGCTCCCTGAATGGAAGAAAGCAATACTCTTCTTAACGCATTGCCCAGCGTTACACCAAATCCTCTTTCCAAAGGCTGAATTGTAAATTCTCCATAAAACCGTGTATGTGTTGCTTCATCAACATCTACACGTTTGGGACGAATCAAACTCGACCAGTTTCTCTGCATAATCAACCCCACCCTTAAAGCTGGTTTATTAAATATTTGCGCTGCTTACTTCGAATAAAGTTCTACAACAAGCTGTTCCTGCACCGGCATGGTCAAATCTTCACGAGCCGGCAGCATTTTAATGGTCGCTTTAAAGTTATCTTTATCCAATCCCAGCCAATGTGGCACACCGCGTCTCGCGACGGTTTCCATTGCTTCGAGTATCCGATTAATCTTGCGAGAGCCTTCTTTAACAGTCACTTCATCCCCTGCTTTCAAAAGGTAAGAAGGGATATTGACCGCTTTTCCATTAACCAGAAAATGGCTGTGGCTGATCAACTGCCTTGCCTCAACTCTCGAATTTGCAAAACCAAGGCGAAACACCATATTGTCCAGTCTGCGCTCCAGAAGCACCAGCAAATTGGTACCGGTAATGCCCTTCTGACGATCAGCCTTTTCAAAGTAGCCGTGGAACTGTTTTTCTAAAAGCCCGAACATCCGCTTGAGCTTCTGCTTTTCGCGCATCTGTGTGCCATAGTCCGACTGTTGTTTCTTGTGGGACTGACCATGGTCTCCTGGAGCATAACCCCTTCTTTCGAAGGAACACTTCTCCGAATAACACCGATCGCCCTTTAAAAAAAGCTTTAAGCCTTCCCGGCGACACATCCTGCATGAGGAATCCGTATATCTTGCCAAAAAACGCCTCCCTTTAATCTCAAATCATTCTGAAATAAATTTTTATACCCTGCGCCGCTTCGGCGGTCTGCAACCGTTATGCGGAACAGGCGTTACGTCGCGTATCATGGTAATGGTTAATCCGGCCAGTTGCAAAGAACGCAAGGCCGACTCCCGTCCGGCTCCCGGACCTTTGATATAAACTTGGACACGCCGCATGCCCTGATCTTTTGCTTTGCGTACCGCGTCCTCCGCAGCCATCTGCGCGGCAAAAGGCGTGCTCTTGCGTGAGCCCTTGAAACCCTGCAATCCCGCCGATGACCAGGAAATGACATTACCGGTCATGTCCGTAATCGTAATGATGGTATTATTGAAGGTGGATTGAATGTGCGCAACCCCTTCTGTAATATTTTTCTTTTCTTTTTTCTTACCTGTTTTCCTGACTGTTTTCGCCATTTTTCCTCCGGTCGAAAATTAATTCCCGCTACTTTTTCTTGCCTGCGATAGCTCTTCTCGGACCTTTTCTTGTCCTTGCGTTGGTGTGCGTCCTCTGCCCTCTTGTAGGAAGGCCTTTCCTGTGCCGCAGACCCCGGTAAGCGCCGATATCCATCAATCTTTTAATCGACATGGATACTTCACGCCGGAGATCACCCTCTACCTTGCCTTCTTTATCAAGAATGCTTCTGATCGCTGATATTTCTGAGTCGGCCAGTTCGTCAGTTTTTGTATCCGGGCTAACACCCGAATCTTTCAGGATTTGCTTTGCCCTGGTTTTGCCGATACCATAAATATAAGTTAAAGCAACTTCCATTCTCTTATTTTTCGGTAAATCAACACCTGAAATTCGTGCCACCTATAACCTCCTGAAATGTTTAAAACTAGCCCTGACGCTGCTTATGTTTCGGGTTTTCACAAATAACACGCAAAACACCCTTGCGTTTAACTATTTTGCACTTCTCGCATATTTTTTTCACTGACGATCTTACTTTCACGCTATCAACTCCTTATCCTCGGTAAAAAAATACTTTTACTTCGTTCTGTAAGTTATCCGGCCCCGGGTTAAATCATAAGGGGAAAGTTCTACCGTCACTTTATCCCCCGGCAATATTTTAATAAAATGCATCCGCATTTTTCCGGATATGTGCGCCAATACCTTATGCCCGTTCTCCAGTTCTACCCGGAACATGGCATTAGGCAGTGGCTCAAGAACCCGCCCTTCAACTTCTATTGCTTCCTCTTTGGCCATACATTTATTCTACTTTATTCCTGCCGCTTCAATTAAGACATCCATTAATTTAATTGGCTTAATATCTCCGGCCCGTTATCAGTGATTGCCACCGAATGCTCAAAATGAGCCGACAAACTGCCATCAGCCGTAATCACCGTCCAACCATCCGATAAAACTTTTACCTTATATTTCCCTGCATTTACCATTGGCTCGATGGCCAAAATCATTCCCTTTTTCAGTTCGATCCCGCGTCCTTTTTTTCCAAAATTCGGAATCTGCGGATCTTCGTGCAAACTTTTTCCAATACCGTGACCAACAAAATCACGAACAACCGAATAACCAACCGATTCTACTGTTTCCTGGACAGCCGCCGATATATCTCCCAGACGATTTCCGTCGCAAGCCTGATGGATTGCCGCATATAAACTCTGCTCGGTTACCTGCATCAGTCTGATGGCCTGCTCTGTCGCGTGGCCGACAGGAAGTGTTATCGCCGAATCACCATAGAGACCTTGATAACAAACACCGAAGTCAATCCCGATAATATCGCCATCCACTAAAACGCGATTGGACGGCATTCCATGAACCACTTCTTCATTGACCGACGTGCACAGCGAATAGGGATAGCCTCGATAACCTTTAAATGCCGGTTTTGCGCCTCTTTTCTCCGTGACGCTTTCAGCGATTTTATCCAATTCACGGGTGGTTACACCCGGTTTTACTTTTTCACGAAGAACACTTAATACTTCTGCCACAATCCGGTTACTGGCCCTGGCTTTTGCTATCTCGTCCGGCTGCTTCAGAATGACCATGAGCCCCAACCTTTAAAAAGCATTTTATCGTCTGCGGGCAATGTGTCCTTTTTTCATAAACCCTTCGTATTGACGGGTTAGTAAATGTGACTCAATCTGGCTTGCTGTATCCATGGCCACGCCGACAACAATTAGAAGAGACGTACCCCCGAAATAAAAAGGTGTGTTTAATTGAGAAATTAAAACACTGGGCAATACACAGATAATAGAAACGTAAACCGCGCCGCTGAAGGTGAGTCTTTCCAGTATCTCCTCAATATATTCCGCTGTCTTTTTTCCCGGTCTGATTCCCGGCACATATCCGCCATATTTCTTCATGTTTTCAGCCATGTCGTCAGGCTTTATGGTCACAGCCGTATAGAAGAAACAGAAGAAGAAGATTAATGCCACAAATAGCACTTCATACCCGAAATTCCCTGGCATTAAATACCCGGCGATCGTTTTCATCCATCCTTCCGGGGCAAAATTAGCAATGGTTGCCGGAAACATGATGACGGATGACGCAAAAATCGGCGGAATAACACCGGCTGAATTAATTTTAAGCGGCAAATGGGTTGTCTGCCCGCCATACATCTTCCTTCCTACAATCCGCTTTGCATATTGAACGGGAATGCGTCTTTGCGCCGCTTCCACAAAAACGATGGCGCCAATCACGGCGACCATGAATATCGCAAGTAAGACCAAAATCAAAAAATGTAATTCACCGGAAGCGTATAAACTCCATGTATTGCTGATCGCTGCGGGCAAATTACAGACGATACCCGCAAAAATGATCAGGGATATCCCGTTGCCGATTCCCTTTTCCGTGATCGTCTCACCCAGCCACATCAAAAACGAAGTACCGGAAGTCAGCGTGATAATAGTCATTAATATAAAAGGCCACCCCGCATTTAAAACAATGGGGGCTCCCGTTGGAGAGGCCATCTGCTGCAATCCCCAGGCGATGCCGAATCCCTGAACAATACTTAATCCCACGGTGCCGTAACGGGTGTATTGCGTAATCTTTCTGCGGCCGTTTTCACCTTCCTTGGAAAGTTTTTCCAAGTGCGGAATAGCCACGGTCAACAAATTAATAATAATGGATGAGGTGATGTAGGGCATAATGCCCAGAGCAAAAATGGAGAAGGTACTCAAGGCGCCACCGGCAAACAGATCCATCAGCCCCAGCATGGACCCTCTGGCCTGATCAAAAAACGCCAGCAATGCAACATTATCAATTCCGGGTGTCGGAATAAACACGCCAACACGATAAACCGCCAGAAGAAGCAAGGTAAACAAGATTCTTCTCTGCAATTCAGGTATTTTAGAAACGCCGCCCAATCCTTCCAGCAAGTTAAATTACCTCTTCAACAGATCCGCCTGCGGCGGTGATTTTTACTTTTGCGGCCGCACTGATATTAGCGATTTTAACGGTAACGGGAAAATCAATGTTACCTTTCGCTAGAATCTTGACGCCGTCGCCTTTTTTCTTAACCAGCCCGCTTGCCAGAATGGCTGCTTCATCAATGATTGCGCCTTTTTCAAATTTACGGCATAAATCCATAAGATTAACAGCAACATAGCTTTCTCTAAAGGGATTGCGGAAACCTCTTTTGGGTAATCGCCTGGACATGGGCATTTGACCGCCTTCAAAGCCATCGCGGGTGGAACCACCCGAACGCGCTTTCTGTCCTTTATGCCCCTTACCGGATGTTCCTCCGTGACCGGAAGCGTCACCACGGCCGACTCTTTTTCTTTTTTTTGTCGCTCCGGCAGGCGCTTTCAGAGAACTTAAATCCATAACCTACTCCTTTGACTCTTCCACAGAAACAAGGTGGATCACTTTATTAATCATCCCACGGATCTCCGGAGTATCCACCAGAGTCACAGTGCTGTTTAATTTATTCAATCCCAGGCCGCGCATAATTTTTCTCTGCTTTTCCGGCCGTGTAATCACACTTTTTACCATTTTAATTTTTAACATTTTGCCCACTGTCAACACCCTCGTTGTATTTTACTTGCCCCGCTGTGCGGCAATTTCCGCAGGGTCTTTCAACTGACAAAGCCCTTCGACGGTAGCCTTGACCAGATTGTGCGGATTGTGCGAACCTAAGCACTTCGTCAAAATATTATGAACGCCGGCAACCTCTAAGACCGCTCTTACCGCGCCGCCGGCAATTAAGCCTGTTCCTTCCGATGCCGGTTTCAGTAGAACTTTGCCCGCACCGAACTTGCCCAGAACTTCATAGGGAATCGTTTTGTTGGCCACCGCAACTTTGACCATGTTCTTCTTGGCCATTTCCATCCCCTTGCGAATCGCTTCGGGAACTTCATGTGCCTTGCCCAAACCAGCTCCAATCATGCCCTGGCCGTCACCGACCACAACAATCGCGCTGAAACGAAACCGTCTTCCTCCCTTAACGACTTTTGCCGTACGATTAATGGCAATCACGCGGTCGAGGAGCTCTCCATCTTTCATTTCTTTTTTTTCCAACGATTCTTCCCTTATCATGAGTTCAATACACTTAGATTAGTTTAAAATTTAAGACCTTTTTCCCGCGCTGCATCGGCTAAGGCTTTAACACGGCCATGATAGAGAAACCGTCCTCTGTCAAAAACAACCTTTTCGACGCCTAAAGTCTGCAAACGCGCTGCAATCAACTTACCCACTTCCCTGGCCACATCAACTTTTTTGATTCCTTTGAGCTTGCCAGACAATTCTTTACTCAGTGTGGAAGCGGTTGCAAGGGTTCTCCCCTCCGCATCATTAATGACCTGAGCATAGATATGTTTATCCGAACGGAAAACAGATAGACGCGGTCGCTCCGAAGTTCCCGTCAGACTGCCCCTTACTCTCTTCTCTCTTTTATCTCTGATTTTTAGTGTCTTTTTGGAAGCCAATGTTCCACCTCTTTAAGGCTATATTTAATGTACTTTTATTTTGCGCCTGCCGCTTTTCCGGCTTTACGGCGAATATGCTCACCTGCGTATTTGATTCCCTTGCCTTTATACGGCTCAGGCTTCTTTAATGACCGAATCTCCGATGCGACACGGCCGACCAGTTCTTTGTTGATCCCGGAGACAACCAAATTGACCTGCTTATCAATTTTTACATCGATCCCCTTGGGAATGTTGTATTCCACGGGACTCGAATAACCCAAAACCAGTTTCAAGGTTGAACCCGCAAGTTCCGCACGATACCCGACGCCGGATATTTCCAGACCCTTTGCAAATCCGGTGCTGACACCGGTCACCATATTGTTGACCAAGGTCCTGGCTAATCCATGATAGGAGCGGACAATGCGATCTTCTGATTTTCTCTCGATGGTTAAATTACCATCGGCAAGAACCATTGTAATACCATCCGGCAATTTCGAAGATAACATGCCTTTGGGCCCTTCAACTTTAACAATACCGCCACTTTGGCTTATTTTCACATTTTTGGGAAAAGTGATCGGCTTTTTACCTATTCTCGACATGAACAAGAACTCCCGTTAAAAAATCTATAATTGATTTACCAAACTTTACAAAGAATTTCGCCGCCGACATTAGATTCTCTGGCTTCCTGATCGGTGATAACGCCGCGGGAAGTGGAAAGAATCGAAATGCCAAAACCATTGAGCACTTTCGGAATACTATCAGCGGCCACATAAACTCTGCGCCCCGGCTTGCTGACCCTTTTGATGTCGGTAATCACCGTACGCTTTGCATCCGGATATTTAAGGATAATCTTCAGCATTGGATGACCCTTTTCATCTTTCACGACATCATAGTTATTAATATATCCAGCCGCTTTCAAGACTTTCGCAATATTCGTATTCATTTGCGACATGTAAACATTGACACTTTTAAAACGGGCTTTATTCCCGTTTCGAACTCTTGTCAGCATATCGGCAATAGGATCCGTCATCCCCATGCTTTTTCTCCTTAAACTTAAATTACCAACTAGATTTTATCATACCGGGAAGCTCACCCTGTAAGGAAAGTTTCCTCAAACAGATTCTACACATTTCAAATTTTCTGTAATAGGCCCGGGGTCTGCCGCATATCTGACAGCGGTTATATTCCCTGACCGAAAATTTCGGTTTCCTGCCTGCTTTTGCTATTAACGACTTTTTTGCCACGCGAAATTCCTCCGGAGCTTCCTCTTTTAATTCTTGAAGGGTACACCCATCAGCTTCAGCAAAACACGGGCTTCATCATCCGTCCGAGCCGTTGTCACGATGGTAATATTCATTCCCTTAATTTTTTCTATTTTATCGTATTCAATTTCCGGGAAAATAATTTGCTCATGAAGGCCGATGGAATAATTTCCCCTGCCGTCAAATGCGGTTTGCGATATTCCCCGAAAGTCTCGAACTTTCGGTAACGCGACGTTTACCAGGCG
>CAYVFA010000055.1:0-14328 GCA_964450075.1 uncultured Smithella sp.
TCATCGTCTTTTCTGGACGAAAGGGCGATCTCTTCAGGCCAGATGTCCTCGCTTCTTTTTCCCAGACACTCCCGTGGCTCCACCCCGAAATATTCCTGGATATTCCCCGTGACATAAATAATCCGCCGGTCTGAATCCTTGATGTAGGCGCTGCCCGGAAAATATTGCATGAACTGCTCGAAGAGTTCCTGGCTCTCGCGCCTTGCGTCCTCCGCGAGCACACGCTCCGTGATGTCTCTTGCATCGCAAACCAGACCTTCAAACCTGCCGTTGCGAAAAATGGGAGATCCGCTGATGTCCAGATATTTCCGGGTTCCATCTTTGGCAATCACATCGTAAACAGCTGACGTGATGATTTTACCCTCCAGGATCTGAGCGACGTTTTGAGCCACCAGACCGAAGGATTCCGGCTGCATGATGGTTTTTAAGGCGTCAACCGGCAGTCCGATGAAATCATCCGGCCGGTATCCCAGAATCCGCTCCACGCTCGGAGAAACGCTCGTGATGCTGATATTCTTGTCAAAAACAAAAACAATGTCGGTGATATTTTCAAAGCTCAGTCTGTACTTTTCCTCCATTGACCGCAGCCGCTCGTTGGCCTGCTCCATGTCGAGCAGTTTCTTTTCCAGTTGATTGAAAAGAATTTCATTGTACTGGCGGAAATACTCCATTTCCTCGCCGAGCGGCTTTGTTGCTGTCCGGGAAACCGAACGGCTTTTTTTCAGGACATCTTCCAGAATCGCGATCAAAGCTTCCGGTTCCTGGGGTTTGAAAATAAAACGCTCCGCGCCCAGACTCAAGGCAAACGCTTCATCCTTCGGCGTGTCGTAGGAGGCCGTAAAAAAAACGATGGGGATTTGTTTGAGCGTGTCGTCTGATTTTAACTGGCGGCAGAAGGTATAACCGTCCATCACCGGCATCAGGACATCAGAAACAATCAGGTCCGGGTGATGTAAGCGGGCCTTGACCAGACCGTCTTCACCGTTGACTGCCGTGATCACTTCAAACCTCTGACTCGAGAGTAGGGTTTCCAAAAGCAGCCGATTGTTGCCATCGTCGTCCACAACCAAAACGCGAACTGTCATTTTCCGCTTTTCCTCCGTTTTTCTTTCACGCATCTTTTTCTTTCGCGAACCCTGCGTATTTCTACCATTCCAAAGCAGGACGTCAACGCTTACGGGTCATTGAAAACAGTTGTTTCTTGCGATGATACAAATAAACAGGAAGCCGGTTTTCCTGTCAAGAAGATTTAATGGCCATGGGTAATGCACCCTGCATTTTCTAATCGAGATTTTCTTGACATACAAAGCCGCGTTTCTTATACTCCATACCAACGCACTGGAGTCGAATTTTCAATCATGAAGTCCATCAAAAGCCAATTGTTTATCCTGATCTTGGCGGCCATTCTGCCCGCCCTGGGCATTATTATTTATTCCAATGATGAAAGTCAGCGCCATGAGATCGACATGGCAAAAAATGTAGCCGCCATTACCCTGCAGGGCCTGGCCAATGACCATGAAAGTGTGGTGGAAGTCACACGCAGAGTTCTCATGACCCTTGCCAAACTGCCTGCCATGCAGAACCAGGACGCTGCCGCCTGCAACAAGCTCTTCAGAGAACTGCTCAAGGAAAACAAACAGTATGCCACCATATACGCGGCAGATCGTGAAGGAAATATGTTTGCCAACGCCCTGCCTTTCGGCAAGATCAGCATAAAACAGAGACAATACTTTCAGGATGCCCTGCAGACAAAAGGGTTTTCCGCGGGAGAATACACCATCGGGCAAGTCTCCAGGCGGGCCGTGCTGCCCTTTGCTTACCCGATCATGGATGAAAGCGGCCGGATAACCGGCGTCATTGCCGTCAGCCTGGATCTCGACAAATATGGGCGGAATTTTTTAGCTATGTCGCGGCTTCCCAAAGGTTCTACGCTCAATCTGCTGGACCGAAACTATATTCGTATCTACCGGCATCCCGATAATGAAAAATATGCGGGCAAGATAGATTTGCCTGAGATCGTGAAGCAAATATCAGCCCGTCCTCAAGAAGGGGTTTTTACGGCGGTCGGGGTTGACGGGATCAAGCGTCTTTTCGCGTATAAGCGTTTTTACCTGAACGACCTTTCCTCGCCCTACCTTTACATGCGTGTCGGTATCCCGGAGGAACAGGCGCTTGCGCTGACAAAGAAAACGTTTCTCCGTAATATCGGATTGCTAATTGTCTCTCTGGTGGCTGCCATAATAATAGCGTTGCTGCTTGGACATATTCTGATTGTAAAAAGACTGAACCGGCTTGTTGATGCATCAAGGAAGCTGGGTCGGGGCGATTTATCGACGCGCACCGGCATAGACCACAAGGGAGGTGAATTGAACCTGCTGGCGTATTCCTTTGATGAGATGGCTGAAATGCTGGAGGCCAAAGAAAAGGCGCTTCTTGAATCTGAAACCAAATTCAAAAGCTTTGCCCAGCAGGCGCTTGTGGGCGTATATCTCCTGCAAGACGGCGTCTTCAAATACGTCAATCCCAAATTTGCTCAAATGTTCGGCTACACAGTTGAAGAATGTCTGAAGGACATGCCTTTTGAAAAGCTGGTTTACGCAGACGACCTGGCCAACGTCCAAGAACAGGTCAGAAGACGAATATCAGGCGCCACCCTATTCGTTCATTACACCTTCAGGGGCGTGAAAAAAAACGGACAAATATTCGATGTGGAGATTTACGGATCATCAAGTGTTCATCAGGAAAAGATCGCAGCCGCGGGAACGCTTCTGGACATCACCGACCGCAAGGTCATGGAAGAGACGCTGAGAAAAAGTGAAGAGCGCTTCAAGCAGTTGGCCGAAGTGTTTCCCGAAACGATTTTCGAGGCAGACGCAGGAGGGCACGTTACTTACGCCAATCAACACGGCCTTGAACAGTTCGGATACACCCAGGAAGATTTTTCAAACGGCATGAACTTGTTAAATCTGATAGCGCCTGATGATCGCGTTGCAGTGCTGACGCGCATAAAAGATAAGCTCCGGGGAATCGACAGGGGATATATCGATTATCAAGCGTTGCGGAAAGATGGCAGCACGTTCTATGCGATGGGATACTCAGCGCGAATGATGCAAAACGATTCACCGGTCGGTGTGCGGGGATTCATTCTCGATATTACGGAACGTAAACAAGCCGAGGAAAGAATAGCGCATCTGGCAAACCACGACCTGTTAACCGATCTGCCCAGTCTCCGATTGGCCAAGGATCGTCTGGGGGTGGCCATGAGCCAGGCACGCCGCAATAAAACAGCCGTGGCGGTCATGTTTATCGACCTCGACGGATTTAAAAGCATCAACGATAACCTTGGCCATGACGCCGGAGATCATATCCTCAAGCAAGTGGCCGGGCGCCTGCTTTCTTGCGTACGCGAATCCGATACAGTTTCCCGTATCGGGGGAGATGAGTTTTTACTCATTGCGACCGGTATTCATGCTCCTGAAAATGCGTCACAGATTGCCGAAAAGATCATCCATCTGGTATCTCAGCCCATTATTTTCAATAAGGCACAAGTCGTGACTGGAACAAGCATAGGGATCGCGCTCTATCCAGACGATAGTGAAGATATGGATCAGCTGATCAAACTGGCCGACGAGGCCATGTATAGAGTTAAAAAATCCAGCAAGAACGCATTCTGCTTTATCAATAATACATAACGTAATTTTCGGGCTAATCATTTGCCGTTATGACGGTTTTTGCTTTCCTAATAACCGCTTTTCTTTCCACGGACCTTTTTTGTAGTAAAGCCAGTTCAACACGATGGCCAGCGCGCTGCTTGCCAGCATGGCCATCCAGATCCCGTCCTGCTTAAAACCTGCGGGACCGGCCAGCGCATACGCCAGGGGAATGCGAAAAACGAACATCGCGATGAATGAAAGGGCCAGAAGCGCCATGGTATCACCGGCGCTCCGCAGCACCCCCTGGATCGCGAAGATGACGGCAAAGCAGGGAAAAATAAACGCCATCCAATGATAATAATCACTGACTCTGTCCAGAACCTGGTCACTTTCCGCAGATTCCTTGAGGAAAAGTGCGCCGATGTCATGCGGGAAAATAAACAGCACGGCGGTGCAGACCAGGGCAATGGCCAGACCGAAATAAACGGATATCCGCAGCGTCTGAAAAACACGGTCAATCTTTCGCGCACCCAGATTCTGGCCGGCAATCGTGGTCGCCGCCATTCCGATGGAGATGAAAGGGATAGCCGCCAGCATGTCGATCTGCATACCGATGCCGAAAGCCGCTGTTACAGTTGTACCGTAACTGTTGACCAGAGCTGCGATAATGACGGTGGACAGGTTGAACACGATCATCTGCAGCGACGCGGGCACGCCGATCACAAAAACCTGCCGGATGATGTGCCAGTCCAGGCTGTAGTCCCAGTTGCTCATGTTGATATAGGGATTGAACCGCAGCAGGTAGATATAGCCAATGACACAGGTCGCCACGGCAGCCAGCGCCGTGCCCCATGCCGCGCCGGCCACACCGAGAGGCGGCAGGGGACCGATACCGGAAATACACAGCGGAACAAACACAATATTGAACACGGCCAGCATGATGAGGATTTTGACTACCGTTGTGGCATCGCCTAACCCCCGCAGCATTCCGGTCATCCAGTTGATAAAAAACTGAAAGACCAGCGTGGCCATCATGATGGTCAGATACGACAGGGCCATCTCCTGAATTTCCGCGGGCGCATGGACCCATTCCAGCAATTCCCGGCGAAACCACAGGGCAACGATGGAAATCAGCAGGCAGAACAGGATCGAAGAGAAAAAGGAATTGGACAGGATTTTCTTGAGCATGGCCTTATCCCCGCGGCCAAAGGCCTGGGCGATCAGAACATTGGTGGCCATGCCCAGTCCAATCAGAAACGCGGGCATCAGCATAATAATCGGCAGAGAGGCCGCAACAGCAGCGACTGCCGTATGTCCCATGAGTCTGCCGACCCAGATCAGATTGATAATCCCATAAACGGACATCAGCACGTTGCCGAGCATAATCGGCAACGTAAAATCAATGACTTGTTTGGCAATATTGCCTTCCGTGAAATCCTGCATGAATCCCTTTTATGATATCTCGAAGCATTGGCATTGAGATCGACCTGATTTGCTTTTTATTCTATCCAGTGGACGAACTCATCCAGCTTCGCGCGATCCCGTTCGAAATTATTCAGAGGGAATGACGGATCCGGATAGCCCATGGCAATGCCTACCACGATTTTTTTATTCTCAGGGATCGCCGCTATCTTTCTAATTTCAGCGGGGTAACGCGTGGCGGCGGCCAGAAGACAGGTTCCCAGACCTTTGTCGTGGGCAGCCAGACAAATCGTCTGGGCGATGAGGCCGAGATCCAGCATCTGGTATTCCACAAGATTCTCCGCGGAAATACAGCCTAGAATCAGACAGGGGGCGTCAAAGACGGAAACCATATTTTTATAATATTGATCGCGTCCATCTTTATCATCTCTTTTGATCCCCTGTACGCTTAGTACGACTTTGCCCAGCTCTCCATACCGCGCTTTCATGGCATCGGGCCATTTTTCCAGCATGGGCACATCGGACGCAATCGGCGCGCCGGCGACCGTTTGCCGGAGATTCATTGCTTTAAACTTCGCCAGGGGTTCACCCATTAGCACATATAAGTCCCAGGGCTGCGTATTCCCCCAGGACGGCGACCAGCGGGCAGTATCCAGAACCTCCGTGATGACGTTTTTCGGCACATTTTGACTTTTGAATTTCCGAATACTTCTTCTTCCTTTGATGGCTGCTGCTAATTCCATAATAACCTCCTTTGCGGATTTAATCCGGTTGTGATTGACGCTATCGTATTTCCTCATCACTTGATCGCAAGCTTAGCATAACCAAAATATTTTTTACAACCTGTTGCGCAGGGTTATTCGTCCAATAATTATGGATAAACCGGCGGGCGGTTTTCAAAAACAGTCCCGTCGGGCATGACCTCCACATCCCTGCCGTCAATCTTCACAATTTTGGTCAGTGTGGCGGGAACATGACGCCTCCGGGCTTCCGCGATGGCTTCCTCAACCGTTTTAAAACGGGAAAGCTCTTCCAGCGTAATGATCTGGGGTAGAACCATACTGATCTTACCCGCCTCGTAATCCTTCAGCGCCTCGGAAGGCTTGATCCAGACGTGGCCCGTCAGCTCCACACCATCGTGCGTAACAAGCTGCCCTTCCGGGGCTTTAGCCATAAAGAAGCGCACATCATAACGGAGGGGCAGAAATTCAGGCGTAATCCAGTGAGAAAAGTAGTGAAGATCATCACATGAAAGCAAGAGATCTTCTGCTTCGAGCATCTGAGAAAATTTGATTTTTCCGTTGTTGAGTGACCGTCTGTAGTTTTCGAACCGTCGGCATTCCTCAGGTGTGCCGATATTGACGGGTGTGCCGTCCTTTTTCCCGGCCATCAGCAGTCCCACTTCCTCAAACGTTTCGCGAATAGCCGCAACCCACGCGCCCAGCGCTTTTTCTGAATGCGACATATCCGGCAGGATTAGGGCCGCCTGTTTTCTGTCGATGCCCCGGACAAACTTCTCAATGCCTTGCTGGTAATCTTCAGGATCAAGGTTGCCGCCGGGAAATACATGATAGCCGGGCACAAAACTGCTACTGCGATTCCTTCGCACCAGCAGGACTTCAATGTCTTTCACACCTTTTTCCGGACAGGGTCTCAGAAGTATCACCGTCGCAGCGTCGGCAGGTATTGTATTCATGTTGAGGCAACCTTAAACCCATTTTTTCTCAGACAGATCGGGCACTTCGATTTTTCATCCTGATCTTGCATGCGTAATATACGCTTATGGACCGCCGGCCGTCAATGAACATCTTGGGCCTCCCGAGGCAATAACTAACTCATTGAATTATTGAAAATAATTTGATACATGACGGCCGGTCGCAAGACGTTGATGATTGAGTTCAACTTCAAATTCATGGGTGGAATGAATGAACAAACCAGACAAATCAAATCGCGAATGGATCGCAGAAATATCCTCCTTAAAAAAGAAAATCAGGGAGCTGGAACAAAAAGAAGCGAATCTGCTTCAGGAGCAGGAAGAACTGCGGAAAAGTGAAGAAAAATACCGAATCCTTCTTGCACAATCACCCGACCCTACTTTTTCCTTCACGCCGGAAGGACAATACACATTTGTCAACAACGCTTTTGCCCAGGGAGTCGGCAAGCCTGCAGAAGACATTATCGGCAAAACGATCTGGGATGTCTTCCCCAAAGAAGAAGCAGACAAGCGTTTTTTGCCGCTCAGTCATGTTTTTCGCACGGGGGTGGAAAAGGTCATTGAGGTGCGCGTCCCGCGACCGGACGGAGACCGGTATTATGTCACAACCATCACACCGATTAAAGATGCCAAAGAGCATACCCATTCAGCTATCTGCTCATCCAAAGACATCACCGAACGCAAGCGCATAGAGACACAACTGCAAGACCGTGAGGAACAGATGCGCGTCTTGTTTGAATATTCGGGCACGGCCGTGATCATTATCGAGGATGATACAACCATCAGCCTGGTCAATCAGGAATTCGCGACCAGAACCGGTTACGCGCGGGAGGAAATCGAAAATAAAAAAAAATGGACTGAATTTGTTGATGAAAAAGACCTCCAGCGGATGATAGCGCAACACCGGTTAAGGCGGGAATCTCCCGAAAAGGCAATCAATGAATATGAATTTCGTTTCAGAATAAAATCAGGCGAACTTCGAGACACACTGCTTAACATCAATCTGATACCCGGAACGAAAAAAAGCATCGCGTCACTCATCGACATTACGGATCGCAAACAGGCCGAGGAAGAGCGGCTGCGTTTACAACAGCGCTTACAGCAGGCGGAAAAGATGGAAGCCATCGGAACGATGGCGGGCGGCGTCGCCCATGATCTCAATAATGTTCTTGGTATTCTGGTCGGATATTCAGAATTGCTTTTAGCCAATATCGCTGACGACAGCCCCTTGCACAAACATGTCGAAAAAATGATGTTGGCCGGCGTCCGCGCGGCGGCCATTGTCCAGGACCTCCTGACGCTCGCGAGGCGAGGCGTTCACACTCAAAATGTTTTCAATCTTAATACCGTCATCACCGACTTCCAGAAAACGCCGGAATTTGAAAGCCTTCAGTCGTCGCATCCCCGGATCCGCATACAGTTCAATTTAACCCAAGACCTGCTGAACATCAAAGGGTCGGCGTCCCATGTTTCCAAAACGTTTATGAACCTTCTGACCAACGCTGTAGAAGCGATGCCCAATGGAGGCGAGTTAACCGTCACAACGGGAAACCAGACGCTGGATAAGCCCGTTCACGGATATGACGACGTCCGCGAAGGCGATTATGCCACACTGACGGTTTCCGATAACGGTGAAGGCATTGCCGAAAAAGATCGGAAGCACATTTTCGAACCTTTCTACACCAAGAAAGTTATGGGACGAAGCGGAACCGGCCTGGGACTGGCTGTCGCCTGGGGCACCGTCAAGGATCATAAAGGTTACATCGATGTTCAAAGCGAAACGGGAAAAGGGACAAATATGATCCTGTACTTCCCGGTCACGAGAGAAGAATTGCCCAAATCATCCGCCGCCATTCCTTTGTCTGACTACATCGGCAAAGATGAATCCATTCTGGTGGTGGATGATATTAGAGAGCAACGGGAACTGGCTTCCACGCTTCTGGGAAATATGAACTATCGCGTTGCCACGGCGGCCAGCGGTGAGGAAGCTGTCGAATATCTCAGATCTCACACGGTTGATCTGATTGTTCTGGATATGATTATGGATCCGGGCATGGACGGGTTGGACACGTATAAAAGCATTCTGCAGATTTGCCCTGGTCAGAAAGCCATCATCGTCAGTGGCTTTTCGGAGTCTGATCGCGTACAAGCCGCACAGGCTTTAGGCGCCGGCGCTTATTTGAGAAAACCTTATATTATGGAAAAGCTGGGTATGGCTGTCCGTCAAGAACTTGACCGCCCGACATCAAGCAGCAAATAAAAGGCAAAAATGCCCCATGGATATGACCCTATTTTTATGTTGACCTGCGACCCCTTATACAGACAGCTTCAGCTGCAAATGGACCAGTATCCGATCGGCTATCCCCCCACCCAAAGCGGCGTAGAAATTGATATTCTGAAATATTTTTTCACACCGCTACAGGCAAAAATTGCTTTGTGCCTGACCCTTCGGTCCATTCCCGTTTCTCCCATTCGCAAAAGGCTCAAAAATAAATTTAATATGGAATTATCCCCTGAGGATCTATCGGCCCTGCTCGATGACATGTTCAGGAAGGGCGTCATCCGGCGCTCGGAGGGCAATGGCGGCGCACCACGCTATGGCATCGCCATGCTGGCCATCGGCATGTTTGAATATCATGTCAATGATCTCACCCGCGAGCTGGTGGAGATGATGCATCGCTATTTTGACGAAGCCTTCGACGCGGAATTTTTTCGCTCATCCCTGCCCCAACTTCGCACCAGCCCGCATCTGCAGGCGATTGTCCCGGAATATATCGTGGACACTTACGACAATATGCGGCATTTCATCACGCACACAAAAGAAGATCTCCATGTGACCAACTGCGTCTGCAAGCAGGGCGAAGCCCTGATCGGAAAACCCTGCAAGCAAACGGATCATTATGAAGTCTGTCTGCTGATCGGCAAAACCAGCTATACGGCACGCGGCCGCGCCCGGAAGATTTCCCGGGAGGAATGCCTTGCCATCCTGGAGATGGCGGAAAAAAAAGGAATGGTGCTGCAGCCCGGAAATTCCAGAAAGCCCAACTGCATCTGCATTTGCTGCGGCTGCTGCTGCGGCGTTTTGACCACCGCCAAAAAGCAGCCCCGTCCCGCCCGTTTTTTTGCAACCAATTATTACACCCGCATCGATGCCGCAACCTGCACCGGATGCGGCGTCTGCCTGAAACGCTGTCCCATGGAAGCCATCATTTCCGAGGATAAAATTTTCCGGGTGGATTTGGAACGGTGCATTGGTTGCGGCCTGTGCGTCACCCGCTGTAAACCCGAAGCCGCAAGACTCATCAAAAAAGACAGAACGACCGTGCCGCCGATGAATACGGAAATGCTATATTTAAGCATCCTGATGGAAAGAGCCGGAAAAAAGAAGATGATCGTCAATATGCTGAAACTGCTTTTTGGAAAACCCTTATGATTTAGTGCAATGCGGGCAATCAGCAAGAACACAATACAGCTCGGCAGAGCACTGAAGGAGGCAAGGATGCAGTGGGATAAATACTCGCGCGATAGGATCTCCCGCCGTGTAGCCTTGGCGATAGACCACAACATTAATTATCATACCGACGCTGTGCTGGGTTTTCCCGGCACCCATCTTGACGCAGAGGATTATTACGCCGACGGGAGTTCGGTGCTTACCCGGATACCCTGGGAATCTGCACTGCTCGACGACGAGCCGTATCTGCGCACCATCATCGAGAATCCCAATCATATCGGCTGTCATACTGCTGAACGCTCGGAGATCGGTTTTCCGGGCACACAGGAGTTGGAACGCGAAGCACTGGCCATCTGTGCCGAAGAGATCATGCACGCCGACCGGCTTGGGTACGACGGATACATATCGCCCGGAGGAACCGAGTGCAATCTCGAAGCCTGCTGGATGCACCGCAACTTGTTCCGCCGCATCTTCAACGCGCGCCGGGACGAAGTTGGATTGGTATTTTCCGCCGACACACACTATTCGGTCTGGAAAGCCGCTAACCTCTTGGACATTCGTCCCTTTGCCATTCCTGTCGATGACACATCGCGAGTCATGTCAAAGGATGTTATCGCGGAGACCCTCGATGCCGTCCGGGCTGCAGGAATCCGCTTTGTCATTGCGGTGGTCAATATGGCAACCACCATGTTTGGCTCGGTGGACGATCCGGCGCCGCTCGTGGCTGCACTGCGGCAGCGGCAGCTTGAGTTTCGACTCCATGTGGACGGCGCCTATGGCGGGTTTATCTACCCGTTTGCCGTCGCTGAACACTCGCTCGACTTCCGTAATCCTGATGTTTCCTCCATCACCATGGATGCACACAAAATGCTGAAGGCGCCATACGGCACCGGGATATTTCTCTGCCGCAAAGGGCTGATCGACGAAGTGTGTACCAGTGAGGCAAGCTATGTGCATGGAAAGGACTACACCATTTGCGGCAGTAGATCGGGGGCCAACGCCGTTGCGGTTTGGATGCTGCTGCGCGACGCCGGTCCGGAAGGTCTTACAGAACGCTGTCAACGGTTGCTGGATCGAACCAGTTCGTTTTGTGCGCAGCTTGATGCACAAGGCATCAGCTATTACCGGCACCCGGCAATGAATCAGGTCGCCATTCGCGGCGAACATATCACGCCCTCGCTGGCTGAAAAGTACCTGCTGGTCCCCGATACGCATGACGTAGAACCACACTGGTGGAAGATTGTTCTGATGGATCACGTCCGCGAGACTTTAATGGAACATTTTCTCGCTGATCTTGCCACATCTCAAAAAAAGTAATCGCTGAAACGATGTTGTGAAAGCGGATGAAGGCTGCGCAGACCCTCTTCGCATGCGATTAGCATCTGGAGCAGTATTTTTGAAACAGCTTCCGGATTCATGATTGCCTTTGTTTTGAACCCAGAATGATATCCACGGCTTTCATCGCAGAGGAAAAACTGATGTCGCCGGAACAGCCGTCGCCTCTAACCGTATCCCCGATACAATACAGTTCTTGTATGGTAGAGCATGGGATATCCGGCCGGTGAGGCTTGGACTGGGCAGGAGGGAATGGTCGATCAGTTCAAGGATCAGCGGCAACCGGGCAGCGAAGATGATGCGGGCGGCCCGGTAGGTTGCCTTGCCGGTTTTAACGCCCGTCGCTCGGCCATTTTCAACAAAAATCTTTTCAGCTTTTTCATCAAGATGGATTTGGCCGTTTTGTGTAATGTATTTTTTCAGTGCCGTGAATATTTGCAGGGAACCGCCCAGGGGTTCGCCGACGCCAACATCTGCCGTAAGGACTCTTTGCAAAAAGTCGATGACTTCACCGGCGCTGACCTTATGCGGATCAGGGCACATGATGGTCATCCCCAGAAAGGGCAAAAATGACTCAACCTCGGAATGTTGAAATGATGTTTTATAAAATTCGTACAAGGTTTTGTCATACCACCGGGCAGGATCGGCCTTTTTGATTTTGGCCAGCAATGCCAGGAGCGCAAACCTTGCCCGCAAGGGCAGCATGGGCGTTTTCAAAAAACCCAAAGGGCCTTCCGGCCTTTCCCAGAGTCTGCCTTTGAAGATCAGTTTGGCGTCTTTTGCCACCGGCAAAAATTCGATTTTTTCACCAAGCCTTTTGAACACCTCATTGGCGATGCCTTGATGCGCAAGCCGGTGTGAATGCGCTCCGTATTCACGGATATAACCTTTCTCATCTTGCGATGCGTGCGCCCGACCGCCGATCATGCCCGATGCTTCCAGGACAAGAACTTTCTTCCCGGCATGCGCCAGCAGCGCTGCGGCGCTCATTCCCGCATAACCTGACCCGATAATGATTACATCCACCATAAAGCCCTCCACAAGGTCAGTGATCCGATTTTAGCATCTTTTAATAACGGAAGAAAGCACTGTTCTTATTCCGAAATTAACCGATGCTAAAAATATGATGATTTATTTCTTGACAACAGCCAGCCAAACATATATTTAGTTCACGCTAACTAATTATATAGGAGACAAACTATATGTCGTATTCTCTGATAGAGTTGATTGAAATGATCACCAAGCTGATCGGCGATCGGGAAATCCAGTTTATCCAGCAATACGCCGAAGAAGGTTTTACGGCGCGCCAGATAGAGTATATCGATACGATCAGCCATCTGGGTCATCCCACGTTGGGAGAACTGGCTTTAACGTTGCAGCTGAGCAAGCCGTCCGTTACGGCTATTGTCGATAAGCTGACGGATAAAGGGTATGTGGAGAAATGTCAGTCTGATGAAGACAAGCGTTCGTTTCACGTCCATCTTTCCACTAAAGGGAAAAAGCTGGTCAAGATGCATAACGAAACGCATCAAAGGATTGCCGATCTTTTCATCCAACAGCTCAATGAAAGGGATCTTAAAGCGCTGGTTGCTCTATTAAACAAGGTCGTCTCGAAGGCTTAATTTTTTTCATTTTGTGTTAGTTCAGACTAACGCAACACAGGAAGCTACATCATGAGATTAACTGACATTATTGGTCTTGAACGACATGAAATATAATGTAATTTTACTCGGACTGGTGAGTTTTTTTGCGGATTTAAGCACAGAGATGGTTTATCCATTGATCCCTCTATATCTAACGACCGTGTTCGGCGCAACGCCCGTCCTTATCGGTGTGATCGAAGGAATCGCGGAAAGTCTGGCAAGTCTCCTCAGAGTATTCAGTGGGTATATCACGGACAAGTACCGGAAGAAAAAACCCATTGCATTTATCGGCTACGCAGCAGGCCTCGTGTATAAGCTGGCTCTGGTCATGGCCGGTTCCTGGCATGGTGTCCTTGCAGCGCGAATGATAGACCGTTTTGGTAAAGGCATACGGACGGCGCCCCGCGACGTACTCGTGAGTGAAAGCTGTGACTCAGATAAGCTTGGACATTCGTTCGGTATCCATAAAGCGCTTGATATGGCAGGCTCCGCAGCTGGAATCCTGATCGCTTTCTTCATCATGATGACATGGAAGGGAGAGTACGCCTACCAGCAGTTGTTCCTGCTTTCGTGCATTCCGGCAATTGTGTCGCTGGTCCTGTTTATCTTTATCAGGGAAACGGGGGAATCATGCGTATCCACGGAACCGCTTCATGTTTTCCAGGGGATCAAGCATCTCGATTCGCGTTTAAAACTTTATCTGATCGTTGTCTTCATTTTTACACTTGGAAATTCATCGAATGCCTTCCTGCTCCTTAAGGCTGGTCACGTGGGCTTTGATGCTGCATCTGTCGTGCTTCTATATTTCTTATATAACATGGTGTCATCACTGTTTGCCGTGCCATTCGGTAAAAGGTCCGACCGCATCGGGCGAAAACGTCTGCTGGTTGCCGGCTACCTGACTTTCGCGCTGGTCTATGCCGGCTTTGCCTGGGCGCCGAACAAGACAATTATCATCGCCGCATTTGTATTATACGGACTATTCACCGCAATGACGGCTGGCGCCGAACGTGCCTTTGTTTCAGAAATCGCACCAAAAGAATTGAAAGGAACCCTGCTGGGTCTTCATTCAACCCTTGTAGGGATGGCTCTCCTTCCGGCAAGTATTAT
>CAYVFA010000056.1:0-13746 GCA_964450075.1 uncultured Smithella sp.
GATGTATCTTTTAATACGCAAAAAACCATTGAGCTGGCAAAAAAAGCGGCACGGCAAAAAGCGGTGCTGGCAATCTTCCCCGAGCTGGGATTGTCCGCCTATTCCAACGAAGACTTGTTTCACCAGGATGCTTTGCTCAAAAGCGTTGAGAAGGCTCTGGTTGACATTTGCAAAGCGTCCGCCGGTCTGAATCTGATTCTGGCCGTGGGCGCGCCACTGCAAGTGGATTGCCGTCTGTTTAATTGCGCGGTTGTTTTTTACCGGGGGAAAATTCTTGGAGTTGCCGTCAAATCCTATCTGCCGAATTACCGTGAATACTACGAAGCAAGGCAATTTTCACCCGCATCGTCTGCCCTTGCTTCGACTATTTCTCTGGCCGGACAAAAAAATATTCCTTTCGGCGCAAATCTGATTTTTAAAGCTGCCAACGTCAAACATTTCAGTTTATTCTTCGAAATTTGTGAAGATGTATGGGTGACGATTCCGCCCTCGAGTTTTGCCGCGATGGCGGGAGCGACCGTCGTCGGCAATCTGTCGGCTTCAAACATTACGATCGGAAAATCCGAATATCGCCATCAACTGGCCGCCAACCAGTCGGCGCGTTGCGTGTCAGCGTATCTTTATGCCGCGGCGGGCTTCGGCGAATCAACGACGGACATGGCCTGGGATGGTCATGCGATGATTTATGAAAACGGCAATCTGCTTTCGGAATCCAAGCGTTTTTCAACATCGGCACAAATGATTTGCGGCGATATTGATCTGGATCGGCTGGCGCAGGATCGGATGCGGCTCACGACCTTCGGGCAGAATGCGGCGGATCATAAAGATAAAATTGCCTCGTTTCGTTCTGTTGAATTTGAAGTGGACTGCCCACAGGGACGCTTGTTGCCGGATCGCGAAATCCCCCGTTTTCCTTATATCCCCGCCGATCAAGGCAAGCGCGATTCGCGCTGTTATGAAGCTTACAATATCCAGGTGCAGGGCTTGGCCCAAAGGCTCAAATCCGCAGGCATTCCCAATCTGGTCATCGGCGTTTCCGGGGGACTGGATTCTACTCACGCCCTGATTGTAGCGGCCCGAACCATGGATTTGCTGGGATTGCCGCGCACCCATATCAAAGCCTACACGATGCCTGCCTTCGGAACCACCAGCAAAACGTATCGCAACGCTCTCAATCTGATGCGTGCCCTGGGGGTTGAAGCGGGAGAAGTCGATATCAAACCCGCCTGCCTGCAGATGCTCAAAGATATTGGTCATCCTTTTACCCGCGGGAAAAAGGTTTACGATATCGCCTTTGAAAATGTTCAAGCCGGCCAGCGCTCGTCGCATCTTTTCCGGCTGGCCAACATGAAAAACGCCCTGGTCGTCGGAACGGGTGATTTGAGTGAACTGGCGCTGGGCTGGAGCACTTACGGAATCGGCGATCATATGTCGCATTATAACGTCAATGCCAGCGTGCCTAAAACACTCATTCAGTATTTAATCCGCTGGGTGGCGCAAACCCATCAATTTTCGTCTGAGACGTCTGATATTCTTCTGGCTGTTCTGGCAACGGAAATTTCGCCGGAGCTTATTCCCGGAGAAGGAAACGATCAACCACCGCAAAAAACGGAAGCGACGATCGGCCCCTATGAATTACAGGACTTTAACAATTTCTACATCACACGTTTCGGGTATCTGCCGACCAAAGTGGCCTTTCTGGCCTATTGTGCCTGGAAGGATAAAAAACAAGGCTCATGGCCCGATGTGCCGCCGGAAAAACAAAACAGTTACTCTCTGAAAGAAATCAAAAAATGGCTGCATGTTTATTTGACCCGGTTTTTTAAAACATCGCAGTATAAGCGATCCTGCGTTCCCAACGGTCCCAAAGTGGGTTCTGGCGGATCGCTTTCCCCACGCGGCGACTGGCGGGCACCCAGCGACAGCGAAGCCACGGTGTGGCTTGCCGACTGGCAAAAAATCCCGGAAAAGGATGACAAATAGTGAAACCATCCTACAAAGATTTTGACGCTACCGAATTGTTCTGCCCGCAATGCCGGCGGGCTGTGCCTGTGCGGAAAAGACTGCTGCTGGTGTTGTCCGAGGGCGAAAGATTTGATTACAGCTGCGTTTACTGCGGAACATCGGTTGGCGACAAGCTGGTGAAAGAAAATACCGACGCCAGAATTCTTCTTCGATAAGACCTTATTTTTTTTTCTGTAGAGCCTGTTTTAATTTCTGGGCCAGAAGACTTTTGGATTCTGAAGATGGGGCAGACGCCGTTTCTCCATATACAAGATTAGCGTCCCGACTGGATGCGTTATTCCCCAGATAGTCTGCCAACCCTTCCCGGCTGTGAACATCTTCATGACAATAAGCGCAAAGGTTTTCCCAGTTGCTGCCGTCGGCGGGGTTATTGTGGTGATTGCCGTCTTTATGATGAACGGTTAAAAGCTGGCGGTTGACGCCTGTAAATTCCCTCGCACAACGGGCGCATACCAGCCCATGAATACTCAAAGACTTTTCCCGGTAATCCTCACCGCCAAGGGCTTTGGCGGCGTTTTTCATTTCCCGTACGGTATCTTCCACGGATTTTGGCGCTTCGGTCCCCGCAGGCTTTTTGGAAACGGCAACACGGCCAAACTTGTTGGAAAAAGTCATTTTTGCCATTTTTAAACCTTTTGCTTGCCGGTCAATACATTAAAAAATACGCGCACCCCTTTGGCCACAGCAAGGGCTTCCGTCACTTTCCCGAATACAGGAGATCGCCTGGCCAGATCAGAAACTAATTCGATGCCACCGACCAGATCAGACATCACGATCTGAAGCCGCCGGGATGTGGCGGTATATTTCTGAACTTCGCTGTTGATCGCCGTTGTGGACTGGTTGATATTTGTGGAAATATCTTCCATGTTTTTCAAGATGGCCGGCAATCGCTCATTTAAAGCCTGCAATGTAACGGTGACGTCGCTCGCGGCGCGCCATAGTTTCAGCAGAATCGGGATGCAGAATAACACCAGCAGCAAAAGCGCAATGCCAAAAATGATTAAACCGATTTCCAGATACATAATTCTTCTCCCAAACTGTAGCTATGCGATTAATGGATGGCGGCGGGTCATTCAAGCCGGTTTTATTTTCTTTCTTCCCGATAGGCTTCCACGCCGGCATCAAACGCTTTCTTTAAACGGTTCTTGTTATCCGCCAGCGTCTCGGCGCTCTGATGAGCAAGCTCGCTTACTTTTTCTTCTATTTCTCCCACTTTTTCCCTGGCGATTCCTTCGGCGTCTTTCAGACGGACGACCGCTGCATCATAGACGGCTTTGCTTTTTTCCGCCGCCTTTTCATATTCTTCCTTTGCTTTAGCCAAAAGCTCATCAGCTTTTTCAGCAATGTCCTGACGGGTTTCTTTGCCGCTTTTAGGAGCAAACAAGATTCCAATAGCTGCGCCGATCAAGCCGCCGACCACCAACCCTTTTACCAAATCCCAATCTCTTTCCGCCATAAGACACCTCCTTAAATTATTTTCGCTAATTTTGATTATGGTTTATATATTTAAACATTAAAGACAGGCATGTCAAGGCACAAAAAAACCGGGTAACCTGTGCGTGAGCAAAGGTTACCCGGTTCTATAATCCTGCAATTGATTATATAATTATTTTGCCGGTGCAGGGGCCGGTGCTGCCGGTGCAGCGGGTGCTGCTTCGGGTGCTGCCGGTGCTGCGGGCGCTGCCGGTGCTGCTTCGGGTGCTGCCGGTGCTGCGGGTGCTGCAGGTGCTTCAACCGCGGGTGCTGCTGGTTCTTCTGCTTTCTTGCAGCCTACGGCCGCGATGGATAAAGAAGCCAACAAAAGCACGCTAACAAAAATGGCCATTACCTTCTTCATTAGTCAAATCCTCCTTTCAAAAATTTTAGTGTGTGAACACACTAGCTTTACGATGCGTGACATTACGCCTTTTTTTTGCCTTGTCAAGAAATATTTAAACATATATAAGTGAGAAAAATTGATCTTAAAGGACTCGGCAATGATACTTGGTATTGACGTCGGCGGAACCCATACGGACGCCGTTCTGGTTCAAAATTTTCAACTGGTCAAAAAAGCTAAGGTACTGACGAATCAAGCGAATATCATGTCTTCGCTGATGGAAGCGGCCAATCGGCTGATTTCAAGTGATAATGTTAATAATATTGAGAGGATCGTTCTGAGCACGACCATCTCGACCAACGCCATCGTCCAGCATAAAACCAATCGCGTGGCAATGGTTTTGCTAAGCGGCCCCGGTCTTTCTCCAGCCGCTTTGAATCTGGGTAAGGACGTTTACTTTGCCCAAGGCTACGTTAATCACCGTGGCATCCCCGTTAAAAACGTGAACTGCCGCGAAATTGATGAAATCAGCAATGCCATTTCAGAAAGTCAAATCGGCCATATTGGAATCGTCGGCAAATTTTCCAGCCGTAATCCGCAGCAGGAAATGGATACGGCCGAATTGCTGCAGAACAGTTCCAGGCACATTTCTCTGGGTCATACGCTGTCCGGGCAACTGAATTTTCCGCGCCGCATCGCCACCACGTATTTAAATGCGGCCATTCATGATATATATCAAAGCTTTGCGCAGGATGTTCAAAAATTTGCCGCAAAGATCGGTCCGGATATTCCTGTCTATATCTTAAAAGCGGACGGCGGAACGATCCTGATTAATAAATCGCTGGACTGCCCCGTACAGACCATTCACTCCGGCCCGGCGGCAGGTATCATGGGCGTACTGGCCACGGCCTCCATCAAAGAAGACGCGGTAGCTCTGGACATCGGCGGCACCACGACGGATATCTCCGTTTTTGCTGACGGCGTTCCCCTTCTCGAGCCAACCGGCGTGACCATCAGCGGGCGTAAAACGCTTATTCGCGGCCTTTACACGAAATCCATCGGCGTTGGCGGCGACAGTGTGGTGAAAATTGAAAAAGGCAATATTTTAATCGGACCACAGCGGGAAGGACCGGCTGCGGCACTGGACGGGCCGTTCCCCACCCCCACGGATGCCATGATCGTGGACGGAATTATTACATTCGGCGATCCACAAAAAGCGCATGATGCAATTGCCGTCATCGCCAAAAAACTTCACCTGAGCGTTCAGGATGCGGCGCACGCCATTGTTGAAAAGATGGCAGCCATGATTGCGGACAGCATCCGCCAAATTCTGTCTGAGATCAATAATAAACCGGTTTATACCATCCATGAGCTTCTGGAAGGCAAGATTATTCAGCCCAAAATCCTGTATGTCGGAGGGGGGCCCGCTGCGGTTGCGCCCTTTATTGCTCAAAACCTGGGCTATCCTTATTCCATCCCTGAACACTCCGAAGTGTCCAATGCCTTAGGCGTGGCTATTGCCCGTACAACCGCTGAAATAACGATCCTGGCTGATACGGAAAAAAGAGAGCTGATCATCAGCGAAGAAGGCTGTGTTCAAAGCATCCCCCGCAATTTTTGTCTTGCGGACGCCATCGAGGTCGGCAGAACAACCCTTCGCCAAAAAGCTGTCGGGATGGGCGCGAAGCCCGCAGATATTATCATGGAAGTAACCGAATCGCAGGAATTCAATATGATCCGGGACTTTTACACGACGGGGAAAAATATCCGAGTCAAAGTTCAGATTAAACCCGGACTGATCTCTGCCAGCACTGAAAGGTAAAAACATGCCTAAAAAAGAAAATAAGACCGGTCTTATATTTTTCCCGGCATTTGACTGGGCCATATCGGACAACCACCCGGAGCGTGAAGAAAGACTGCTCTACACACAGGATCAGGTTTTTGAAGAAGGTCTGCTGGATTTTCCCAACATTGTGGAATACAAACCGGGAATCGCCACATACGCCGACATCAACCGCTGCCACATCTGTGTTCCGAACCCGCAAAACCTGACCACAAATTCCCATCTGATTTCAGCCGGAGGCGCGATCACCGCCGCAGAAAAAGTGATGACAGGCGCCGTCGATAACGCCTTTGCCCTGGTCCGGCCGCCCGGCCACCATTCGATGCTGGTTGCCCACGGCGCTCGCGGCTTTTGTAACATTAACATAGAAGCGGTGATGATCGAATATATCCGTCACAAATTCGGCGTCAAGAGAATTGCCGTTGTGGATACGGACTGTCATCACGGCGACGGCACCCAGGACATTTACTGGAACGATCCAGACGTCCTGTGCATCTCTATGCATCAGGACGGGCGAACGCTTTATCCGGGAACAGGTTTCATCGATGACTTCGGCGGTCCCAACGCACTGGGTGCAACCATTAATATTCCCCTGCCCCCACGCACATCGGATGAGGGCTTCCTGTTTGCGCTGGACAACGTCATTCTTCCAATTCTGGATGAGTTCAAGCCGGACATCATCATCAACTCCGCGGGACAGGACAATCACTACAGCGACCCGATCACTAACATGAATTTCAGCGCTCAGGGATACGCGCTTTTAAATGAAAAACTCGCGCCCCATATTGCCGTACTGGAAGGCGGGTACTCCATTGAAAAAGCCCTCCCCTACGTCAATGTCGGCATTATCCTTGCCATGGCCGGACTGGATTACAGCCAGGTACGCGAACCGGATTACGACGCCCAGCGCATCCGTCAATCGCCCGAAGTAACCCGGCTGATTGAAGAAGAAGTCAAAAATGTCATGACTCTGTGGAAGAAAAAGAAAAACCTGAAAAAGCAAATCACAGGATCAGCCGCGTATATCCGCCGTGAAAAAAGCATCTATTATGATACGGATGACATTACGGAAAAACAAATTGAAACCGTCCGCGTCTGCAATGATTGCGGCGGGCTGGTCATGATTGAATCGACCGCCGACACGGGCAAAAAAATCTACGCGGTGATCCTGCCCAATTCCTGTTGTCCGGAATGCCGGCAGAACGGCGAAAGTTTTTTTGACCGGATCAACGGTTCACAATATCATCATGTTTATTTTCAAGACCGGCAAAGAGACGTCTTTATCGTGAAATAGCCAACAGGCTGGAGGTTCAGCAATAATGATTTTAAATAATAAAAGGGATGTTTGTGAAATAAAATTCACAAACCCGTCCTTGTCTTTAACTTCGCTTTTATACATCTGCGCGTTGATCATCTGTTTCTTCTCCCTGTCCATGTCCCTTCCCGGTCATGCGCGTGCCGATGAACAGGCCTGTCTCGGGTTACAGTCAAAGACACTGGAAGGCGGCTATAAAAGGATGCTTTCCAGATTAACAAGCCTGGAGGATGGCGTCCTGGTTGCAGGCGTTGCAAAAGGCGGCACCGCGGAGCAAATGGGCATAAAACCCAATGACATCATTGTGGGCTTTAATTATCAGAGCATCAAAAATGTCGGTGAACTGGACCGCGCCGTTTCCGGATCCAGCCCCGGCGACAGAATAGTCCTGTCCGTATTTCGCCTGTCCCCCACCCTCATGACGGTTGTCGGACGAATGGGACAATCACAAGACGCCGGCGGACAGTCACAGGCGCCGAAAACTTTCGATGAAAGTCCGGGCCCTGCGGCCACTGACCTCACCGCTAAGATTTATGCGCCGCCCGGACATAATGAAATTGAAACCCTGGATTATTCGCGTGACGGCAAGATGATTGTTTCGGCGGGTAAAACATCGCTCAGGCTTTGGGATGCCCAAACCGGCAGAGCCATCCGGTCATTTGCCGACGTTAAAGATGCCATTTTTTCCGTTAAATTTTCACCGGATGACAAGTGGGTCCTCACCGGCTGTGCCAACCACAAAGCGATCCTCTGGGATGTGGAAACAGGAAAAGCCATCAAGTCATTTACTGTAGATACGAAAGATGACCTCGTTGATTCAGTAGCCTTCTCCCCTGACGGCCGCTCCGTGCTTACGGGAGGCAGCGATAAAATCGTCAGGCTGTGGGACATTGCCTCCGGACAGGAAATGCTTAAATTCACAGGACACACAGCCTGGGTAAACGCCGTCGGTTTTTCACCGGACGGCAAACAGGTGGTTTCCGGAAGCTGGGATGGTAAAATCAAGCTTTGGGATGCATCCACCGCAACCGAAGTCGGACCTTTTAAAGAAAACAAGCCACCCGCTGAATATCAAGCAGCCAGAGAAAATATACGATTCGCAAGAGGAAGAGGCGGCGCCGTCCGTCCCGTTCCAACCGCCCCAACCGCGCCAGCCGCCCCTGTTACAGGGGATGTCCCTCCGGCCGTCGTTGTGCGAATGGCTGAAAAAATGACCCTGAATTTGCGCGCTTTTGATCATCGTATCAGCACCGTTATCTTTTCACCCGATGGTCAATATCTGCTTTCCGGAAACTGGGGCAACGCCATCTATTTGTGGGATGTTGCCACCGGTCAAAAGATAAAAACTTTTTCCGGACACAAAGGAAGAATCAACGCTCTGGCGTTTTCATCCGACGGTGGACGGTTTGTGTCGGCGGCCCGCGACAATATGGTGAAAATCTGGGATGTTGCCACAGGTCGGGAGCTGCAAACCCTTGCCGGCCACACGGGAGAAGTTAAATCCATCGCTTTTGCCGGCGCGCGAAACATGATCATATCCGGCGGCGCGGACGGTACCATCCGCTTATGGAGTGGCGCAACCGGCCAGGAATTTATCAAGTTTGTTGATTTGAATGACGGCGAGTGGATCATGGTCACACAGGAAGGCTATTACAATTCATCACAAAACGGTCATCAATCATTGAACATTCTGGTTAATACCAAAGTTTACGGGATTGACCAGTTTTACGATCTCTTTTACCGTCCCGATATTGTGACGGCCAAACTCAACGGGGAAAATATTGCCGACCTGGTTACTCTTACGCTGAGCGAAGCCATCAGAACACCGCCGCCGAGAGTCAGTTTCAGTTCCTTGCCCGGGGAAACCAACCTGTCTTCAGCCAAGGTCTGCTATCGCGTCAAAAGCACGGGTGGTGGCATCGGCGAAATCCGGATCTTCCAGAACGGCAAGCTGATCAAGTCCGACGGGTTTTATCGGGAAGTCGTTAAAAACGAAACGACGGCCAAGATGCAGCTGGCCTCACTCAACAGCAAAACGGTCTATCAGGATATGCGTTCACTGGTGGTGAAGGGAAAGCAATTGTCCGAAAATCAACTGGCTTCGCCGAAAGGCAACCTTGTTGAAAATTGCGTTGAAGTGGAAACAATCGCCGGAGAAAATGAAATCAGCCTGACCGCTTTTAACGCCGCAAACACCGTCCAGAGTTTTCTGGAAACAGCCAGGTTCACATCCACGGTAAAACAGGACGAGCCTCACCTTTATATTCTGTCTGTCGGCATCGACAAGTATCGTGACGCCTCGATCAATCTCAAATATGCCGCCAAGGATGCGGCGGATTTTTCAAAACAGCTGTCCGCAAAGGCCCGCACACTTTACAAGCCGGAAAATATCCATCTGCTCAGTCTGGTCAATCAGCAGGCCACCAAGCAAAACATCCTGTCCACAATCGACGGCCTGTCCAAAAAAATAAAACAGGGAGACCGTTTCATATTTTTTGACGCCTCCCATGGTCTGTTGCTGCAGGGTCAGTACTACATCGTTACCAGCAGTTTTGATGGACGACTCTTAAATACGACCAGTCTGATCAGCTCTAATGAAATTGTTGAAATTTCGAAGAAGATAAAATCTCTGTCCCAGTTGTTTGTCTTCGATACCTGTCACGCCGGAGGGGTCGATACCATCGTCAGCGGCCTGTATGATGCCCGGATGTCCGTATTGGCAAAAAAAATGGGGCTGCACATTTTTGCATCGGCAGGCAGTGTGCAGACGGCGCTGGACGGCTATCAGGGCAACGGGCTATATACGCATACGCTCCTGCAGGGGATGGCCAACGGCAGCGCTGTGGATCGTGAAAAAGACGGCACGGTAACGGTGACCAAGCTGGGACGATATTCGAAGGACAGAACGACGGAGATTTCAGGCAGACTGGGACATCCTCAGACGCCCTTTATTATCGACTTCGGGAAAGACAGTCCTTTGTTCAAGGTCAACTGAAAATTTGCATTCCCGAAACCCAATGCGCCCGCTAAGGGTTTGACGGAGCTTCTGGATCCGGTTTGTGAAGCCAGGTCACCGCTACGATCGAAAGAAGAATCAGCAACCCGCCCATGGCGATACGCAGTGTCAGGTCCTCGTTGAAAATCATCATGCCCAGCAAAACGGCATAGAAAATCCGTGAGGAGGAAATAAGCGATCCGGCGCGTGCGGTAATAAATTTATAGCCGTAGGTAATGCAAATCTGCCCTAAAACACCAACCGCCCCCGACGCCAGTAAGAGCAGCCACTCGCTCCCCTTCGGCCACACAAAAACAGGCAGCATCGCCAAACCGTTCAACACCGTTCCGATCGACATCAGATAAAACAGAATCACCATCGTTGAATCATTTTTCCGCGCCATGTTCAGTGTGATAATCGCGAAAGCCGCAACAATCCCCGACAGCAGGCCGAATATATCTCCCTTGTTGACGGCATTCAGATTGGGATTGATCACCAGCCAGATACCGGCCAGCGCGGCAATCAAAATCAGATACATGAAAGGTGATACTTTTTCCTCACGGAAAAAAAGCGGTGCGAAAAGAAAGATAAAAAAGGGATAAGTCATGTTGAGCATGTGGGTGTTCGTGATCGTTGTGTATTGCGATGCCAGAAAAAACAAAATAACAGCGACAGTATTCAACACGCCCCGCCAGACCAGAAGGGATAATTTATTAGGCACAAGCGATAGTGAATTCTTGTAAACGATCACCGAAGCAACAATCCATCCCAGAAAAAAGCGGGAAAGGTTACCTCCAGAGCGGAAACAGCCGATGAGTTGGTCAGCAGTTTGGAAAATATGGTGGCGATGGTGAAAAATAATTCCGAAAGCATTATAAAAATAATGCCTTTATAGAGGTGAACGTTTTTTAACATGATCGGACTATAGGAAACTCCACCTGTCCTGTCAACAAGGTTGTTTCCTATCACAGAAAACATTGTCAGTATTTCCTTATTGTGCTAATGACCTGCCCCTATGAATGATGCACAAAAAGAATTGCAGGAATTGATCACGCTTATCAAGAAACTGCGGGCGCCGGACGGGTGCCCCTGGGACCAGAAGCAGACCCAGCAGGACATCGGCAAATATCTTCTGGACGAATCTTACGAAGTCCTCGACGCGCTTGCTGAAAAAAATCCGCGGCACATTCAGGAAGAGTTGGGGGACCTGCTTTTTCAAATCTTATTTATTACCGAAATCGCGTCCGAATCGAGAGAGTTTTCGCTGGCAGATGTGATGGCAGCCATTAAAGAAAAAATGATCCGTCGTCATCCGCATGTATTCGGCGACGTCAAAGTCAATTCCGTCCGCGAAGTAAAGGAAAACTGGCAGGAGATCAAAAAGAAAGAGCGAGGCGGCAAGGCTCTGGACAACGACCTCTTCGGGAACATTCCCCGCTCCCTGCCCGCGCTGAAAAGAGCGCAAAAAATCACGACGGTTGCCGCCCGTTACGGCTTTGACTGGCAAAATGCCGACGATGTCCTGAAAAAGTTAAATGAAGAACTCGACGAACTTGCAGAGGCACGATCAAGCGGAGATGCAAAAAGAGTTGAAGAAGAATTGGGCGACATTTTTTTTACTCTGGTGAATCTCAGCCGCTTTCTTTCCGCAGACGCAGAAACGGCGGCAACAGGCGCCATTGATAAGTTTTTAAGGCGTTTCGACTATATCACCAAGCAGCTTTCCACACGCGGCCAATCGCTTTCCGATGCGACACTAAACGATATGGACGCTCTCTGGAACGATGCCAAGGAAAAGAGGATATAGCCCATGGATTATTTCCTTTGTGTCATGGGTATGGTTTTCATTGTGGAAGGCCTTCCCTACCTTGTTTTTCCCGAAAAAATAAAACCCTATCTGATTAAAATCACAACCCTGCCGGATAATACATTGCGGGGTCTTGGCATTTCCGCCATCCTAATCGGTTTGATTCTGCTTTATTTCGGGCGGCGCTGACAGTTTTGATTGACAGCCGCACCTTATTTTGATTATTTGCCTAAACTTTTCACTTTTGCCGGAGAAACGATGAAGTTAGAGGAATTTTCATATATTCTGCCCGAGGAGCTGATTGCGCAACACCCTCGTCCGCAAAGGGATGCCTCCCGCATGATGAAGCTGAACCCTCGGAAAAAGACCATTGAGGACAGCCAATTCTCCCTGCTGCCGGAATGCCTTGAACGGGGCGATGTGCTGGTGGTCAACGACTCCCGTGTCATTCCAGCCAGAATTTACGGCAAAAAATCCACCGGGGCGATTCTGGAAATACTCCTTCTAACCTGCATGGAGAAAAAAGACGGTTCGGAACTGTGGGAAGTGCTGGCACGCCCCGGCAAAAGGCTCTGTGAAAATGACACGATTGATCTTGGACACGCCTGCGAGGCAAAGATAATCGCCAGAATCTCCGACAAAAAATGGCTAATGCGGTTTTGCGCTGTTGACGGCTTTGACAATTACCTGGCACGCTTCGGGCGCGCCCCCCTGCCGCCTTACATTAAGCGAAAAAAGAGTTTAGCGCCGGACTCCATGAATGACCGCGAACGTTATCAGACGATTTATGCCAAAGCGGCAGGCTCCATTGCCGCTCCGACTGCCGGCCTGCATTTTTCAGCGGATATCCTGGCCGCCCTGCAAGCCAGGGGCGTTCAGATCGCTCCGATCACACTGCATGTCGGCATTGGCACTTTTTTACCGATCGAAGCAGAAACCGTTGAAGATCACATCATGCAAACGGAATTTTTTGAAATAAGCCCCGATGCGGCGGAGAAGATCAATAACGCCAAACGGGTCATTGCCGTGGGCACAACATCAACCAGAACTCTGGAGAGCGTGGCCAGTCAAGACGGAACGATTGAACCGCAATCCGGTGAAACCTGTCTTTATATTTATCCCGGCTATTCATTCAAAATCGTGAATGGACTTTTAACCAATTTTCACCTGCCCCGATCCTCTTTATTCCTGCTGGCCTGCGCTTTTGCCGGCACGGATTTCATCAGGAAAGCCTATGCCCAGGCGGTTGAGCAACGTTATTTATTTTACAGCTACGGCGACTGTATGCTGATTTTATAGGATGGATCCATGTCTTTTTCATTTGAATTGATTAAAAAAGACTCCGTGACCGCCGCGCGCCTGGGAAAAATAATCACCCCTCACGGTACGGTGGACACACCCGCGTTCATGCCGGTCGGTACACAAGGCACGGTCAAAGCCCTGCGCCCCGAAGATATTCGGGACTGCGGCGCGCAAATCATTCTGGGCAACACGTATCACCTGTATCTGCGGCCCGGTCATGAAACGATTCGCAAACTGGGCGGTCTCCATTCCTTCATGAACTGGCCGGGACCGATCCTTACGGACAGTGGCGGATTTCAGGTTTACTCGTTGGGGGCGCTTCGCAAAATAATGCCGGACGGCGTGATATTCCGGTCGCATATCGACGGCTCCAAACATCTCCTGACGCCGCAAAAAGCGGTCGAAATCCAGGAAGCGCTGGGCTCGGACATTATGATGTGTCTCGATGAGTGCACACCCTACCCCGCGACGCTCAAGCAAACACAGGATTCTCTGGCGCTCACCACGAAATGGGCAAAATCATGCAGGGCGGCAAAAACAAACACCCATCAGGCGCTTTTCGGCATTGTCCAGGGCGGCACGTATCTGGACCTGCGCCGTCAGGCAGTCGAACAAATCGTCCCGATTGATTTTGACGGCTATG
>CAYVFA010000057.1:0-6461 GCA_964450075.1 uncultured Smithella sp.
TTGTAATGAATCTGATGTTGCTGTGTGAATTTATCGATGAGTAATTTTCCTGCCTGACGCGCCAGTGCGCAGGTAAAGTCCACCATCTCCGTCATGAGATAGCACCTCCTTATCAACATTTATTTCAGAGGCTTAAACCATAAAGGACGCCAAAAAGTAAGTATAATCTTAAAAGTTGCGCTGTCTCAGAAATAATGCTAAACAAAACAAAAATAACCATTATTTGTGACAGGTTAATGACAACAGAACAAAACGCTGATTCCTCGAATATTGATTTAAAAACCGCTCGGGAAAATTCAGGGTTGACCCTGAAGGAGTTATTTGAGCGTACTCGGATCAGTGTGGTCAATCTGGAAGCCATCGAAAATGGCCATTATCATTTGCTGCCTGTCCCGATATACACCCGAAATTTCATTAAAAAGTATGCGGCTGCTTTGGGCGTTGATGCTCAATCTGCTTTACGGCGATACGAAGATTACCTGCAGGAGCTGCAAATAAAAGAGAAAGAACAGGAGCCGGAACCCCCTCCCAATGCGCCTTTGGCCATGATATTGTCACGTTATAAAGCCTACCTGTGGCTTTTGCTCATTATCATCGTTTTTACAGCCGTAGCCTTTTTTGTCAGCATTTACAACAAGCCGTCTTCGGAAACGGAAACGCCTTTACAGGCTGAAACCACGCCTCAAACCGCCATTGTCGCCCCCGATGGCCAAAGTAAAACGATGCCGGATCATCTTTCCATCGACGTCAATCTGCCGAGGCAGGAAAATTTAATCCTGCCCACTCAAACAGGTGGCGAACAAAAACAGCCGGAGCAAAAAACAGAAGAAATACAGAAACCGGCCGCACAAGCGCCTGCAGCAGCGCCCAAAATCCCCAAAACAAAAAAAACAGCACCCGTGGAGGATGAAGAATCGTCTGTTCTGGTTGTTCACGCCACGGAAGAAACATGGCTCAGAATTCAAGCCGATGACGAAGAGCCTTTTCAGGTCTTACTGAGACCCGGGGAAAATATGTCCCATAAAGCGGCGCGCTTTAATATGGATATCGGTAATGCCGGCGGGGTCAGAATACAACTTGATGGAAAAACAATAGAAAATTTGGGCAAGACGGGACAGGTCATCCACCTGCGCTTACCCTAAAATATTAAGGATGAAAGAGGTAATGTTATGTTTGGAATAGGAATACCGGAACTGCTGATTATACTGGTCATTATTCTGATTATTTTCGGCGTCGGAAAGCTTCCGGAAATCGGCTCGGCGCTGGGTAAAGGCATCAAAAATTTCAAGAAATCCGTTTCTGACAGCCCCGACACCGGCACCCCGGCGAAAAAAGAAGAAAACAAGTAGATTTCTCAGTGCCGACACTTAAACGTTCACGCCTTATTTAAGCGCCGGCACTGTACGAATTAGAAGGGAACATCTTCCATCGGCGTGCCGTTAGAGCTGTAAGCTGCTTCCGGCGCCGCATCAGTATTTGCCTTTGCCTGCCCCTGTCCCCGGGAATCCAGCATCTTCATTTCGTTTGCAACAATTTCCGTCATGTAATGCTTTACACCATCCTTATCATCCCATGAACGGGTTTGAATCTTTCCCTCAATAAAAACAAGGGATCCTTTGACCAAATAGTTGCCGCATATTTCAGCCAGTTTTCTATAGGTTACAATCTTGTGCCACTCGGTTTTCTGAACTTTTTCGCCATTTTTATCTTTCCATTGTTCATCGGTCGCCAGATTAAAATTGGTAACCATTGTCCCGTCCGGCAAATACTTGATTTCCGGATCTTTGCCCAGTCTGCCGATCAATACCGCCTTGTTCACCATGATGCCTTCCCCCCTGTGTATAAAGTCGGCGCATCATACATAACAACCGCCCCATAGGCAAACATATTTTTTGGTTCTGTGCTGCTTCATCCGTCACGCGCCGAAACGACAATGATGCTTGACTAATCCCTAAAAAAAATATAGTCAGATGGACTTTTAAAAAGTGGAGAAATTATGGAAGACAATGATCTTTTAAAGGTTCGCCTGGAAAAAATCGCGGCCTTGAAAGCAGCCGGTGTGGATTTATATCCCAATAACGTAAAGCCCCAAAATACAACCGCCCAGATCATGGGCGAATTCGGCAACACCGAGGGTGATGCCCTGGCGCAATTGACACAAAAATTTTCGATTGCCGGGCGCTTGATGGCCATCCGCAGCTTCGGCAAAGCCGCCTTTGTCAAGATTCAAGACCGCAAGGGTCAGATGCAGTGCTATATTGCGAAAAACATCTTGAGTGAGCAGGACTTTTCCCTGTTTAAAAAACTGGATATAGGCGATATTATATATGTTTCCGGAAAGTTATTCCGCACCAAAACCAACGAATTGACGCTGGAGTGCGAAGAATTGCGCTTGATGGCCAAATCCATGCACCCCCTTCCGGAAAAATGGCATGGCCTGACGGACATTGAAACCCGCTATCGTCAGCGGCATCTGGATTTGATATCCAGCCCGGCGGTCAAAGAAATTTTTTACCGGCGCAGCCTGATTATCAAGCTGATGCGGCAATTCATGGATCAGCATGATTTTCTGGAAGTCGAAACGCCCATGATGCAGCCACGAGCAGGCGGCGCCGTCGCCCGGCCTTTCAAAACACATCACAATGCGCTGGATCAGGATCTCTACCTGCGGATCGCGCCGGAGCTTTATCTTAAACGACTGGTTACCGGCGGTCTGGAAAGAGTTTATGAAATCAACCGCAACTTCCGCAATGAAGGCATCTCCACCTTTCATAATCCTGAATTTACCATGATGGAGTTTTACTGGAGCTACGCAACTTACGAGGATTTGATGTCCTTTACGGAAGAATTATTCAGCTTCATCGCGAAAAATATCTTTGATGGCCTCAAGTTCACCTATCAGGGCACGGAAATCGATATGACACCACCCTGGCGGCGTCTTTCCGTCAACGATGCGCTGACGCAAATTGCCGGGATGGAACCTGCGGATCTTGCCGATATGGATAAAGCGCTCGCTTTCGCCCGTAAAGTCGGCTGCGATGTCAAAGAAACCGACCCGCTGGGAAAAATTCTCATGGCGGTTTTTGATGAAGTGGTCGAAAAGAAGCTGATCCAGCCGACGTTTGTCACGCAATATCCCGTCGCGGTTTCTCCTCTGTCGCGCAGGTCCAACACCAATCCGGAACTGGTCGATCGATTTGAACTCTACATTTCCGGAAGGGAAATCGCCAACGCTTTTTCCGAGCTAAACGACCCGGCCGATCAGCGCGATCGGTTTGTCCAGCAGCTCAAAGAGCGGGAAGCGGGCGATGATGAAGCCCACGAAATGGATGAAGACTATATCCACACACTTGAATATGGCATGCCGCCGACAGCCGGAGAAGGAATCGGCATCGACCGGTTGATTATGCTCTTTACCGATTCTGCATCGATTCGGGACGTTATTTTGTTCCCGCTACTGAGAACCAGACAGGAATGAGATGCGCATCAAAGTTTACGCAGCCTTAAAATCAACTGTTTTCCGACAGGATAATTTTTAATGCCTTACGAATTCTTCATCAGCAGAAGGTATATGCGGGCGAAACGCAAACAGGTTTTTGTTTCGATCATTACCTTTATATCGATTTTCGGCATTTTTCTGGGCGTCGCGGCACTGATCGTTGTGCTGGCCGTCATGAACGGTTTTGAAGAAGATCTGCGTTCCAAGATTCTAGGCATTCGCTCACACATTGAAATAACGGCGGATATGACCGGTACGATGAAAAATTATCCGGCCCTGCGCGAGAAAATCGATCAAACCCCGGGGGTCGTCGCTTCCACGCCTTTTATTTATACGGAAGCCATGATGCGCAGCCAAAACGGCGTCACCGGCGTCATCATACGGGGCATGGATACCGAAAGCGCGCCTAAAGTCATCAACCTGGGAAAGATCCGTCAAGGTAGCATCGAATACCTCAATAAAATTCCAGACAGCATCTCAAAGGAACTGTCGGCTGAAAACAGAGATCTGCAAGGGATCATGATCGGCAAGGAAATGGCCCGCAACATGGGCGTTTTTCTGTATGATCCCCTCACCATCATCTCCCCTTCCGGGGGCATTGCCACCCCGATGGGCATGGTTCCCCGCATGAAAAAGTTTATCGTCGTCGGGATTTACGAATCGGGATTCTATGAATATGATTCCAAACTGGCCTTTCTATCGCTCAAAAGCTGTCAGGAATTTTTAGACATGGGTGACGCCGTTTCGGGCATTGATATTGTTGTCCAAAATATCTACAAAGCTGATACCATTTCCCGCACCCTTCAAAACAAACTGGGCTTCCCCTATTTCGCGCAAAACTGGATGCAGATGAATAAAAACCTGTTTTCAGCCCTGAAGCTGGAAAAACGCGTCATGTTTATTATTCTGAGTTTGATCGTGCTGGTGGCCGCCTTCAACATTATCAGCGCCCTCATCATGATTGTCATGGAAAAAAACAAGGATATCGCCATTTTAAAATCGATGGGCGCCACCTCTCGGACCATCATGAAAATATTTATTTATCAGGGACTGATTGTCGGCGTGATCGGAACTTTTTTGGGCTGTATTGCCGGCCTCACCATTGCCTTGAATTTACAGAAAATTTCTTTGATGGTGGAGAAAATTTTTAATTTTAAAATTCTGCCCGGCGATGTGTATTACCTGAGCGAACTTCCTTCGAAAGTCAATTATGGAGACGTGGTCGTTATTGTTATCGGCACACTCGTGATTTGTTTTATATCAACCATTTACCCGGCGCTCCGGGCCTCCAGGCTGGATCCGGCGGAAGCCCTGAGATACGAATAATAGCGACCCAGATATGATCATACTGAGCAATTTATCGAAAACTTTCGTAAAAGACGGCAACAAAATTGAAGTTTTGCGAAATTTAAATCTGGAAATAAAAAAAGGCGATTCTCTGGCCGTTGTGGGCGTTTCCGGCGCGGGTAAAAGCACGCTGATTCACATTCTCGGAACGCTGGATCATCCGACGTCGGGCACACTTTCCATGGCCGGCCATAATGTTTTTGAGTGGAGTGAGAAGAAAATATCCGCTTTCCGCAACCAAACGATTGGTTTTGTTTTTCAATTAAACAATCTGCTGCCGGAGTTTACCGCGTTGGAAAACACGATGATGCCGGCGCTGATCAGCGGGCTTCCCAAAAAACAGGCGGCTGATCAAGCAGCGCAATTACTGCGGGAAGTGGGGTTGGAGCACCGCCTGAAGCATAAGCCGGGCGAGCTCTCCGGCGGAGAGCAGCAGCGTGTCGCCATCGCCCGGGCGCTGGTAATGGAACCGGAAATTTTACTCGCTGACGAACCGACAGGAAACCTTGACACGGAAACAGGAAAAAAGATAGAAGACATCCTGGTTAATTTAAATGCTATGAAAAAAATAACGCTGATCGTGGTCACGCACAACAAACTGCTGGCCGACAGGATGTCCGGCAGAATCGGTCTGCGTGACGGGGAAATTTATGATTTTTAATAAAAAAACAATACAAATAGTTATCTCTCTGATGCTTTTTGTCCTCTGCTTTTTTTCGGAAGCCCAGGCCCAGAACATCAAAAAAATATGCATTTTGCCTTTTGACGTTCACACAAGCAAAGATAGCAGCGCGCTTCAGGAATCCGTTTACAATCATCTTTCTCAAGCCTTGCAGCGGGAAAAGAAAATTGAAGTTGTGAAGGCGGGTGATTTGGCCTCAGGCAATGTTGCCTTGAATAAGGACAAAGCCATCGCGGCCGGTAAAGCGCTCGGGGTGGACTATGTGGTGGCAGGCAGCATCACACAATTCGGTGAAACCATCAATATCGATACGCAAATCATCGACGTTGCCAAGGCGACGATTCTGCCTTCCGTTTCCGCGCAGGGTAAAAGATCAGAGAGTCCAGTGGTGCTGGCGGACGATCTGAAAAAGGAAATACTGGGCCGCATGGGATTGCTGGAAAAAATCGCGCGGATTGACATTGCGGGCAATCGCAAGATCGGAGCGACCGCCATCACGGAGAAAATCAAAAGCAAAGTCGGCAAACCCATCAACGATGTGGATGTTGCGGATGATATCAAAACGATCTACAAGATGGGTTTTTTTCTGGATGTCAGCGCAGGTGTCACCGAGGAACCCCAAGGCAAAGTCCTGACCTTCACCGTTGCCGAAAAAGGGCTGATAACGGAAATCCGGCTGATTGGCAATAAGGCGCTGAGCAAGGACGATATACGGGATGCCATGACCGTAAAGACCCGTCAAAATCTCAATCAGGAAAAAATCAAAGATGATATTCAAAAAATCAAGGAACTTTACAACGCCAAAGGTTACTACAATGCCGAGATCAGCGAACGTATCGAAAAAGAAGGCGCAAAAGATATTGTCGTGATTCTGGATATTAAAGAGAACAGCCGAGTCTATATCCGTTCCATCACCTTTGAGGGAAATGAAAC
>CAYVFA010000057.1:6561-13589 GCA_964450075.1 uncultured Smithella sp.
CTTTTAAAATCAAAAGCAGGAAATTTTTATGATCGGGAAGCGATCATGAAGGATATGGAAGCGATCACGCTAGCCGCCAACGATGAAGGCTATGCGCATGCCGACGTCGATCCCAGAGTGACCACGCATGAGCAAGAACAACTGGTGGATTTGAACTTCAAACTCTCCAAAGGCGAACTCGTTTATATTGCCCGCATCGGGATTTCCGGTAACACCATCACCCGTGACAAAGTTATCCGGAGGCAGCTGACCGTTGTTGAAGGGGATTTGTATTCCGCAAGCAAACTGAAAAAAAGTTATGAAGGCTTAAACTACCTCCGGTATTTTGAAGAGGTCGATTTCCAGACGGAAAAAGCGCCGAATAATAAGATGGACATTAACATCCGGGTAAAAGAAAAGAATACCGGCATGTTCATGATCGGCGCGGGTTACAGCGCCGTGGACCAGGCCATCATCATGGCGCAGGTCTCCCAGCAGAATTTTCTGGGTTACGGGCAGACGTTAAGCCTGAAAGCGTCTCTGGGCTCTAAAACCAATATGTACGAGCTCTCTTTTGTCGAACCCTGGCTTTTTGATCTGCCACTTTGGTGCAAGGCGGATCTCTGGAAATACAACAAAGATTATGATTCCTATCGTTATGACACCAAAGGTGTCGGATTAACGCTGGGCTATCCGATTTGGAATAGAATTACCGGTTATGTGGGTTACAATTTCAGTATCGACAATATCACGGATGTCAATCAGACAACCGCTTCTAATTATATCAAAGCTCAGACCGGCGAAAGATATACCAGCGCCATGACCTTCACGCTGGCTTACGATACGACCAACGACAACATGTTTCCGACCAAGGGAATCAATGCGAGTGTTTCGGTAAAACACGCCGGCATGCCACTGGGCGGCAACACAGAGTTGACGAAATATTCCGGTGCCATCGCCGGTTATTATCCGATCTTCCGGGATATTATTTTCGGCGCGAAAAGCCGGATCGGTTATCTCCAAAATAATGACAATGGCAAAGACCTGCCTATTTACGAACGATATGTTCTGGGAGGCATGAGTGCTTTGCGCGGACTGCGCTATGTCGGCCCGACCAATCCGGGAACCAGTGACGTTGTCGGCGGCACAACCATGGTCACCTTTAGTGCGGAAATTGTGTTTCCCCTGATCAAAGACGCGGGCATGAAAGGCGTTATATTTTATGACGCAGGCAATACATGGAATGGCGGCTACCATCTTGATGATTTGAGACAGACAGCAGGCGCGGGCATCCGCTGGCTTTCGCCCATCGGGCCTTTACGCCTGGAATATGGCTACGTGCTGGATCGCAAGGGATTGAACGATGACTCCATTGGCCGATGGGAATTCAGCATGGGCATGATGATGTAGTAGATTAATGAACGCGAAGTTCGTTGATTGATAATAAACTAACTAACAAATTGAGGGGAGATTTTTAAATGAAAAAAAATATTTGCCTGATTGCAGGATTGGCTCTGCTTATTTTTGTCTGGACGAATACGTCCTTTGCCGCCGATAAGATCGGCTTTATCAATATGCAGCAAATCATCCAAACCTCGAACGCCGGGAAAAAGGCTGCCGATGAATTTAAAAAGATTGTGGAAAAGAAACAAGGCGCCATTCAGGCGATGGAGAGCGACGTCAAGAAAGCAAAGGACGAATTGGATAAACAAGCTTCCGTCATGACGGCCGCTGCGCGCAGTGACAAAGAGACCGCTTATCAGAGAAAATTACGCGATTACCAGATCCTCGTCGATGACACCAACAAAGAGCTCCAGAAACGCGACCAGGAATATTCACAAAAAATGGTGCCTGAAATACTGAAAGTCGTCCGCAGCATTGCAGAAAGGGAAAAATATACGCTGGTTATGGATTACAGCACCATGCCGCTGCCTTATCATGACAAGACCAGTGATATCACCAAAAAGGTCGTCGAAGAATATAACAGAACTGCGAACACAAAAAAGTAGCCTTCTTTAAAAAAATGAAGAAAAATCTTCGGGAAATAGCCGCCATGATTGGCGGCGCCCTGATCGGTGATGAAAAACGGATCATCAGCGATATCCGGCCGATTGAGGAAGCAGGCGAAAATGATCTGACTTTTATCGCCAACCCAAAATATTTGAAACTGCTGGAAACAACGCAAGCGGGGGCGATCCTTGTTTCACCGGGAACCGTCGCCCCCGGCAAAAACCTTATTGTCGTAACCGATCCCTACGCAGCGTTCGGGAAACTCCTCGCTGTGTTTTATCCGGTCGATCATGGTCCGGCAGGGATCAGTCCTGATGCTTACATCGAGAAAGACGCCTTCGTTTCACAAGAGGCAACCGTCATGCCCCGGGCTTTTATCAGCCGTGGCGCCCAAATTGAAAAAGGCGTAGTCCTTTACCCCGGTGTGTTTATCGGCCAAAACGTCCGCGTCGGCGAAGGTTCAATTCTTTATGCCAATGTCAGCGTTTATGCCCACTGCATCATCGGCCGGCGCGTTATCCTCCACTCGGGTGTTGTGGTTGGCGCGGATGGTTTCGGTTTCGCGGCACCCGGCATCACCAACACCAAAATACCGCAAGTCGGAATCGTCCAGATCGACGACGATGTGGAAGTCGGCGCTAATTCGACCATTGATCGCGCGACAATGGGCAAAACATGGATCGGCCGCAATGTCAAAATCGACAATCTTGTGCAAATTGCCCATAATGTCGTGGTGGGAGAAAATTCGGCGATTGCTGCCCAAGCAGGCATTGCCGGAAGCACAAAACTCGGAAAAAGTGTCATGGTGGGAGGCCAAACCGGCATTCTCGGTCATCTGACGATCGGTGATTATGTCATGATCGTTGCCGCTGCGGCCGTTCACAATGATGTGGCATCCGGACAAATTGTCGCGGGCGCGCCTCACTTGCCCCACCGGCAATGGTTGAAAGTCGAAGCCTGCCGGGCGAAACTTCCGGAGATGAGGTCAAAATTAGACGGTCTGGCCAAACAGGTAACATCCCTGGAGGCTGAAATAAATAAAGATAAGGAAAAAATTTAAAATGAAGATTCATCCTACAGCAATTATAGCGCCCGATGCGCAAATAGAAGAAGGCGTTGAAATTGGCCCTTATGCTGTAATTGGCAGTGATGTACAGATCGGCAAAAACACCGTCATCGGGCCGCACGCCGTCATTGATAAGTACACACAGATCGGTGAGAATTGCCGCATTTTTCAATTTTGTTCGATCGGCGCTGATCCCCAGGATTTAAAATTCAAAGGGGAAAAAACCCGTGTGGTTATCGGCAATCATAACATCATTCGGGAGTTTGTCACCATTCACCGCGGAACCACCGCGGACATCGGCATGACCGCCATCGGCAACCAGAACCTGATTATGGCGTACTGTCATATTGCCCACAACTGCAAATTGGACAGCAATATTGTCATGTCCAACGGAGCGCAGCTGGCCGGTCACATCCACGTTGAAGACTACGCCATTATCGGCGGCATGACGGGCGTTCATCAATTCACGCGCATCGGCGCTCACTGCTTTATCGGCGCTATGGCAGGCATTCCGCAGGATATGCCGCCCTACACCCTGTCTTCGGGAAACCGCGTCAAACTGTATGGTCTCAACATCATCGGATTAGAAAGAAGAAATTTCTCGGAAAAAAGCATCAAGGCGCTCAAAGAAGCTTATCGGATTATTTTCCGTTCCACTTTGCTGATGGAGGAAGCGCTCAAGAAAACCGAGGCGGAAGTCGAAGACTGCCCGGAAGTAAGACATTTAATCGATTTTATCCGAAAATCAGAAAGAGGCGTTTGCCGCTAATCAAACCGAAAAAACTATGGCAGAAAAAAAATTAAGAATCGGCGTGGTCGGCATCGGCCACCTGGGAAATTATCATCTTCAAAAATATCGCAATATCGATAATTGTGAAATTGTCGCCGTGGCGGATGCCGTTGCCGAACGGGCGCAAAAGGCAGCGGAGCTTTATGCCTGTTCCGCATACACAGATCACAAGCAAATGCTGGGTCAAGTTGACGCTGTCAGCATTGCCGTGCCCACAGGCGAGCATCACAAAGTGGCCAAAGATTTTCTGGCGGCGGGCGTTGACGTTCTGATCGAAAAACCCATGTGTGCCACACTTGAAGAAGCGGATGAACTGCTCGCGCTGGCCCGCAAAAACCAGCTGATGATACAGGTTGGATTTATCGAACGGTTCAACCCGGCCATCATGGCTCTTGAAAAAGTCATTACCCGACCGGTTTTTGTTGAAGTTCACCGCCTGCATCCTTTTTTTGAGCGAGGGACCGATGTGGACGTCATTCTGGATCTGATGATTCACGATCTGGATCTGATTTTAAAATTTGTCAATGCTCCGCTCGTCAATATGGAAGCGGTGGGGGTTCCCATTCTTTCGGACAAAATCGACATTTCCAATGTCCGCCTGTCGTTTGCGACCGGGTGTATCGCCAATATCACCGCCAGCCGCATCAGCGCCAAGACCATGCAGAAAATCCGATTTTTCGGCCCGGAAGGCTATCACTCTGTGGACTGCCAAAAAAGAGAAATCCTGTCGCTCAGCAAAATCACGGGGAGCGACGGCAAGCAGCAAATCGTCCAAAACAATGTCGAAGTGGGGAGCCATGACCCTCTGGAAGAAGAAATCCGCTCCTTCGTCCGCGCGGTGGTGGAACGCTCCAAACCGCCGGTGACCGGTGAAGATGGCCGCCAGTCTCTGGCGCTGGCCATCGAAATTCTTCAAAAAATGAAAACCCACGAGGACGTCAAATTATGATCCCGATGGTTGATTTGAAAAGGCAGTATGCCCATCTGAAGAGCGAAATTGACCAGGCGGTAGGCGCAGCGCTTGCTGCGACGCAATTCATTCTGGGACCGAATGTTTCGGCGCTGGAAACGGAAGTTGCCGCTTACCACGGCCTGCCTTATGCGGTAGGATGCGCCAACGGCACGGACGCCCTTCTGCTGGCGCTGCGCGCCTGCGGCATTGGCCCCGGAGACGAAGTCATCACCACGCCTTTCACCTTCATCGCCACCGCGGAAGTCGTCGCGCTGGTGGGCGCACGGCCGGTTTTTGTCGATATCTGCCCGGATAATTTTAATATCGATCCCGCTCAGATCGCTCCCAAAATTACCTCTCGAACCAAAGCCATTATACCGGTTCACCTCTTCGGCCATCCCGCCGATATGGCGCCGATCATGGACATCGCGCGAAAGCATCATTTAAAAGTCATTGAAGACTGCGCGCAGGCATTCGGCGCAACTTATCATGAACAGCTCGTTGGCACCATCGGCGACGCCGGCTGTTTCAGTTTTTTCCCCAGCAAAAATCTGGGCTGTTACGGCGACGGCGGCATGGTGATCACGCGCGACGAAGCCGTCGCCGCTAAAATTAAAGTTCTCCGCAACCACGGCAGCGCGGTGCGCTATTACCATTCCGAAGTCGGTTACAACAGCCGGCTCGATGAAATCCAGGCCGCCATTCTCCGCGTCAAACTGCCCCGCATCGACGCAGCCAATGAAGCAAGGCGCGCCAATGCCGCCGCCTACTGCAAGGCCATGGCCGCAAGCGACATCATCCTGCCCTCGGCAAGACAAGGCTGCACACATGTGTTTCATCAGTTTACCATCCGCACCAAAAACCGGAAGAAAATGATTGACGCGCTGACAGAAGCGGGAAGCGCCTCGGCTGTTTATTATCCGGTCCCTCTTCATCAGCAGGAAGTCTTTACTAAAATGTACCATCTGAAAGAAAGTCTGAGGGTGGCGGAAACCTGCGCCCAGGAAGTTCTTTCACTGCCGATGTTTCCGGAACTGACCCCGGAAGAAATCCGGCAAATAGCCGATGTGATCAAAAATGTCCGTTGAAAAAAGCATGAATATCAACATGAGCACATTAAGCGGCCATGCTCCCAGAGTGATGATCGTTGCCGGTGAAGCCTCCGGCGATCTGCACGGCGCCTTTCTTGTCCGGGAAATGCTGAGCATCAATCCCGCCCTGCACTTCTACGGCATCGGCGGCAACAGAATGCAGGCGGCAGGCGTAAAGCTGCTGGCTCATGCCGCGGATATTGCTGTTGTCGGCTTAACGGAAGTCCTCTCCAAAGCTTTCCATATTATTAAGATTATGCAGAAAATCAAAAAGTCCCTGGATCAGTTGAAGCCTGACCTTGTCATTTTAATTGATTTTCCGGATTTCAATTTGAATATTGTGGCCCGGGCGGCCAAAAAGAGAAACCTTAAAATATTTTATTATATCAGCCCGCAAGTATGGGCCTGGCGGGGAGGAAGAGTCGAACAGATCAAAAGACTGGTCGATAAGATGGCTGTTATTCTGCCTTTTGAAGTTGATTTTTACGCCGCGCACGGATTTGCCGTCAACTATGTCGGGCATCCCCTGCGGGATACGGTGAAAACGTCGTTTACCAAACCGCAGGCACGGCTTCATTTCGGACTGTCCGAAATGCAAACGACCATCGGGCTTCTGCCGGGCAGCCGGACGGCGGAAATTACCCGACTGTTGCCGGAAATGGTCCGGGCGGCGCAAATCATTTCTCAAAAGATACCGGCTGCGCAATATATCCTGCCCCTTGCGGACACACTCGAGGAAAAAATTGTCGCCGGTTTTCTTGCCGATTCCGGCCTGAACGTCAAAATTGTCCCACCGGGACATACCTATGATGTTCTGGCTTGCTGTGATCTGGCGATTGTCACCTCCGGAACGGCAACACTTGAAACAGGCCTGATGGGCGTGCCCATGATTATCATCTACAAGGTCTCTCTTTTTTCAGAACTGATTGGCAGAATGATCATCAAACGGCAGAAAATCGGCATGGTCAACATCATTGCCGGCCAAACCGTCGCCCCGGAATTAATTCAGCAAGACGCCAACGGCCCGCGGATCGCGTCCGAGGCTCTGGCTATTTTATCAAATGACGAGAAAAGACAGGATATTATACGGAAGCTCAACGACATCCGCGCCAAACTGGGTGAACCAGGCGCCGCAAGAAG
>CAYVFA010000058.1:0-13418 GCA_964450075.1 uncultured Smithella sp.
ATTTTAAAGTGATTTTTCTGATGTTAGTCGTTTTGATGCCGGTTTCTGTTATGGGGGAAGTCGATGTTAAAGTCCGTGTGAACATCCCTCTGCCACCGCCGATTATTTTCCCGGCGCCGCCTCAGGTGGTTGTGATACCCCAAACCGATGTCTATGCGGTGCCCGATGTTAATGATGACATATTCTTTTATAACGGCTGGTGGTGGCGTCCCTGGGAAGGGCGCTGGTATCGATCCCGCAACTATGACCGGGGGTGGGTTCATTATAACCGCGAACCCGTTTTTCACAGAGATGTTCCTCCGGAGTGGAAAAGCGATTATCGCGAGCGCCGCTGGAAAGGACAGGAGTGGGATCAACGCCGCATTCCACACCGTGACGCTGAAAAAAACTGGCGAGGTTGGAAAAGAAACAAGCACTGGGAAAAAGATAATAACTGGGGCGTAAAAAAAATGGATCGGATGCCGCCCGGTCAGCAAAAGAAATTCAGGGATCAAGGTGACGGGCCGGGGAGAGGGCATCGGGGCAATTGAGATCGATGGCAGCACCCGGTTGTTGACCCTATACAATGTGAAAAGCCCCGTCCAAAAAACGGGGCTTTTCACATTGTACGTTTCACGATGGATATTAAATCTGCCTTTTATCCAGCACTTTCAGAATTTTTTCGTCCTGCCTCGGAATGCTGTTGGCCTCGACCAGTTTTACGGAAGCGTTAATGCCGGCAATGGAGATGATTCGTTTTTTGACCAGTTCTAAAAAAGATCGCTGCTTTTGCAGTTCCAGTGTAAATATTTTATCCGTAATTTCAATGATGACTTCCATGCTGTCCATAGCTGCCTTGCGCTCGACGACAATTTGATAGGGGGCTTCACCCTGCACCGCACCAAAAACAGCTTCCTCAATTTGTGACGGATAAATATTGACGCCTCTGATGATCAGCATGTCATCGGAACGCCTGTTGGTTCTTTTCATCCGCACCAGCGTCCTGCCGCAGGCACACGGGGCATAATCCAGGCTGGTAATGTCGCGCGTCCGGTAGCGAATTAACGGGAAAGCTTCCTTGGTCAGTGTGGTGATGACCAGCTCGCCTTCGGCGCCTGCCGGCAAAACTTTTCCTGTATGCGGATCAATGATCTCGGGAAAGAAGGCGTCTTCGTAGATGTGCAGGCCGTTTTTGCAGGAACATTCGCCGGCAATGCCGGGCCCGATGACTTCAGAAAGTCCATAATTGTCCGTTGCGTTAATGGCCAGACCCTGTTCGATTTCATTACGCATCTTTTCCGACCAGGGCTCTCCGCCAAACAGACCTGTTTTCAGGGAAAGCGATTTCGGATTGATGCCCAACTGCTCTATGCGGAAGGCCAGCTCCAGAGCATAACTGGGTGTGCTGACGAGTACGGTTGATTTATAATCCTGCATAATCATGATCTGTCTTTCGGTGTTGCCGGTTCCCATCGGAATGACGGATGCTCCGATCGTTTCAGCGCCGTAATGCAAACCGAAAGCGCCGGTAAAAAGGCCATAATGAAATGTTACCTGAACCAGATCGTCATGTGTCACACCGGCAGCCGTCATAAAACGCGCCACCAGGTTAGACCAGATGCGAATATCATTTTTGGTGTAACCGGCCACGATAGGCTTGCTTCCGGTGCCGGAGGAAGAGTGTATTCGGACGACCTCCCGAAGCGGCACGGCAAACATACCGTATGGATAGTTATCATTCAGGTCTTCTTTGGAGGTTAGAGGCAGTTTTGATAAATCCGCAAGTGAAATAATATCTTCGGGAATAATGTCCAGTTCGTTGAATTTTTTCCGGTAATGGATGACATTTTTATGAACTCTGTTGATGGTCGCCTGCAAGCGCTCCAGTTGCAGTTGTTCCAGTTCATCCCGCGATATGCATTCATGAGTCGGGTCCCAAATATTCATAAAGCCCTCCTGAAAATTTTAACTTTTGAAAAACAACCATCTACATTCGAAACTAGGTTTTTCTATGCTTATCGTTCCCATATCTCTTTTTTATCTCTGCCCAGATACGCCCGTTGCACATCTTTGTTTTCCAAAAGCTCGTCGGCCGTACCTTCCAGAATCAAACGTCCTGTTTCCAATACATAGCCGCGATGCGCTATTTTCAGGGCGGCGCGGGCATTTTGTTCAACCAGCAGGATTGTTGTTTTCTTTTCCCGTGAAAGGTCGGCAATGACTTTCAGAATTTCCTGAACAATCATGGGGGCAAGCCCCATGGAAGGTTCATCCAGAAGCAGCAAGCGGGGTTTGGCCATCAGCGCACGGCCGATGGCCAACATCTGCTGCTCACCGCCGGAAAGCGTTCCGGCCAACTGCTTTCGTCTTTGCCGTAAAATGGGGAACAGCTCATAAACCATTGCCATATCCTGTTTTGCCTGGGTCTTGCCGCCCTTGATTCCATAATTTAGATAAGCGCCCAGTTCCAGATTATCTTCTACGGAAAGCGGTTTGAAAACTTGTCTGCCCTCGGGCACCTGGGAGACACCCAGCCGGACGATTTTGTGCGGCGCAAGATGATTAATTTCCGTTTCTTGAAAAAGGATCTGGCCTGTTTTAGGCGGCACGATGCCGGAGAGAGAATTAAGCAAAGTGGTTTTGCCCGCACCGTTAGCCCCGATCAGCGTTACAATTTCACCTTCCGCTAGATGCAGAGAAATATTTTTGATGGCATGCACCTGACCATAGAAAGTGTTGATGTTTTTAATTCTTAACACACTATCAGTCCTCACCTAAGTAAGCGGCAATGACCGCCTTGTCTTCTTGAATGGCACGCGGCGTACCGTGCGCCAGTTTTTTTCCCAGGTTCAGCACTACAATGGATTCACAGACGTCCATGACCAGTTCCATGTCATGTTCGACAAGCACAATGGTGATGCCGAGTCCTTGAATTTTACGGATCAATTCAGCAAGGGCCGCAGTTTCCCGGCTGTTCAATCCTGCCGCTGGCTCGTCCATCAGCACAATCTTCGGTTCCACTGCCATGGCCCGTGAAATCTCCAGAAGCCTGCCCTTGCCAAACGGCAGATTACAGGCCGCCATATCGGCATCATCGACCAGACCGGTAAATTCAAGCCATCGGTATGCTTTTTCCCTGACGATTTTTTCTTCCCTGATTTGACCGGGCAACTTGAACGCACAGGAAAAAATACCGCTTTTGCTTTTGGTATGCAGGCCGACCATGACATTTTCCAGAACCGACATCTGGCCGAAAAGCTCCACATTCTGGAATGTGCGCACCAGGCCAAGGCCCGCCAGGGTTTCCGGCTCAAAAAAAGAGATGTTTTTTTTGTCTAAATAAACTTTTCCTTCGGTCTGTGTGTAAAGGCCGGTTACGATATTGAACAAAGTTGTTTTACCGGCGCCATTGGGGCCGATGATGCCGGTTATGGATCGCGGTTCGACGGAGAATGAAACATCCTCCAGGGCCGTTAATCCGCCGAACAACTGGGTGATGCCTTCAACGCTTAGCATTTGGGACACCCCCTTTTATTTTGTCGATGATGATTTTAAACAACGCCTCAAGGCCGCCGATCAAGCCTTTGGGCATGAACATGGTGATTAAAATCAGCATCAGGCCATAGATGACAATATCGAAATCGCGAAATACCCGCAGAAACTCGGGCAGCATGGTCAGTATCGCCGCACCCAGAAATGAGCCATACATGCTTCCCAACCCGCCAATAATGATCATCGTCAGCAATTCAACGGAAAAGTTGAACCCGAAAGATGTGGGAGAGATAAAAGTCATGGTGTGCGCATATAAACTGCCGGCAATGGCGGAAACCAGTGCCGAGACCGTGAATATTTGCACTTTCAGAATACGGGCATTAACGCCCATGACACGGGCGGCGACTTCGGAATCGTTGATCGCCCGGAGAGCGCGTCCAATACGGGATTGGGACAGATTGATCGACAACAGCATGACGCCGAGCGTGATGATCCAGACCAGATAGTAATTATTCCGATCATTATCAAAAATCAGGGGTCCCAATTGGAGATTGGGAATGCCGGATAATCCGGAGGGGCCGCCTGTCCAGTCAACGGTTTCGTTGAAAATGATATAGATGATGATGCCAAAGCCCAGCGTCGCCATGGCCAGATAATGGCCTTTGAGTTTTAAAATCGGGAAGCCGATCACGAATGCCAGGAGGGCTGCGCAGAGAGCGGCAATCACTAAAGCCAGCCAGGGATCAACGGGAAACCGGGTGGTCAGAATGCCGGAAACGTAAGCGCCCAAACCAAAGAAAGCCGCATGCCCGAGAGAAATCTGGCCAGCGTATCCCAGAAGCAGGTTGAGCGCCACCGCCAGTAACGTATTAATGCCGATAAAGACCAGCACGTTTAGAAAATAACTGCCTTTTAAAAATAAGGGTACCAGAAGAACCATGAGGGCAAAAAGAGCAAAAATGAGAATCTGGCGTTTTTCTTTGATCATAATTTTACAGAGTATCCGAGAGATTGAATCGTCACTACACTCTCTGCGTTTCCTTTTGTTTAAATAAGCCTTCCGGACGGATAAAAAGAATTAGCAACAAAATAATAAAAGCAATGGCGTCTTTATAACTGGCGGAAATGTAGCCGGCCCCTAATGATTCCAGCAATCCCAGCAGCAGTCCGCCCAGGACGGTGCCCAAACCGCTGCTCATCCCGCCGATAATGACGGCGCAGAATCCTTTTATTCCCAGCATAATGCCGACATCATAGGACGTCATGGTGAGCGGGGCGATGATGATTCCGGCCATCGAGCCGATGGCCGAACTGACCACAAATGACAAGAGAACCATGATTTTTACGTCAATGCCGACCAGGCTTGCGGCATGGGCATTGTATGCGCAGGCTCGCATGGCTTTGCCTAGAATGCTGTAACTGAAGAAGAGTTTGTTGGCAATAATAATCATGATGGTGATGCCGAAAATCCAGAGGTGCTGGGGCATAATGGTTGCGCCATAAACGTAAAGCGGATCATTGCCGGAAAAAGCAGGCAGGGCGTGCGTGTCTTTTCCCCAGATCAGCATGGCGGCGCCGCGTATAAAAATGCTGGCGCCGATGGTGATGATGACCAGACTTAACGGTTTGACGTTTTTCAACGGACGAATGGCCAATCGTTCGAAGCAAATCCCGACCAGCGTGGAAAAAACAATCGCCAGGGCAATGGCCGGTATCAGGGGCAAATTGAAAAAAGACAGAATAAACAGGGTGAACATGCCGCCCAGCATGACAAATTCGCCCTGGGCAAAATTGAGAATGCCTGTGGCATTATGGATAATGGCAAAACCGAATCCAATCAAAGCGTAGATGGCGCCATTGGAAAGCCCGGTTAAGATATACTGAACGAGTTGGCCTGGATTGTCCATGGGGGTGCTTTATTTACCTATCCTATGATTAGGAATAGCGGCACAGTCATTTATTGACTGTGCCGCTATTCATTGAAAAGACGATAACCTACTATTTGACTAATTTCCAGTTTTGGTTTTTAATTTCGACCAAAACAAACGCGTCTTTGGTTAATCCGGCGTGATCCTGCGCAGAGTAACTGAATGTTCCGCCGATTCCGGCAAACTTGACTGTTTTTTCCAGCTGATCACGAATCGCAGAAGGATGATCTCCCGCTTTTTCGATGGCGTCCTTCAGCAGCATCATGGCATCCCAGGCATGTCCGCCAAAATGGTCGCCTTCTACTTTGTACACTTTCTTATAGCCATTGACGTAACTTAAAAGCGCCTTCTTCTGGTAATCGTTTTTAGGTATCTGATTGGCTACAATCACACGGCCGGATGGCAGGATGATCCCTTCTGCCGCAGGACCCGCCAATTCGATAAATTTTTTGGAGGATACGCCATGGCTCATAAACAAAGGAAGCTTGATACCCAGCTGCTTGACGTTGCGGGCAACGACTGCCGGGCCGGGATTGGTTCCCCAGCAGATAATCGCTTGTGCACCGCCGGCGCGAATCTTGGTTAATTGCGCGGTCATATCCGTATCCTTAGGCCCATAGGTTTCATTCGAGATAATGTTTATGCCGAATGCTTTGGCATGAGCCACGAGCTGTTCGCGTCCCGACGAACCAAAGCCGTCAGATACCGTCAGGATGGCTATCTTGCTGATTTTCTGCTTATTCAGATACTCATAAATTTTTGCCACAGCCAGACCATCGTTTTGCGCTGTTTTAAATACCCATTTTTTCACCGGCTCGGTTATCTTGCTTCCGGCAGCGCATGAAATTAAAGGGATCCCGGCTTTTTCAACAACCGGAATAACCGCCATGGAATCGCCCGTTGTGCTGGGTCCGATAATGGCGACAACTTTATCATCCTTAATAAGCTTGTTGACGCCTTGCACTGCCTTAGCCGGATCTCCCTGCGTGTCAATAACCACCAGTTCCAGCTTACGTCCCTTGATACCGCCGGTTTTGTTAATCTCATTTACGACCATTTGAGCCGTGTTGCGTTCCGGTTCACCTAAAAATGCCGCCGGACCGGAAACAGAAAATAATCCACCAATTTTTACAGGAGGAGCGGCAAAAGCCAGCGTCCCTGCCATAACACCGAACAATATTGTGAAGATAAACGAGAAAACTACTTTTGTAAAAAGTCCCCTTTTCATTTGACCTACTTCCTCCTAAGTTTTATTGTTTTCCAAAAAAACACAAACGTATTGTATTTGCTGTTTGTGATATCGAGTGAATGATTGGTGATGATTTAGGACAAGCCTGCTTACCCAATTTTGCTAGGCAAGCAGGCACAGATACATATAGGTATAGTAAGGTGAGGATTTGCTTATGGAAAATTTATTCATGCCAGCGTCCATCATGTTATAATGTCTTTGGCTAATATGTGATTTGACCGGATGTGTCAAGCTGTATTTAATGTTTTCAACGCTGATTTTTAGCTTTGCTTTTGCCGGTCCGTTAACTTGTCCAATTCCTCCCGATAGCGCTCGGCCTCCGCTTTGGCCGATTCTATCTCTTCTTTGGCCTTTTCCAGCTCTTCATCCTGCCTCTGTCTTTCTTCGCGGATTTTATCCTGAATTTCATCAAAACCGACATAAATGGCTAAGGCGCCGCCTAAGAGCATGAAAATCGGCAGGGCGCCCTGGATAAGGTTTATAAAATCCCCCCACCAGAAGATTAAACTGATCAGCCCAAAAACAGCGGCAATGACGCCTCCCGTGAGCAAAGACATAACTTGAACCTCCGGATAATAGATTCGAATAATTCTGATCAATTTACAGTGCAATTTTTTATCATGAATAAAATGCTTAGGCAAGCTGGAAATAGATGATTATTAAGATAAAATATTACTTGATTTAATGGGATTCATCATTTAAATAAGACAGTTTCCAGAAGGTACATAAAAACACTGTGATGAAGGATTTTATGATTGAACCGAATTTTAATAAGTCTGATGGGCTGGTGCCAGCCATTGTTCAAGATGCTGAAACAAAAGACATATTGATGCTGGCGTATATGAACCGGGAATCCTGGGCGGCGACTCTTCAATCCGGAAAAGCGACTTTCTGGAGCCGATCCCGGCGAAAATTGTGGTTAAAGGGTGAAAGTTCCGGTCACGTTCAAGTTATTAAAAATATTTATATTGATTGCGACGAAGATACGATTTTGCTGCAGGTGGAACAGCTGGGCGGGGCGGCCTGTCATACCGGCCATCGGTCGTGTTTTTACCGGAAACTGGCCGGCGAAGATTTTGTTGTGGTTGGTGAAAAGATTTTTGACCCGAAGGAAGTGTATAAATGAATGTTTTAAAATTGGGTATCCCCAAAGGGAGCCTCGAAAATAATACCGTTGATTTATTCAAAAAAGCCGGCTGGCGGATTACGTACGACAGTCGCAGCTATTTCCCTGATATCGATGATCAGGAAATCAGTTGCTCTCTGGTGCGGGCGCAGGAAATGTCCCGCTACATTGAAGACGGACATCTGGATCTGGGACTGACCGGAATCGACTGGATTATGGAAAATAATTCCGATGTGGTGGCGGTGCAGGACCTGGTCTATTCCAAGGTTTCCACGCGTCAGGCGCGTTGGGTGCTGGTGGTGCGCGATGATTCGCCGATCCGTTCGATTGAGGACATGGAAGGCAAACACATTTCGACCGAACTGGTCAATTTTACCAAACGATATTTTGCCGAAAAAAACATTAAAGTCAGCGTTGAGTTTTCCTGGGGCGCGACCGAGGCGAAAGTTGTGGATGGTCTGGTGGATGCCGTCGTGGAAGTCACGGAAACGGGATCGACCATTCGGGCCAACAAATTGCGGATTGTCCATGAGCTCATGAGGACCAATACGCAGTTGATTGCCAATCGCGAGGCCTGGAATGATCCGTGGAAGCGTAAAAAGATAGAACAGATTCGGACGCTGCTTACCGGGTCGCTCCTGGCGATGGGCAAAGTCGGTTTGAAACTTAATGTGTCCAAGGAAAATTTGGATCGTGTTATGAAACTTTTACCGTCACTTAAAGCACCGACTATTTCCAGTCTTTATTCCGAAGAGTGGTTTGCCATTGAGTCCGTAATCGATACAGGCGTCGTGCGGGATATCATTCCGCGGCTGCTGGATGCGGGGGCTGAAGGCATTATTGAATATCCCTTGAATAAAGTCATATAATCCGGAGGGCAGCTATGGCCAGAAAAGCAAAGATTGTCCGCAAAACGACGGAAACAGATATTGCGCTGGACATTGATTTGGATAAATCCGCAGGCAGTAAGATCGATACGACCATTCCTTTTTTGAATCACATGCTGGATCTCTTTACCCGTCACGGTCAGTTCAAACTCGTGATTAAGAGTACGGGCGATACGGAAATTGATGATCATCATCTGGTTGAAGATATCGGTATTTGTCTGGGGCAGGCGGTCAAAGAGGCACTGGGTAAAAAGACCGGCATCAACCGTTATGGTTCGGCGTCCGTTCCGATGGACGAGTGCTTGTGCCGCGTGGATATCGACGTTTCCGGCCGTCCTTATCTGATTTACAAGGTTCGGTATGAACGCCGGAAAATCGGTGGATTTGACCCGGCGCTGGTCAAAGAGTTTTTTAAGGCTTTCACCGATCACAGTGGCATCACACTGCATATCAATCTTCAGTATGGCAGCAACAGCCATCATATTATCGAAGTTATCTTTAAAGCCTTTGCCCGGGCGCTTAGGCAGGCCGTCAATATTAACCCGAAAATTTCAGGTGTTCTGTCCACCAAAGGAACGCTTTAATAGAAAGGCAAGGTTTTCAAAGTGCAAAAAAATTTTCGGATAAGAAAAATGGCTTGCATGATGTTGCTTTTAGGCATTGTTATTTCTGCACCCTATGCCCTTCAGGCGCAGGAAGAGACCAAGGCTGTCCATAAAACCAAAACGCGCATGGCGGTCATACCTTTTCAGGCCGTGACCTCGGAAGACCAATCGTCAACGGCCCGGTGTCCGGTCTGCGGCAGTGTAAATTCCAGCGGCAGCATTGTCCAGGGCGCTGAAAAAATTGTTGAGGGGCTTTTCACCGATAAACTGAAAGAATTGAAAAATGCGGAAATGATTTCCCCGGAAAGGGCGGCAGGTGTTTATCAGCGGGTTTCGTCTGATGACTTGAAGCAGCCTTTATCGCGGATTATTCAAAAAGTCGGCAGTGAATTGCAAGCGGATGTTCTGGCGGTAGGCTTTGTTTACCGTTATCGTGAAAGAGTGGGGTATGACTATTCTTCGGAGCGTCCCGCTTCTGTCGCTTTTGAAATCCATCTGATTTCCGTCAAGGACGGCAGCACGCTGTGGCGTGGTATTTATGATAAAACACAAAAATCGTTAATGGAAGATGTTTTGCAGGCCCCTTCTTTTTTTAAAGGCGGCGCCAAGTGGGTAACTGCGCGCGAATTAACGAAAATTGGCATTGACGATCTTTTCAAGACATTTTCCGGTTTTGAGCATTGATCGACCTGTTGGCATGAAGGAGTTTTAATTTGTTCATTATCCCGGCGGTTGATATAAAAAATGGACAATGCGTCCGTCTGGCGCAGGGCGATTTTGACCGCGTGACGGTTTACGCCGAGAATCCTGCGGATATGGCCAGGCTCTGGGCTAAAAAGGGTGCAGCGCGGATTCATATTGTTGATCTGGACGGTTCGGTTGCCGGACTGCCCAAGAACGCACCCATTATCCTCGATATAGCGAAATCGGTTTCCGTGCCAATTGAAGTGGGTGGTGGTATCCGCAATATGGAAACGATCAGCTATTATCTGGAAAATGGCGTGTCGAGTGTCATTCTGGGCACGGCAGCCATTCAGGATGAAGACTTCGTGAAAAAGGCTGCTCAGGCCTATCCGGATCAAATTATTCTGGGGATTGATGCGTTGGGCGGCCAGGTGGCTGTCCGCGGCTGGACGCAAAAGACCAGTCAAAATGCGGTTGAGCTGGCGGGACGCTATGAACATTGCGGGATTCAGGCGATTGTCTATACGGACATTCAGCGAGACGGCATGGAAACAGGCGTCAATATTGAGCAGACTAGGGAGATGGCCAGGGCCGTGTCTATTCCGGTGATTGCATCCGGCGGTGTGGCGACACTTGCGGATATTGACGCCCTGCTGGCTGTCAAAGACTGCTCGTTCTATGGCGTGATTGTCGGCCGTGCGCTTTACACGGGCGCGATTGCACTGGAAGACGCGATCCAAAAAGCATTACAAACCGCATAGCATCAGGAAGGGGGAAAGCATGGCTGACTGTATTTTTTGTAAAATCATCAAGGGCGACATTCCCTGCGCCAAAGTTTACGAAGACGATGCCGTCCTGGCTTTTGATGATATCCATCCGATGGCGCCGGTGCATGTTATTCTCATTCCGAAAAACCATATTGCGACGCTGATGGATGTTGATCCGGGCGCGGAGATGGCCGGACGTTTGATCGCCGCCGCGCAAAAAGTCGCCCAAATAAAAAATGTAGCCGAAAGCGGGTTCCGGACGGTGTTCAACTGCAATGCTGAAGGCGGGCAGGTGGTTTTTCATCTGCATCTGCATCTTCTCGGTGGTAGGAAACTTGAGGATCAATTAGGTTAATTCGAGGTAAAAAATATGGATATTAATGCCAAGATCAATGAAGACATGGTGACGGCGGCAAAAGCCAAAGACAAAATCAGACTGTCTGCCGTCCGGATGCTGAAAACAGCAATGCACAACAAGGAAATAGACTTGATGCGTCCGCTGAATGAAACGGAAGCCCTGCAGATTCTATCCGCGCTGGTCAAACAGAGAAAAGATTCCATCGAGCAGTTTGCCAAAGGGGGCAGGCAGGATCTGGTGGACAAGGAAGAAGCGGAATTGAAAATCCTCCAGGACTTCATGCCCGCACAAATGTCGGATGATGACGTGGAAGCGCTGATCAGAAAAGCCATTGCCGATGTCGGGGCGGTATCCGTCAAGGATATGGGCAAAGTGATGAAAGTGGTGATGCCGCAGATAACCGGCAAGGCGGATGGAAAAGCCGCCGGCGAAAAAGTGAAAGCGCTTTTGTCTCAGTAAGGCTTGATTTTAAAGAATTGACGAAAAGACTAGAAAACGGGCAAGGCAATCATTCGTGCGTTTTGATGAAAGCAAGATTGAAGAAATTAAAAGCAGGGTGGATATTGTTGAGCTTGCTTCCGAGTATCTGACTTTAAAAAAGGCGGGCAGGAATTTTTTAGGACTTTGTCCTTTTCATCAGGAAAAAACGCCGTCGTTTACCGTCAACCGTGAAAAACAGATTTTTTACTGTTTTGGCTGCGGGGAGGGTGGCAATGCTATTACCCTGCTGATGAAAATCGCCAATAAGAGTTTTCCCGAAGCCATTAAACATCTGGCGGAAAAAACGGGCGTGATTCTGCCTTCTCGAACCACCGGCAGGGACGGACAGGAAAAAGAATCACTGCACCAGGAGATTGTTAATTTGAATCTGCGTGTGGCGCAGCAGTTTTCGCGCAATCTCGCGTCGCCTGTGGGAAAAATCGCCCGTGATTATGTGCTGAAAAGGGCGCTGAGCGATGAAACCGTCAAACAGTTCCGTCTGGGATACGCACCGGATACTTGGCGATCGACGGCTGACTATATTGAAGGAGCCGGTTTATCTTTGAAACTGGCCGAGCAGGCTGGCCTGGTTGTTGCCGGCAAAGAAGGCGGTTACTATGACCGCTTCCGGGGACGGCTGATCTTTCCGATTGAAAATGTCTTTGGAGAGATCATAGCCTTCGGAGGCCGTATTCTGGAGGCGGGAGAACCCAAATATCTTAATTCGCCGGAAACGCCCGTCTATATCAAGGGTAAGAACCTGTACGGTCTGAATAAAGCCAAGGAAGCGATCCGTCAGAACGGTTTTTGTCTGATTGTGGAGGGTTATTTCGACGCCATCTCCCTGGTTGATGCAGGCGTCCGCAATGTGGTTGCCACATTAGGTACGGCACTGACCCGGGATCATCTGGAACTCTTGCGACGCTACACGCAGCATGTCGTGGCGCTGTTCGATCCTGATGCGGCCGGACGAAAAGCGCTCGATCGCTCTTTAGAGCTCTTTTTAGGGGCGAATATGCACGCCCGGGCTTTGATCCTCCCGGACGGTTGCGATCCCGATGATTTTATCAAAAAGTACGGCAAGGACAAGCTTGATGAATTAATTGCGGCTGCCCCCAGTATCAGTGATTACTATATTGATAACATTCTGGGTGACGGTAAAACCTTTGAAGAAAATCGGGATCTGGTAAAAACCGCGATGGAATTTGTCAGTAAGATCGGCGATGAAATCGAAAAGAACCTGTTTATCAAGCGCATCGCGGAAAAGTTGGGGATTGATCAGGCCTTGTTGAAAAGAGAGATGCATCGAAAAATGGTTCACGTCCAGCCCGTTGCTGCTGGGCACAAGGAACCCGTTAAATTAAATGTGAATCCTCTTGAAGTGAATCTGATCAGGCTGATCCTGGAGTATCCGCAAAAGACGCTGTTGATGGAAAGTGAAAAAGTATTGGATTATTTTCAGGAGGCTACGCTTAAAAATCTGGGTGAAAAAATTATCAAGACGTACAAGTTGCTGGGTTATATTGACATCAATGTCATCTTGTCGTCGGATGAAGACAAACCGCTCCGGGAGAATATTTATAAATTAAGCATTGAGGCACCTCCGACCGATGAAAATATGGTAGAGCGCAATTTTTCCGATAATATTCGGAGAATCAAGGAAAAATGGTATAAAGAGCAAACGCGAAAAATTCAGATCAAAATGAAACAGGCGCAGGAAAACGGCAATAGAGAACTGACGAACGATCTGGCCTGTCAAATGCAGAGTTTGATGCACGAAAAGAAAGAACTACATTGATTAATAATGAAATTTGGGGGATGCCAGATGGCCAAAGAAATTCAATCCGATGAATTTAAAAAATT
>CAYVFA010000059.1:0-13377 GCA_964450075.1 uncultured Smithella sp.
GAACGCGCAAAGTGTTGCGTGTTTCCCATGGCCCTGAATCCGGCTGGTCATGTACTAAAACCGCCATTTCACCCAGCGGCTCCAGCCGCGTAAAGAGGGAAACGCCGCCCCGGTGCGCGAGCCTGCGGTCAAAGAAGATATGGGCCACCGCCAGGATAGCCGAACCGTAAACGTCATGCTGAATCTGCTCGCAAGCCTGGTTGCCGATCCGAACCGGGCCCATTCCCCGGTAACCCGGCAGACTGGCGACTTCGCATTCATTCAGTCTGGCCTTACCGTCAATGCCATAAACGGGTTGAATACGACCGTTGGGTGTTCCCGCCACCACATTGACCAGGTAGTTCAAATAACGCTCCATGGTATTGGTTGTGCTGAGACGGTTTAAAGCATTCACGACAAAGTAGGAATCCCGAAGCCAGCAGTAGCGGTAGTCCCAGTTGCGGCCCGATCCGGGCGCCTCGGGAATCGAAGTCGTCATGGCCGCGATGATAGCGCCCGTGTCCTGGAAGGTGTTCAGCTTCAGCGTGATGGCCGCGCGGATAACCTCTTCCTGCCACTCGAAGGGAACGGACAGGTCTCTGACCCAATCACGCCAACTGTTGATGGTTTCGTTCAGAAAACGACGGGAGAGGTCATCGATGGCGTCAGTGATGGTTTCGTCCGGGCCCAGGATAAGCGTGGCGGTGGTTTCGAGGAAAAAAGGAAGTTCCTGGAGCACGGCGGTCACGGAGATGTCCGTGGTCAGTCGCAGAATCCAGGATGGCGCCACATAACGGATATGATGGCTGCCGTGGGTCATCGTGCATTTTTGACTGCCATATTCACATAAGGGGCGAACACGCACGCAGATGCGGGGATTGCCGCTGATGCGGCGAATTTGCCGGATGATCATCATCGGCATGAACGTTCGGCCATACTGATGAAAACGGGGTGAAAAGTCGGTGATTTCAATGACGGCTCCGCGGCTGTCCGTCAGACGGGTCACCAGGACTGCCGCATTGGGCAGGTAAGACTGCCGGGCCTCCACTTGATCCAGAAGCTCAACGACACAGAAGCCTGCACCCTCACCGTCGGGATGTTCATTCAGGAGTGAACAGAAAACCGGGTCGCCGTCAAACCGGGGCAGGCAGCTCCAGACAATTTCACCGCGTTCGTCGATCAGCGCTCCGATGCGGCAATTGCCGATCAGGCCAAGTTCAAGAGAATTCTTCATAGGGATTCTTTCATGGTTAGTGGTCCGGCTGTTTTTATAATTTTAGTTCGCTCCAGATCAGCGCCGCCGCTCCCAGAATGGCGCTTGCACCTGTCTCCAATCCGGAAGGCATCAGTTTCACTGTCCCCTGATAAACACGAAACAGAAAATCCTTCATGTATTGTTCCGTGGGCTTGAGCAGAATATCACCCGCAGCGGCTAATCCCCCCGCCAGGAAAATGGCCTCGGGGCTTACGTGAGCCACGGCGTCTGCCAGCTTCATCCCCAGAATCCGCGCAGTGCGGTCAAAGGCTTCCAACGCGATGACATCTCCTTCCATGGCCAGATCAAAGATTCGCTTCGACGTCATATCCTGACAACTTATTTCTCTCAGCTGACTGGCCTCGCATCGCAAGGCCAAAAGTTCCAGGGCCGTCCTTTTCAGGCCGGTGGCCGATACATAGGTTTCCAGGCATCCTTTTTTCCCGCAGGCGCACTGCCATCCGTCCGGGTCGTAAACGGTATGGCCCAACTCTCCGGCAAAACCGCTCGCGCCATAAATCAGGCGGCCGTCGGCAACGATGCCGCTCCCCAGGCCGGTGCCCAAAGTGACAACGATGAAGTTCTTCATGCCGCGGGCATTGCCGAAAAGCATCTCTCCCAGGGCTGCGGCATTGGCATCATTAGTGATGGAGACGGGCAGGTCGTAATATTTCCCCATCAACCTGACGAAATCAACCGACTCACCCCAGTTCAGATTGACGGCTTTCTCGATGGTCCCCCGATGGTGATGCGCGTTAGGAGCGCCGATGCCGATGCCGCACATTCGATACGGGGAGGGCAGGGCGATTTGAGCTTCTTCGATGCGGAGATAAAGCCGGGACACGAAGGTGTCCGCGGATTCATTGGCCTGAGTGGGCATAGACGTGGCGTTAAAAATAGTTCCTTCACGATCCACGAATCCGAAGGCGGTTTTCGTTCCACCGATATCGATGCCTAGGACAAGGTCTTTTCCCTGCATACGAATTCTCCAAGATTTAATGTTTACGAACTGATTGAAATTAATCGCTACAGCAGCTTGGTAAGATGCTTGTTGTCTTTCCAGTAAAGTATAGGAAAAGCATCTCTCTATGTCAATGATGAATAGTGGAGAATTGGGCCGCTGCTTCTGAATGAAAAATTTGTTTTTCTCCCGTGGAAATTTATGCCCCTGAACCATATTTATTCACAGGTGGCACTCCCAACCATTACCCGAAAAACAAGAGGGACAGCCAGAACTGCCCCTCTGTGATTCCATGTGAATAGTTTATTCTACTTACGCAGCACTCCCTGTTGCCCCGGCGCTATTACTTCTCAGTTCCTGCCATTTCTTGTAAGCCAGAATAATGACACCGATGGCCAAAACGATCAGCAGGATATCCACCAGCGCCAGCGCAACATTGTTCTTAGGAATATATTTATTAATGAGCAGGGAAACCAGCGAATAAAGGGTGGTAGCCATCATGAAAATCGCCGGCAATACGGTAAACCAGGTTGTTTTCTTTCTGATTGCCAGCCACGCGGACACGGCAATCAGAGCCAGTGACGCCAGCAATTGATTGGCGGAACCGAAGATCGGCCAGATCGCAGCAAACGCGTTCGTGTAAGCCAGGATATACATTAAAACCACACACAAGAGCGCATTGAAAAGGTAGGATTTCATGATGGCCGGAACGTTCTTGAAAATCACCTGCCACACTTCTTCTAAAAGATAACGATTCAAACGGACGGCTGTATCCAGCGTCGTGACGACAAAGCCTTCGACCAGCAGAATGCCAAAGATGGTCCCGTAAATCGGAGCGATCCCCAGAGATTTATCCATCAGTCCGCCGACACCGGCGGCAAACGCCAGAATCGGATTGGCTTTTACTCCGGCAGCGGTCGGAAAAACAATATTGACATAATCACTGAACATGATGCCGCAGCCGACTGCAATCATCACGCCGATGGCCAGCAATCCCTCCAGCAGCATCCCGCCATACGCAATCGGCTTAACATGTGATTCTTTGGAAATCTGCTTGGAGGTTGTACCGCCGGCAACCAGTGAATGGAAACCGGAAATAGCGCCGCAGGCCACCGTAATGAACAGAAAAGGCCAGATGGGACCCAGTTTACTGGTTCCTTCCGCCATGTTGAGAGCCGGAGCCGAAAAGGTAACACCTTTAAATCCGGCCACAATACCGCCGATGAACAAGGCGGCAGCACCAAGGTAAAGTAAAAATGAGTTGGTGAAATCCCGGGGCTGCAGGATAATCCAGACGGGAATACCCGCCGCGAGCAGCGTATAGATGCACAGAATAATCATCCAGGTACTGGGTTCAAAAGTGATCGGGAAATTAATTCCAACAAAAATAGAAGCAATGCATACGATAATCGCGAAGGCGATCGCCAGATAAACATTGATATTCTTTTTATAGACCAGCCAGCCGAGAATCGGCGCACAACAGGTTATGAAAATGACGGACGCCGAAGCAATGCCGCCGATCTGCGCTTTTTCCACGCCTCCAACCATAATCGTTCTCACCACGGTCTGGCTGTGATCCAGTTTAAGGATATCCAGTGAAATGGTAGAGGTAAGGGCCGTGGCCGTCAACCCTAGAAACGCGGAAGTTAAAAGCAGGAGCATCAGGATGGCAAAACTGACAAACAAGAAGAATCCGGTGGTTCCCAGAGATTCTTTGGCAATCTCGGCAACGGACTTGCCTTTTTCCCGGACGCTGGCAAACAAAACGGTCATATCATGGACCGCACCGATGAAGATGGTACCTAATACCGCCCACAACCACAAGGGCAGAAATCCGAAAAGCAAGGCGACGGTGGGCCCGATAATGGGACCGCCTCCGGCAATACTGGCAAAATGATGGCCGAACAAAACAATGGGTTTTGTCGGCACGTAATCGCAATCATCCCGCATGGCACAGGCCGGTGTTGGCTTTTTGTCGTCTTCTCCAAAGAGCCTGGCAATAAATCTTCCATAAAAACGATAGGCTAAAAAGAATAGAACAGCTGATATAATCAATAATATTGCTACATTCATAGCTACCTCCTCTTTCTCCACATGGTTAGTAAAACTTATCTCAACACTTTCTTAAGAATTCAATGATCTAAGGCTGTTCTCTTTTGGAAAATCAGCTCTTTAAAAGCTTGTAAACGGCTTCACAGGCCGTTTCCACATCCTGCTTCGTGTTGAAAAATCCGAAACTGAACCGGATGGCGCCTCGCGGAAAAGTTCCAACCGTACGATGCGCGGAGGGCGCGCAATGAAGGCCGGGCCGGCACAGGATTCCAAAGTTTTCTTCAAAATACACAGCGGCATCCGAGGAGGTGATGTTTTTCACGTTAAAAGAAATGACAGCCGTTTGCCGGGAGATGTCGCCCGAACCATAAATCATCACCTGATCGCTCAACGCTTTTAATTGATCAAGAAAATTTGACGTTAAGGACTTTTCTTTGGTTCTGATCGCTTCTACCGTCTGCTCTAAAACGAAGGTCACACCCGCGCCGAGACCGGCAAAGCCGATCGTGTTGGGCGTGCCGCTTTCATATTGGTCGGGCATAAAATTTGGCTGATCTTCAAATTCCGAGTGGCTGCCTGTTCCACCCATCATGAGCGGGGCGATTCTTTTTTCCAATCCCTTGCGGATATAAAGACCCCCCGTTCCCTGAGGGCCGAAAAGCGATTTATGCCCGGTGAAAGCCAGCAGATCGATTCCCATCTTTTGAACATCAACCGGCCATGCACCGGCGGTCTGCGCGGCATCCACGCAAAAAATCACGTCACCTCTTTCGCGGAGAAGCGAGCCCACCACTTCAATCGGCATAATCGTTCCCGTCACATTCGAAGCGTGTGTCAGCACGACCATTTTGGTGTTCTTCCGCAAAGCTCTTTGAATGTCCTGAGGGTCAAGCTCCCCCCGGGGCGAACAGGGGATCACCGACAGCGCCACGCCGCGCCCTTCCAGAAAGCGCAGCGGTCGCATCACGGAGTTATGCTCCATGGAACTGGTGATCACATGATCACCGGATTGCAGCGCTCCTAAAATGCCAATGTTGAGCGCTTCCGTGGAATTTTTTGTGAGTGCGATTTGAAGGGGATCATCAATGTTAAAAAGACGTGCGAGGGCTTCGCGTGCTTCATAAATGATCCGACCCGCATCGATGGCGCGCCCGTAGCCGGATCGTCCCGGATTGGCGCCGACCCGTTGCTGAAAATGACTCATGGCCGAAAGTGTTGCTTTCGGCTTGGGAAAAGATGTCGCTGCATTATCCAGGTAAACTGTTTTCATTTGTTTATTATCATGCTCCTGTCCATCTGACAAAATACCCCCGTCAAAAGCGGAACCGGATTAGTTTTCTGACCGACCGCCCGGAAAATTCAATATTTCGCCCAGCGTCGGGTGCGGGATCACCCAGGCCGCAAGCTGCTTTCGGGTCATTCCATTGACGACCGCCAGGGCAAGTGGTGAAAGAAGATCGGCGGCGTGGTCGCCCACGACAACTGCGCCAATGATGATGTCCTGATGGAAGACAACCTTGACAAAACCCTGTCCCATCAACTCGGCTCGTGCAATGATATTAGCGCTGTAACTGGATTTAACGACTTCTATGTTTAAACCTTCATCGCCGGCACGCCTCTGGGTATAGCCGACGCGCGCAATCTGCGGATGACTGTAAACAACCGACGGAATAAAGTTTTCATGATAGCTGCAATCGCCGCCGCCAAACATCCTTTCCACGGCAACCTGAGCCTGCCTCGCCGCACGGTGCGCCAGCATCATACCGCCTGTAACATCGCCTGCGGCATAAATTCCCCGGACAGACGTCATCATGTTTTCATCCACTTTGATACCGGCGCTCGTATAGTCTATCCCGAGTTTATTCAACTGTTCGACATGCAAAAGCGGCTTCCGGCCTGTGCAAAGCAGGGCGCATGCGGCTCGCATTTCCGTGGCTTCACCATTTTTTTCCACCTGCATGGCAACACCGTCTGCCGCTTCTTTGAGGCTAATCAGCTTTGTGGAGGTATGGACGGCAATCCCCTGGCGGGTCAGCTCTTGATGGAGAAAATCTGCAGCTTCTTCATCTTCCTGCGGCAAAAGGCGATCCAGCAGCTCCACCAGCATTACTTTCACGCCAAGTTCGGCAAATACCGTGGCGTATTCGACGCCAATGAAACTGCCTCCGACAATAATTATAGCGGACGGCAGCTCGGTCATACCCAGAATACTGTCCGAGGTAAGGATGCGATCAGAGGTTTGGATACCCGCAAGAACCTGCGGCTGCGATCCCCACGCGATGAGGATGTGATCCGCAGCCAGCTGCTGACTTTGTCCGGATGAATCCGTAAAACGCACCTGATGCGGCGACAATATTTCACCCAAACCCTGCCTGGATTCCACCCCGGCGTCCGTCAGGTTTTTCTGCGCGCCCAGCGCCGCAATTTTCACAATCTGCTGTTGATGTTTTTTCATAGCGGCAAAATCAAAGGCAACATCGCCAACATGAACACCGACGCGTTTGAGTTTTTTTAAATCCGAATAAAATTTGCTGCAGGTCAGCAGTGCTTTAGTGGGAATGCAGCCTCGGTGCGTGCAGGTGCCGCCCCAGCCGTCTTTTTCGATGATGAGGACTCGCTTTTTCTTTGCCGCCACCAATTCCGCCGCCAAAAGCCCCCCCGGGCCGCCGCCAATGACAACCAGATCATATTTATCGGACATGCCTGCACCCTCCTTGGTGGAAAATCATTAACACAGGCCATCCTGCCAGGCAAACAGAAATTCCCACCCAATTGAATCTTGTCATACCGGCCAATATCTGGTAGTTCACCCATTAGGATGATGTGGATGAAAAATATTCTGACCGTTTCGCAACTAAACGATAACATTAAAGCCTTTCTGGAGGAAGCCTTCGATACCCTCTGGGTGGAAGGCGAAGTGTCCAATTTACGCCGACCGCAGTCCGGCCATATCTACTTTACGCTGAAAGATGACAAAAGCCAGATTCGCACGGTTTATTTTCGTCAATATGGACACGCCCTGAACCGCACGGCAAGGTTTGACCTGGAAGACGGCATGAAAATTTTGTGCCGGGCGCGTCTCTCCGCTTATCCTCCCCGCGGCGAATACCAGCTCATTGTGGAATCGGTCGAACCGCAGGGCATCGGCGCGCTGCAAAAAGCATTTGAGCAACTCAAAATAAAACTGGCGACCGAAGGATTATTTGACAAATCCCGTAAAAAAGCGCTGCCTTTTCTCCCCCACCGCATCGGCGTTGTCACCTCGCCTACCGGTTCAGTCATTCGGGATATTTTAAATATCACCCGCCGCCGCTTTCCCTCCGTGGGTATTCTGGTCGCGCCGACCCGGGTACAGGGAAACGAGGCCGCTTCTGAAATCATTTCAGCCCTGCGCAACCTGCATACTTACGGCAAGGTAGATGTCATCATTATCGCGCGGGGAGGCGGATCACTGGAGGATCTGGCCCCTTTCAATGATGAATCGCTGGCCAGAGAAATCTTTCATTCAGCCATTCCCATCGTCTCGGCTGTCGGCCACGAAACCGACTTCACTATTTGTGATTTTGTCGCAGATCTGCGCGCGCCCACACCATCAGCTGCGGCAGAACTGGTGGTCCCGCTGCGATCGGAACTTCAAGGCCAGCTTCAAAACCTGCGTCAGCGGCTGGTGTCCGCCGAGCGCCGTCATCTGGACGACGGGAAAGAACAGCTGGCCTCCCTGCAGACCCGATTTAAGGACCCCCGCCGTTTCCTGATGGATTTTTCCATTCATCTGGACGATCTGCGCGAAAGAATCCAGCGCGCCCTCACGCAAAATACACGGGTCTTAAAAAGCAAATTAAGGAATTTGGAGCTGGGCTTGCAAAATCAGACGCCGGAAAGACAAATTCGGGAAAAAAGAATTTTCCTCGGCAATTTAGAAAAAGACGCCACACGGGCCTGGACTCGATATTTCCAGGATCGCCGGGAACGGCTGACCAGGCAGGCGGCCCTGATTTCTTCTTTAAGTCCGCTTGCCGTGTTGCAAAGAGGCTACAGCATCACACGCCGGTTATCGGATGGAGAAATTGTCCGTCAGGCAAGCCTGTTGACTTTGGACGAAAGAATCAGTATTCAAATGGCGCAAGGCGGCATCCAGGCGCGGGTGGAAAAAATAAAATAGCTCATGGCTCGCAGCTCATGGCTGATAGTGGATAGATCAGTCAAAAAATCCAGGGGAGTAAAAGATCATGGCGAAAGAAAAATTTGAAGACGCTTTAGAAAAATTGGAAAGCATCGTCCGGGATATGGAAGCGGGTGACCTGCCGCTGGACTCGGCTCTAAAATCTTTTGAAGAAGGCATTCGCCTGATCCGTTTTTGTTCGGCAAAACTCGATGAAACCGAGCGCCGCGTCGAACAGCTTCTGGAAAAAGAAAATTCACTGCAAACAAAACCCTTTCAGGATGAAGACCCTCATGAATGATGATGATTTCCTTGATGCGTATTTAACCGACCGGCAGAAAATTGTGGAAGAAGCGCTCGAACGTTACCTCCCGAATAAAGACAGTGTCCCGCAGGAATTGCACACCGCCATGCATTACAGTGTCTTTGCAGGCGGCAAGAGGCTCCGTCCGATTCTTTGCCTGGCGGCACTCGAAGCGTGCGGAGGCGATATGGCGCCGGCTATGCCGGTGGCCTGCGCGCTGGAATTAATTCATACTTATTCTCTGATCCATGATGATTTGCCGGCCATGGACAATGACGATTTCCGCCGCGGCAAACCCACCAGCCACAAAGCTTTCGGCGAAGCAGTGGCCATCCTCGCGGGGGACGCGCTTTTAACGGAAGCCTTTGTCCTGCTGTCGCGAGCGGAAAAAGTACGGCTGGCGGCAGAGCGGCGTCTGGCTGTTATCCAGGAAATTGCCCATGCCGCAGGCATCGCAGGCATGGTCGGAGGACAGGCGCTGGATATCCGGGCGGAAAAAAGTGCGCCGGATTTCGAAGGGCTGACGGAGATTCACCGGCGCAAAACCGGCGCGCTGATTGTGGCGGCTGTCCGATCTGGAGCCATTCTGGCGGGCGCGAGCGACAACAGGATTCAAGCGCTGGGTGTTTACGGCGGCCATATCGGCATTGCTTTTCAAATTGCCGACGATATTCTCAACGTCGAGGGTGACAGTCAGCTGATGGGCAAAAAAACCGGCAGCGATGCCGCCCTGGGCAAAGTCACCTATCCGTCGCTCCTGGGCCTCGATGCAGCAAAAGCAAAGCTCAAAGATCATATTCAAGCGGCCGTTGCCGCCATCGCAGCCTTTGATGCACGCGCGTTGCCGCTGAGAGTCATCGCCCGCTACATCATGGAAAGAAAGTCTTGAAGGTACATTAAATCACATGAAAACCCTGGAAACCGTCAATTACAGCGTGCTTGCGAATGTCAATTATCCCGAGGATCTCCGCAAGCTAAGCCTAGCTGAACTCAACACGCTCGCTTCCGAAATTCGGAATCTGATCATCAACACCGTCGCGTCCACAGGCGGACATCTGGCTTCCTCACTGGGTACGGTGGAACTGACCCTGGCCTTGCACACGGTTTTTAATACCCCTGAAGACAAGCTGATCTGGGACGTCGGCCATCAGTCCTACGCCCACAAGATTGTCACGGGACGCAAGGACAAGTTTTCGACCTTGCGACGGCTGGGCGGCATCAGCGGTTTTCCAAAGCGGGAAGAAAGCCCTTACGATGCCTTTAATGTGGGCCACAGCGGTACGTCTATCGCCGCAGCAGTGGCCTTTACCGAGGCACAGTGCCTGACAGGCGGCCAGCACAAAGCCATCGCCGTCATCGGCGACGGATCGCTGACGACCGGCATGGCGTTTGAAGGGTTAAACTGGTCGGGGGACCGCGATAAAGATATGGTCATTGTGTTAAATGATAATGAAATGTCCATTTCGCCCAATGTCGGCGCCTTATCGTCTTATTTAAACAGAATCATGACCGGCGACCGGTTTACTCGATTTAGAGGCGAGTTGAAAAGTTTCCTCAAAAGCATCCCCGGTGTCGGTGAGCAACTTTTAAAGTTTTCGAAGCAAATCGAAGAATCCGTAAAAACCTTTGTTGTTCCCGGCGCGCTGTTTGAAGAACTTGGTTTCACTTACGTCGGACCGCTGGAAGGGCATCGCCTGGATTATCTCATCAAGAATTTTGAAAACGTCAAAAAATTAAAGGGGCCGGTGCTGGTTCACGTTATCACGCAAAAAGGCCGCGGCTACAAATTTGCAGAAGACAATTCGCCCACCTATCATGGCGTTGCGCCTTTTGATGTGGAAACCGGACAGACCATTCCCTCGGCAAACACCGCACCTTCCTACACAAAAATTTTTGGTAAAACGCTCATGGCGCTTTCGTCAGCCGATTCCCGAATCGTCGCCGTAACGGCTGCCATGTGCGAGGGCACCGGCCTGGACGAATTTCGGCAGGAATATCCCCGGCGCTTATATGATGTCGGCATTGCCGAACAACTGGCCGTTACATTTGCCGCAGGCCTGGCCATTGAAGGGCTCAAGCCTGTCGTTGCGATTTATTCTACTTTTTTGCAGCGCGCCTACGATCAGATTTTGCACGACGTCTGTCTCCAAAACCTGCCCGTTGTTTTTGCCATTGACCGTGCCGGTATTGTCGGAGAAGATGGCGCAACCCATCAGGGTCTCTTCGATTTATCCTACCTGCGCAACCTTCCCCATTTGATCATGATGGCCCCGAAGGATGAAAATGAACTTCAGCACATGCTCAAAACAGCAATCGGATGCGGCTTTCCTGTATCGATTCGTTACCCGCGCGGCCGGGGGATCGGCGTACCCCTCGATGACGTACTTGTGACCCTACCCATCGGTCGCGGTGAAGTCATCCGCGAAGGCTCCGATCTGGCCATCATAGCCATCGGCGCAACCGTTTATCCCGCGGTGGAAGCGGCGCGAAGACTGGCGGACGATGGATTCCAGGTTAAAGTCATCAACGCCCGGTTTATCAAGCCGCTCGACGCGGAATTGTTATTAGAAACGGCGACATCCATTCAGAAAATTCTGACCGTTGAAGAGAATGTTTTGGACGGTGGGTTCGGCAGCGCAATACTGGAATTGTTTGCCGAAAATGGTGTGACAGGTATAACGGTAAAGAGACTGGGAATACGGGATGAATTTGTCGAACACGCCACGCAGGCCGAATTGCGCGCTTTGCATGGCCTGAACGCAGAAGGGATTTTCCGGACGGCAAAAGAAATGCTCGGGCCACAACCTTCGGTACAATCAACAACGGTTTGAAAATGGTTTTTGACATGGATTAGGAAGACAAGGGGGCCGTGTTGTCCCCGGAATTTACCGATGGAGGGATGATGAATCTGCACACTTTCAAAGCAACCTCCGTTTTAAAGGAAACGGGAATGCGCGTGGAAAGCGAGGCCGGGGGCTTCAAGGCCATCGCCGATGAACCTAAAAACCTCGGCGGATCGGATACGGGAATGAACCCCGTGGAGACCCTGCTATGCGCTCTGGGCGCCTGCCAGTGCATGACCGCCCGATTCTTTGCGAAATCTCTCAAGGTCGAACTGCAGGAATGCCGGGTTGATGTCGAGGGTGATCTGGATATGATGGGTTTTTTGAAAGGCGACTCGGGCATCCGTCCCGGCTTTCAGGGAATCCGGGTGACGGTCCACATCAAGTCACAGGCATCGCAGGAGAAAATCGCAGAACTTATGGCATTGGTGGAGAGTCGCTGTCCCGTTGGCGAGACCGTCCTGCACGGAACGCCGGTCGTGGTTCAATACATTGTTGAAAACAAAACATGACGCCCGAAGAATTCATCAACATCTGGAAAGACAACGAACTCACCGAACGCGGCGGGGCGCAGGCGCACTTTGACGACCTGTGCGATCTGCTCGGCGTGGACAAGCCGCGCGACCCCGACAACTATTGCTTCGAGCGTGGCGCGAAAAAATCGGACGGCGGAGACGGCTGGGCCGATGTCTGGAAACGAGGCTTTTTCGGCTGGGAAAATAAAAAACCCGGGCGCAACCTCGACGCAGCCCTCAAGCAACTGACCGACTACGCGCTGAGACTGGAAAACCCGCCGCTTTTGGTCGTCTCCGACCGGGAGCGCATTATCATTCACACCGCCTTCACCGGCTACCCGGACGAACCGCGCGAAATCCGCATCGAAGAACTGATCGATCCCGAAAAACGGCAAATCCTGCGCTGGGTCTTCACGGATTCCCAGAAGCTCCGACCGGAAAAATCCACCGCCGCGATCACGGCTGAGGCCGCCGGTCACTTTGCCGCTCTGGCCAAGTCCATGCGGGAACGCGGACTGGACGGACAGGGCGTCGCCCACTTTCTCGTTCAATGTCTGTTTTGCATGTTCGCCGAAGATGAAGACCTGCTCCCCGGCAATGTCTTCACCGAAATCCTCAAAAACGCCGGCAGCGACACCGACAAGGCGGGCAAGCGCATCGGCAAACTATTCGCCGCCATGCAGCAACAGACCGGCGGTGAATATGGTGATCACGACATCGCCTGGTTCAACGGCGGCCTTTTTAAGACCATCGATATTCCCCCGTTGACCGCCGACGATATTGCCGCCCTCCTCCATGCCGCCGATACGGACTGGCGCGCCGTCGATCCTACGATTTTCGGCACCCTCTTTGAACGAGGTCTTGATCCGGCGACCCGCGCTCCTCTGGGCGCTCACTACACCGACACCGGCACGATCGCCAAGCTGATCCAACCTCTGATTACCGACCCGCTCACGGCCAAATGGCAGGCAGTCAAAGCCGTTATTGCCGCCGGGCAAGACAAAGGCCCGCGCACCAGGGAATACAGGGAAGCACGCGCCGCCTACCACGGCTTTCTGCTGTTCCTCAACCTCTTCCGGGTGCTTGATCCAGCCTGCGGTTCGGGTAATTTTCTTTACCTTGCTCTGAAAGCCCTGCGCGATGTGGAAAAACAAGTCCTTCTTGAAGCCCAGGAACTCGGCATCGAGGCTGAACTCTCAATGCAAACCGGGCCACACAACATTCGCGGCATGGAAATCAACGAATACGCCGCTGAACTCGCCCGCGTCACCGTCTGGATCGGTGACATCCAGTGGTGCCGCCGCAA
>CAYVFA010000060.1:0-13325 GCA_964450075.1 uncultured Smithella sp.
CAGGAAATTCTCCAGCAGTTTTTTTATGATCTTCACAAATATGAATATTTAGTGCTCATCAGTAACGCTGAAAAGAAAGGATAACCCATGAAAACGATTCAAATCATTTTGCTCAGTTTTATTCTTGTATTCACAATAAGCACCAATGCGCTGGCTTTTCGCTGCGGTTCCGGCCTGGTCACAAGCGGTGCATCCAAGATTCAAGTCGCCACAACCTGCGGCAATCCCACTTCAAAAGAAAAAGCCTGCGAAGGACGTCAGGCATCCTCCCGTACGGACAACACCGGAAAAACGAAAAAGCCCAAGAAATGTGCCAATAAAGTTGAAATCTGGTATTACAACTGCGGTGACGATGATTATATCTACGCTCTCACATTTGAAAACGGCAAGCTGAGCAGTGAATCAAACGAAGGACGGGGAAAGGGCAAATCCGACTGCCTGGGGAAATAACCATTCCCTACTTTTTATTCAAAAGCGCCATCATCTGCTCCGGATCATTTGTCGGCTGTAAACAGGCAAAGTTTGAGCAGACATAGGCTGTCGCCTGACCATTAATGCTTGAATGCGACTTCATAAATGGCGCAATAGTTTCAATATCAGGTTGATCTGAATTCTCTGAGCGGAAGACAACAATCTTATTGGGCGCATAATGGCTTCTTAATGCCTTCAATAGAGCCTGCGTATCTGAATGATCCATATCCCCGACAATGCTCACTTCGCTCGCCGGACCTATGGCAAAATCCAATCCGCAAAGGAAGTGCGTATGAGCCGTCGGCATGGCATCCGCTGATTCGCAAAAAGCCCGGTATATTTCGTGCGCCAGTTCATCCAATTCAACGTCTCCGGTTATCCGGGATAAACGCAGGGCATTGAGAAACGCCACGGAATTACCAGACGGAATGGCGCCGTCATAAAGTTCTTTCGGACGAATCAAAAGCGCTTCGGCATCATGGGGGGTAAAAAAGAATCCGCCGTTTTGATGGTCATGGAAGTAATCCCGCAAGTGAGCCTGATACTCCAGCGCTTTGAACAGATGCTTTTCTTCAAATGTCGTTTCATAGAGTTCCAGGAGGGCCCAGATCATATAGGAATAATCATCAATATTCGCCGCTATGGCCCCCTGTCCATCCCGGTAGCGATGCAACAGCCGGCCTTCTTTTGTTTGTAGCGATTGAATAATAAAATCCATCGCGCGAAGCGCGGCTCCGGTATAAGTTTTGTCATCAAAAACTTGCGCGGCGCGGGACAGGGCCGCAATCATCAGACCGTTCCAGTCGGCCAGAATCTTGTCGTCCTTATGCGGGTGCACCCGTTTTTCACGAACGGCAAAAAGTTTTTTCCGAATGACCTCCATTTTGTCCAATTGCCCTGGCAACCTCTCCTCCGTATCGCCGCCTGATACCGGCAAGAGATGCGGGATAAAGTGACAGGCGGGAATTTCCTGCATGCCCTGTGCTGAGCTGTCACTTACGTGCCGGTAGTCAGACAAAAATAAATCCGCTTCTTCTTTTGTCAGGATGCTGCGGATTTCATTTTCCGACCACAGATAGAATTTCCCTTCAACGCCTTCACTGTCGGCATCTTCGGCGCAGTAAAAACCACCCTCCGCATCCGTCATATCACGCAGTACATAGGTCAGGATTTCGCGGGCAGCAATTTCGTATTCTTTTTTTCCGGTCGCCTGATAAATCTCCGTATAGGCCATGGCCATCAACGCCTGATCATAGAGCATCTTTTCAAAATGCGGAACGATCCATCGGGCGTCCGTTGAATAGCGGTGATAACCGAAACCGATCTGATCATAAATCCCGCCGCGCCGCATATTTTGCAGGGTGCGCTCCACCATTTGCAGCGCCTGCGCGTCGCCCGTCCGCTTCCAGTAGCGCAGCAGAAAAAAGAAATGGTGCGGCGTCGGGAATTTCGGCGACTGCCCGAAACCGCCATAGGTCTTGTCATAACTCATCCATAAGGACCGATAAGCGCGATGCAGCGTCTCTTCGCCAACCTCTCCTGCCTTACTGACTTCCGGCTGTTGCAATGCGGATGTAATTTCCAATGCGGCGGAAATGATCCTCTCACGTTTTGTTTGCCACAGCGATTGGACTTCAGGAATCATCTCCAGCAGGCCGATGCGGCCATATTTTGTTTCTCTGGGAATGTAGGTTGCGGCAAAGAAAGGTTTTTTGTCTGGCGTCATCATAATGGTCAAAGGCCAACCGCCGCTCTTCGTCATGATCTGACATACCTTCATATAGACCGCGTCGATGTCGGGACGCTCTTCACGATCAACTTTAATGTTTATAAATGTGTCATTGAGCAGTTTTGCCACATCCGCATCTTCAAATGATTCACGCTCCATGACGTGGCACCAGTGGCAGGTGGAATAGCCGATAGACAGAAACACAGGCTTGTCTTCGCGGCGCGCTTTTTCAAACGCTTCTTCACCCCAGGGATACCAATCCACGGGATTCTGCGCGTGTTGCAGCAGGTACTGGCTTACTTCATTTTTCAGATGGTTATATCGCATAAAGTTCCTGTCCGATCTTTTATATCATATAGACATGACAATATAGCCGATCTCTTTAAAATAGAACAATTAAAATTATCTTGACTTACCGCCCAAACATCCATATTGTACGATATCAGAAAAAGGCATTCTCTGCCGAAAAGAGGAACGATCCTTTGCTGCAATCATTTGAACGGAACAATATCTCAAAAACTGTCATCATGTGAAAAGCGTCCTGCTTAACGTGTTTAAGAACGTACCATAAACAATAACTTGATCAACATTTTTCATTAAGATTTCATTATCTTTGAATTAAAAAATTTCGAAAGGAAGGGTGAAGTTTATGGCGATTTTTGAATATGGTGAGTACAGCAGCAAACATGAAGCCCCGGATAATTTGGTGGAAATTTTTGAAAATAGCGTCTCCAAATACCCAAGCAATCTGCTCATGGGTGAGAAAGACAGCGCAGGGGTGTATCAATGGGTAACCTACAGCCAAATCGCAACCCGTGTAAATAATTTGCGGGCGGGGCTTTCAGCCATCGGAGTGAAGGCAGGCGACACCGTCGGCATTATCGCCAATAACCGTAAGGAATGGTTGATCGGAGAAATGGCCACCCAGGGCTTAGGGGCTGCATACGTCCCGATGTATGAAAAAGAATTGGTCACGATGTGGAAATATATTGTCAAAGATGCCGAGGTTAAAATTCTGTTTGTATCAAAACCTGAAATTCTGGCAAAAGTGAAAGATTTTCCCGCCGAAATCCCTACTCTGAAACAAATCTTCCTGATTGAAGGTTCAGGGGAAAACACAATGGCAGCATTAGAGAAAAAAGGGTCGGAAAAACCCGTGCCTTCTCTTAAACCAAAACCTACCGATGTCGCCGTCCTGATTTATACGTCAGGCACGACAGGCGAACCAAAAGGCGTTCTTCTTTCTCATGGAAATCTGGCGGAAAATGTCAAAGCGGGCCTGGCCTGGTTTTTAAATTTAACGGAAGAGAGCCGGTGCATCTCCATGCTTCCCTGGGCACACTCCTTCGGCATTACGGCTGATTTACACGGTTTCGTCATGAGAGGCGGTTCCATCGGCATTATGGGGTCGGTCGATACCCTGATTGATGATTTGCAGAAGATCCAGCCAACTTTCATGATCACCGTGCCCCGGATCTTTAATAAGGTTTATAATGGGGTTTGGGCCAAAATGAGGGAAGAAGGCGGGTTAAAACTGAAGCTCTTTGAAGCAGCGTTGGCAGCGGCTAAACTCAAACGGGAAACAGGCAAAGAAACCTTAAAATTTAAGATTCTGGATAAAGTCGTCATGGCCAAGATCCGGGCCCGTTTTGGCGGTCGCCTCCAAAACGCAATTACCGGCAGTGCCCCGATGAACGTGGAAATTGGCAAGTTCTTTATCGATGTCGGGATTCCAACCTATGACGCCTATGGTTTGAGCGAAACGTCTCCGGCCATTACGGTTAACTCGCCATTAATGGGCAATCGCCTGGGGTCGGTTGGAAAACCGATTAATAAAACAAAAGTTGTGATTGACCGGTCACGAACAGGTGAGTCCGGTGACGACGGCGAGATTATTTGTTTTGGTCCCCAATGCATGATCGGATACCACAACAAACCGGAAAAAACCAAAGAAGTCATCGTCGAGATGAACGGAATGCGCGGCGTGCGCACCGGGGATCGTGGACGGCTGGATGATGAAGGTTTCCTATTCATCACCGGTCGATTCAAGGAAGAATATAAACTGGCCAACGGGAAGTACATCCATCCGGATACCGTTGAACTGGAAATGAAGGTTATGCCCTGGATTTTAAACGCGGTTATCACCGGCGCGGGACATGAATACAATGTGGGGCTTATTGTACCCGACATGAAGCTGCTTCAAAATCTGGCCGAAAAACTGGACCTGTCCGTCAAGCCTGAAGATCTTTTCGATCCGACGAATCCCGCAGGCCAAAAATTCAAGGACCTGTTAACGGCTGAGGTTCAAAACCATCTCAAGAAATCGGTGGGATCCTATGAAATTCCACGCAAATTTGAGTTTATTTTGGAAGATTTCACTGTCGATAATGGCATGCTCACGCAAACCATGAAACTCAAACGTCAGGTTGTCATGGAAAAATATGGCAAGATACTGGAAGATCTCTACAAAGAGTAAGTTACGTGATTAACATACGTGCGTCCATATAAGGAATAAAAAACCCCCGCTGAAATCAGCGGGGGTTTTTTGTCAGATGAATTTAAAGCCGCTACTCTTTGATCAGCATGGTCGCCGGATCCAGCAGCAGCGCATTTTGTTTCGCATGGGGCGACTGACCTTTGATCGCTTTTATATAGACTTCCGGACCTTTGGCTGCCAGCTGTACCAGCACATCAAATAAATCCTCTACATGCAGGAAAGAAAGGGGCAGCCCGTCTTCCTTGGGTGGTTCATGACGGTGCGTGTGCACCGTAAACCAAATGCGCATGGAATACTTCTTGGCCAATTCTTTCAGTTCAAGAAGCAGACCGCGTCCGGATTCATCAAACTTTAAACCGTCGAGAATAACAGCATAGGGCTTGAAAATATTCTGCTGCATCAGATCGGTCAGTCTTTCTTCCAGTTTCGGAACGCTGAAGCCCTCAACGCGAAAAGTCATAATGAAACGATAATTGAGAATGCTCTCCCAATACTCCATGGCTTCCACAGAATCATATTTTGACGACATATCATTAAATAATTCACGATACCAGACATCAACCTTACTGACTGCGTCATTTAAACTGACATGCAAAACAGGCTGTTCATTCATCATGGCGTGAAGCGCCATCTGAACCAGCAAGGCGGTTTTGCCTACGCCGGCATGAGCCAACACGGCGCCAAAACCGCCGCTTTGTAAAATATATTCGTTCTCAAATCCAAGATTCAAAAGCGGATTGCGTTTAATGATTTCTTTTTTGATCATGATCCTATCCTCATAAGTTAAATGGATAACATTGTCTTCCCGTCGTAACGCTCTGCCCACCGCCATCATTTTCTTTGCTACCTTGCACCTTGAATCTTGTGGCTTGAACCTTTTTACGCCGCCGTTTTCTTGTTTTGAGCAACTTCCAGGGCAATCTTTTCCGCAATCGACTGTGGCACCTGACGATAAAGAGCAAACTCCATCGTAAACTGTGCCTTGCCCTGTGTGGCTGAACGCAGGATGGTCGAAAAGCCAAACATTTCGCCCAACGGCACATGAGATTCAATCACGCACATCACGCCTTCGTCCTGAGAGCCGATAATCATGCCGCGGCGTTGATTCAAAAGCCCCATAACAGCCCCTTGAAATTCCACTGGTGATTCCACAACAACTTTCATAATCGGTTCATGAACCACCGGCTTGGCCCGCAAATAAGCTTCCTTGAAAGCACCGCGTGCCGCCGCCTGAAAAGCCATATCCGAAGAATCCACGGCATGGGAGGCGCCATCATTGATAACGACTTTCACACCTGTAATCGGAAACTCCAGTTTGGGCCCTTTGGCCATGCTCTGCTTAAAACCTTTTTCGCAGGCAGGAATATACTGTGTGGGAATCGAACCACCGAATATTTTGTTTTCAAAAACAAATTCAGCATCGCTGATCGGTTCGATCCAGCCGGCAATACGTCCAAACTGCCCGGAACCGCCGGTTTGCTTTTTATGCGTGTAGTTGAACTCCGCCCGCTGGGTAATGGTTTCACGATAAGCCACGCGCGGATTGCCTGTGGTCACGTCCGCACCGTATTCACGCTTCATTCTCTCGACATAAATATCCAGATGCAACTCGCCCATACCTTCGATGATGGTTTCGTTGGTTTCATGATCGACATACGTTTTAAATGTCGGATCTTCCTTAGAAAATCGGTTCAGCGCCTTGGACATGGCCATTTGAGACTTGTTATCTTTCGGCACGATAGCCAGCGAAATAACCGGTTTGGGCACATACATGGAGGTCATGGTCATATTGATGCCCGGGGACACAAACGTATCACCCGAAGAGCATTCAACACCAAATAAGGCGCCGATGTATCCCGCCCGCAGATATTCGACTTCTTCCATCTGATCGGCGTGCATCCTTACGACGCGGCCGACCTTGACTTTTTTCCCGTTACGCACATTGACGATGGTGGAACCTTTTTCCACGGTCCCTTCGTAAACACGAATATAAGTCAATTGCCCGTACTGACCGTCTTCCAGCTTAAACGCCAGTGCGATAATCGGTTTTTCAGAATCGCTGGTCAGCACCACCGGTTCTTCGTTATTATCCATGTTGAGGGCAATATTTTCCACTTCTGATGGTGTGGGCAGAAGATACGTCACGCCGTCCAGCAGAGGCTGAATCGCTTTGTTTTTATAGGCCGACCCCATATAAACCGGAGTGAGTTCCCGTTTTAACGTTCCTCTGCGGACTGCCGCGTAAAGGAGTTCCGGCGTAATTTCTTTTTCCTCCAGAATAGCTTCCGTCAGTTCATCAGAAAAAAGGGAGGCGGCATCAACCAGTTCTTCTCTTTTGGCTGTTGCTTCTGGAAGTAAGGATTCAGGGATGGCTTCGATGCGGATGTCTTCACCACTGTCACCGTCAAAATACATCGCTTTCATGGCCACCAGATCGATCACACCCTTTAGTTCGGTTTCTAATCCGACGGGAATCTGCATGGCAACGGCGTTATGCCCCAGTTTGGAGCGCAATTGCTCGATGACGCGAAAAGGATTGGCGCCGCTGCGATCACATTTATTAATAAACGCGATGCAAGGAACTTTGTAGCGCTTCATCTGATGATCAACGGTAATGGACTGAGACTGAACACCGCCCACGGAACATAAAACAAGAATCGCACCGTCCAGAACACGGAGGGATCTTTCTACTTCAATCGTAAAATCGACGTGACCCGGCGTATCGATGATATTAACTTCATACCCTTTCCATTCGCAATAGGTTGCTGCAGACGCAATGGTAATGCCTCTTTCTTTTTCCAATTCCATAGAATCCATCGTGGCGCCGACGCCATCTTTGCCTTTCACGTCATGAATGGCGTGAATTCTTTTTGTGTAAAAAAGAATGCGTTCGCTCAGCGTGGTTTTACCGGAATCGATATGCGCACTGATTCCAATATTGCGTATTTTCTGATCGTCAAACTTCATGATTCTTTCCTCTCCTGAATAATAGCTCGGGTTTCACTACCCCTACTCGCTTCGCTTACGGCATTGGAGTTTCACTATAAAAAAAACCCCCGCATTTGGAAGAGTCTCTGCCAGATGGGGGATCCACCGTAATCGAGCCTTAGTAATAAGAATTTGGCCTTTTATATTTTTAGCCGTGCTTTGTCAAGCTAATGTTTTAATGAAATCTTATTTTTAATACTATGTGTTGACCATAATCGTTCCTGCCGATATAATTCATTGTCATATTCGTTCGCTTTCATACGACGGAAAGAATATTAAACATGGCAAAATTAAAAGGGAATATCATCTGGGGCATTGTAATCACTCTTGTTTTTCTTGTATTACTGGCCGTGCGCCTGGATGTCTTTAAGAAAAATACGACAGATAATCCAGTCAGTCCAAGGGTTGAAATTTCACGTTCTCCCGAATCCTGGATGAATATTTATCAAAACAAGCAGAAAATAGGCGTCATTCATCGTAAATTCAACACATTGGACAATGGCCGTTTCCAGACGGAAGAATGGGTCACGATGCAGATCAATACCCTGGGTGTCGTGCAAGCGCTTAATGTCTCGACAGAAACAGAGCTGAATCCCGACATGACTTTCTCTTCTTTCAAGTTTGAACTCAATTCCAGTTTATTTCGTTTTACAGCCCGCGGCTACGCCGGTAGAGATAAACTCATTTTATATACCGGTCTGCCGGGTACAGAGCAAAAAACAATTATTCCATTCAAGGACATTCCCCATATCAGCGGTAATATTTATGAGGCCGCCTTTCGCGGAGGTCTGGAAAAAGATAAAACCCGCGATTTCAGCATTTTTGATCCTTCCACGCTGGCTCTGCGCAAAATATCCGTTACACGCCAGGCCGATGAAATTATCCCGATTATGGGGAAACGCATCCTGACACAAAAATTCTGCGCCGATTTTATGGGCGCAAAAAATTGTGCCTGGCTGGCCAAAGACGGTGAAGTATTAAAAGAAACGGGAATGCTGGGGCTTTCCATGGAAAAGGTCAGTGCCAGTCAAGCCAAGGAAGGATTTACTTCCAGGGAAGGTGTTGATTTCACGCAAGTCGCTTCGATTTCCTCCAATCAAAACATCGCTGAGCCGTCAAAATTAACGGAGATTAAAATCAAAATTGACGGTATTCGTAATCTGCCCCTTCTCCTTCAAGGCGGACGACAAATTTTCCATCAGAACATTTTAACCGTTACGCGAGAGAAAATTCCGGATATCGCATCACAAAGCATACCCGCAGCCTATCTGAAGTATTTACAACCTTCACCGCTTGTTCAATCCAATGCTCCGGAAATGAAATCACAGGTGGAAAAAATAATTCGTCCTGCAGACAGTCCGCAAATCAAGCTTCAAAAAATCGTTCACTGGGTTTACCGGACCATAGAAAAGAAGCCGGTACTGTCCGTGCCCAACGCACTGGAAGTTTTAAAAAACAAAACAGGCGATTGCAACGAACACGCGGTTTTAACCGCCGCGCTGTTGCGTTCGGCAGGGGTTCCCGCACAGATTGAAAACGGGCTTGTTTATCTCAACGGCCGTTTTTACTATCATGCCTGGAATCTGGCCTATATTGGGCAATGGGTTACTGCGGACGCTGTCTTCAACCAGATTCCCGCAGATGTCACACATATTCGCCTGGTGCGCGGCGAAGGCGGTGAACAACTGGATTTGCTGGGCGTCATGGGCAAAATTAAATTGGAGGTCCTCTCTACAAAAAATGATTGAACTTACAAACCTGTCCAAAGATTACGGAACCACGCTGGCCGTCAATGATTTGAGCCTGGATGTGGCAACCGGAGAAATTTATGGCTTCATCGGACCCAACGGCGCAGGCAAAACCACAACGATTCGCATGATGGGCGGTATTATCGAACCAACAGCCGGAAAGATCACGATTTCCGGCATCGATTTAAAAAAAGACCCGGTGGCCGCCAAAAAGATCATCGGATTTGTGCCGGACAGACCCTTTTTGTACGAAAAACTCACCGGCATGGAATTTCTTAAATTTATTGCTGATTTATACAATGTGGAAACCAGGATTCTTGCCCGCAGATCGGAAGAACTTTTAAAGCAATTCGCTCTATGGGAGTGGGCCAACGAAATCATTGAGGCCTATTCACATGGGATGAAGCAAAGACTGATTATCGCCGCGGCGTTGCTCCATGATCCCAAAGTGCTGGTCATAGACGAACCTATGGTCGGCCTTGACCCTCAGGCTGTGCGCATGGTCAGGGATATTCTGAAGGAACTGGCAGCGCAAAATGTCACTGTTTTTGTTTCGACGCATACGTTGAGCCTTGCCGAAGACCTGTGCGACCGAATCGGCGTCATCCACAAAGGAACGCTTCTGGCGCAGGGCACCGTTGCCGAATTGAACACGGCCGCAAAAACCGGCGAAGCGAGACTGGAAGAAGTATTTTTAACGTTAGTTCGGGAAGCCTGAAACCATGAATAGCACCGTATGGACATTATTGAGACCGCGCCTGCTTTCCACCCGCAATGGATTGAAGGAAGGTGCGCCAAACAATCACCGGCTGCGTTTGTTGCTGTTTTCCGCAATCGGGTTGATTTTCTGGATCGGCTCTTTTTTAATTTTTTACCGCGTTTTAACCTATTTTCAAAGTGTTCAGGATTTCGGCGACATTCTGGCCATGAAACTTCTTTCCATGATGATCATCACCTTCTTCACCCTTTTACTTTTCAGCAGCATTATCAACAGCCTTTCGCACCTTTATTTAAGCCGTGATTTATCTTTAATGCATTCCCTGCCGGTAGCGATCCGGGACATTTTTCTTGCACGCTGGCTTTCCAGCGCTGTTGATTCGTCCTGGATGGTCGTGGCCTTCAGCCTTCCCGTTTTTTTATCATACGGCCTGGTTTATAAAGCCGGTATCGGTTTTTATCTGATTGCCTTCGGGGCTATTATCTCCATGTGCCTGATCGCCACGGCGATCAGCAGCCTGATTGTTTTGCTGGGCGCTGTCCTGCTTCCCGCTGGAAAGATTCGCACTCTTTTTGTTATCCTGGGCGTCGGACTGTCGATACTGCTCATCATTGTTTTAAGAATGATCCGGCCCGAACAGCTTGTCAATCCGGATAGTTTTGCCTCGGTTGTTCTTTATTTGAATTCTATGCAGGCGCTCAATATGCCTTATCTGCCCACCACCTGGGTAACGGATGCCGTGCGTTTCGCCATAAAAAGTGAATGGGGACCGTCGTTATTTAATCTGGCGCTTTCGGCCAGTTGCTTTCTATCCCTGATCTTTTTTAACGAAATTGCCGCCGCCTCCCTGTATTTTCGCGGTTTCTCACGCGCTCAAACAACAGCTAAACGACTTTTTGCGCCGGTTAATTATCGTGGACACAATTGGGAGGGGCTGTTAAATTTTCTTTCGCGCCCGGCGAAAGCTTTCGCCGTGAAGGAGATTCGTTCTTTCTTTCGCGATTCCACGCAATGGCCGCAATTATTCCTGATTTGCGCGCTGATCGTTGTTTACCTGTATAATTTCTCCGTCCTGCCGCTGGATCGCTCACCCATTAAAACGGTCTATCTGCAAAATGTCTTTTCTTTTCTCAATGTGGGACTGGCCGCTTTTGTGCTTTCGGCCATCGCCGCCCGTTTTGTTTTTCCGGCCGTCAGCATGGAAGGAGAAGCTTTCTGGATTATTCAATCCGCGCCCGTTTCCATTAAAACCTTTCTCTGGATCAAGTTTTTTATTTACTACATTCCGCTGCTGATTCTGTCGGAAATCCTGATTGTCGTATCCAACATCCTTCTGGGCGTTACGCCCTTTATGATGTTTTTATCCGTTCTGACAATCTTTTGTCTCGTTCCCGCCGTCGTGGCGCTGGCCGTAGGACTTGGCGCCTGTTATCCGGATTTCAAATCAGAAAATCCGGCCATGTCGGCCACCAGTTTCGGTGGCGTTCTTTTTATGCTGCTTAGTTTTGGTTTGATTGCTACGGTCATCATGCTTGAGGCGGGGCCGGTTTACAGAATCTTTATGTCCAGAGTGCACAATCATGCCTTTTCTTTTCCTCAAATGATCTGGTTTATCCTTTCCTTCACTTTTGCATTGTTTCTTTGCGTTTTTGCAGTCTTTTACCCCATGAAACAGGGTGAAAAAAATCTATTGAAAAGATGAACGCCTGCAGGCTGGTTCGCAATCTGACAGTATCGCAATCAAGAAGGCTTGGAAATCGTCAGAAGTTGAAAATTATCTTGATTTTAGTTGCCGGATAGGCTAAACATCCCCGCATTCTGAATGACCTGTTTCATCAGATCTTTTGACGATCTTGTTGAGATATTGAAAGGAGTTTTCATGGCAAAGTACGAATCCAAAACGCTCAGAAATTTTGCCGTCATCGGCCACGGCGGTACAGGTAAAACCTCCCTTTGTGAATCCCTACTGTTTGTTTCCGGCAAAAATGAACGGCTGGGCCGCGTTGACGACGGTTCTTCTACCATGGACTACGAACCGGAAGAACAGAAAAAGCATGTTTCCATTTCCTCTGCGGCTAATTTTGTCGAATGGGATAAGCATAAAATCAATATTGTGGATACCCCGGGCGACTCGAATTTCACCTTTGACATTAAATGTTCATTAAGCATCGTGGACAATACCGTCGTCGTTATCGATTCGGTCGGCGGCGTGGAATTCCAGACACAGAAAGTCTGGGAAATGGCCGATGAATATTCGCTTCCCCGCATGATTTTCATTAATCGTATGGATCGTGAACGCGCGGATTTCAACAAGGTGCTGGAAAGCATCAAAACAAAGCTCAAAAAGAAAACAACCCCCGTTTGCCTGCCTATCGGCTCGGAAGATAAGTTTCAGGGCATTGTCGATTTGATTGCCATGAAAGCTTATACATTTTCAGACAATAAAGGCGCAGGCAAGGCATCTGACATTCCAGCGGACTTGATGGATGAAGCCAATCTGATGCATAGCTCCATGGTCGAAGACATCGCGGAAGCCGACGAAGAACTGATGAACAAGTATCTGGAAGCCGGCGAACTTTCCGCTGAAGAAATCAAGTCCGGTTTGAGAAAAGGCGTCGTATCGGGAAGCGTTATCCCGGTCATTTGCGGCTCTGCCGTCAAAGGCATCGGCGTCACCCTGCTGATGGATCTGGCCGTCAGTTCTTTTGCATCACCTGTTGACCGCGGCCCCGTCAAAGGAACAAAACCGGGCACGGACAACACGGAAGAAAGAAAACCCTCGGAAGATGAAGCCTTCTCGGCCATCGTCTTCAAGACCATTGCCGATCCCTACGCGGGTCGTCTGACCTTGTTCCGGGTTTATTCAGGCAAGCTTAATTCGGATACCGCCGTCTATAACTCTTCGAGAAAAATTACGGAAAAATTCGGCCACATTTTCTTTCTGGAAGGCAAAAATCAGAAGCAGGCGGAAGTGCTGGTTCCGGGTGATATTGCGGGTGTCGCCAAGTTAAAAGAAACCGTCACCGGCGATACCTTGTGCAACGAAAAATCCCCAATCATCTATGCCAAAGTTGCGGTTCCGCCACCGATCATGTCTTTTGCAGTTGAGCCGAAATCCAGAGGCGACGAAGACAAGATCGCCTCGTCCATCCACCGCCTGACGGAAGAAGATCC
>CAYVFA010000061.1:0-13236 GCA_964450075.1 uncultured Smithella sp.
TAGGGCCGGTTGATCAATTCCAGGTGGAACGCTACCTGGGCAAGTGGTACGAAATTGCAAGGCTGGATCATTCTTTTGAACGGGGACTGAGCCGCGTGTCGGCTGAATACAGCTTGAGGCCGGATGGCGGTGTCCGGGTAATCAACCGGGGATACCTGGAAACGGAAGGCAAATGGAAAGAAGCCGAGGGGCGGGCGTATTTTGTAAGCCGGTCTGATCAGGGTTTTTTGAAAGTTTCCTTTTTCGGCCCGTTTTACGGGTCCTATATTATTCTCGAACTGGATAAACAAAATTACACTTACGCGCTGGTGTGTGGCCCGGACAAATCCTATCTGTGGATTCTAGCCAGAAGCCCGCGTCTGCCTGAAGAGACAAAGAAGCTTCTGACAACCCGGGCGGCGACGCTGGGTTTTGACACGGACAAACTGATCTACCCTCAGCACGACTGAGGATTACGTTTTCTCGAAATGATGATAATCCTTCGGCTGCTCGAAATTTCCGCCCCAGTGCCAGCCGCGCTTGATAAATTCCTGTACGACCGGATGGCCTGCAATGAACGCGCCGTTGTTTTTAGGACGATACACGGCGCCTTCGGGCGCGATCAGGCCGGCCGGATAGATCACTGGATTTTGAACGGGGTTGATATCCACGGCGCGTCCGAAAGCGTGCAGGGATAGTTTGTTGGTTCCCTCGATCACCCGGAAGTTGAAGCCGGAAGAATTGTTGTCGGCCATCGAAACACCATCCTCCCAACCGTAGGCAACAATAGGGATGACCTTGCCGACGGGAAACTTCAATTTTTCGATTAACTGAAATATTTCGTAAATGTCGTCTTCCAGTCTTGCCTCCACAATCAGCTGTCCCTGGTGACGAAGACCGTCGAAAGAATAGTAGGTCACGTCAATCATGGATAAGGAATCGATGATTGCAAGTGGCGCGGTACTGCCTTCAATGGCTTCGGTAAAACTCATGGCGCTGTCGATAATTATTTCTTCTGTGGTCATGGAATTAAACTCCGCATTATTTTATTAAGTGTTTCTTCGTCCATCGAGACCTCCCGGTAAATGCTCTCCACGCTGTCGCCATCGAGATTTTCAAAGTCCGCAAGCCTTGGCGTAATGATGACGCCCGCCATATCAATGGCTCCGGGCGAGACAAAGATCCTTTGGTCGCCCGAGGCAAAATAGGCGGCAGGGCGATGTTTCCGGCGAAGAAAGCTGATGACCTGCCAGTGACCCTTTTCGTATAAGCAAAAAACATTCATCAGCGGTTCGTCGTTTGATGAAAGAATGGTTTGAGTGGTTTTTAAAAAGTGCAGGAAATGTTTCTTGAGAGCTGCCGCATTTTTTGATTCCATGACAACGGCGGTGCGATGGCAATTTGCGACAGCGGCCAGGCGAACGAAAGCGTCGATTTTGATCATCGGTCGTCTGGTTAATTCCGTCAGGAAAGGCAGCGCATCATAGGGAATCATCTGAAAATGCAGGTGGTCGGGAGCGGATGCTCCGCAGGCCGGGCCGTTGTAAAAAACGATATAATCCGGTGAGGCGTCGTGAGTCAACTGCAAAAAGAGAGTTAGCGAAGATGCAATATCCTGAGGTTCATGGTTTGAGCTGACGACCGTAAAATGGTGATCGAAAATCGGCGCGGGATTGCAAAGGATCAGATAGCGGTTGCGGTACAAGATGCCTTGCTGCTGGCGGGGTTGGTTTGCCGCGCAAAGAAAGCAGGGCCGTTTTCTTATGGAATCCTTATCCAGAGGTGCGCCGCTGCTGGCTTGCCTGGCCGGATTGTATTGCAGCGTGACTTTATGGTTGCCGCATGTAATCGTTCTTGTTCGCGTCGCAGCCAGATCGCGACAGGCTGCGGAAAGCTCAGGCCAGCTAATCTTTTGCGATTCAAAAAAGTCATGGCTCAATGCCGGTAAGGCGAATTTCTCTTTCCCCGAAAATTCGGCAAAAATGTAACCTGTTGCAGGCGATGGGCCGGGAACGGCTTGCCCGTCTTCCCTGCGATTTACCTGCTGTCTTGCTGTAATTTCCATCGTTCGCAGGCCGTCTTTGTAATGGTCGTTGCGGTTTTGCTTTTCAACGGAAAGTCCCGCGTCGGTATTGTCCGACCAGCGGCGGCACAGGTAAAGGCTTTCATAGATCCTTCCGATGCGGTATTCGCGGGATATCCTGAGCGCCATGGCATAATCTTCACCATAACTGACATTGGGAAAAGCGAATGGGCGCAGGGCGGACGTGTCGAAAGCACGCGGCGCGCCCATGCCGTTGACACGCAGCAGATTGTTATGGCCGTTTCCGGGTGTCCATTCCCGGTGATCGATAAGGCCCGGCGGGATGGGTTTCAGCTTTTCGTTGACCAGCGTATAGGACCCGACAACCATCGCGTAGGACCCTTGACGCAGTTTGTTGACGATTTTTTGCAGGGTAGCCGGCGAGCTGTAGAGATCATCGGAATCCAGTTGAATCGCGTAGCGTCCGCAGAGTGGCGAGGCCATCGCTTCATTCCAGCAGCCGCCAATGCCCAGATCGTGCCGTTTCGGGATGATGTGATGAACGTGGGGATACTTTGCGGCAAATTGCTTTAAAATGCTGGTGGTGCCGTCGGTCGAACGGTTGTCCACGACGATGACATTGAACGTGAAATTTGTTTTCTGCGAAAGCGCGCTTTCCAGCGCGTCGGCGATGGTCTTTTCCCGGTTGAGTACGGGGATGACAATGCTGGCCTTCCATTGAAAATCTTCCGCTTCCCGGCTGGCTGTTTGGGTGCGCGGCGGCAGGTGTGCGTTGATTTGCTTCAGATAAACGGTTGCAATTTTTTCCAGCTTTTTCTGCCGGAGAGCATTTTCCCTGGCGACATAGTCAAATTGCGCCTCTGCTGACTGCCCGGTTTGTTTCACCATTTTCCGCTTTTGGGGAGTCACGGTGTATAAAACCTGTGGCACATGTAGCAGGGGATGGTCAATGGAGATTTTCAAACGCAAATCATAAAAAGCATTATCCGGATCTGAAGGTAACGGGCCGTATTTATTGATAGCGTTTTGAACGGCCGCCACGGAAAGGATAAAGAAGGGGCCGAAGTCGAAATTCTCGCGAATGGACCCGGGCTGATAATCATTCAAAGGGTGCGGGGCAAATTCTTTTCCTGTTTTTAAGTGGAAGTCCGAATAGATTAAACCGGCACGCGAATCGCGGGTGATGGCAAACAATTTTTTTAAAGCACCGGGCTGGCAGGAAACGCCCGCCGTCGAGTCCATGGCCAGCAGATAATCGTATGAAAGGCGACTGAAGAACAAAGAAGACCTGCGTATTTCGGGATATGTTTGTATGTCCGCAGGCCAGCTGTCCACGGCCTGCTTTTCATCCGCAGCAGCCCAGAGGAAAAAACGTCCCCATTGATAAATCGAAGGTTTCATGTTTTGCAGGTCCGGGATGGGTTAAAAATCAGACATCATCAAATTATAAGCCTTTTCGACCGTGTCACGAGCCAGTTTGGATAAGGCCTCTCGTCTGGCCGGTCGCGGATTATTGACGTCTTGCAGCTTGTAATCGGCTGTTCCAACGATGTTTCGTGATGACCAGATAATCTTGCCGGTGTCCTTTTCACGAAAATCGACTTCCATGGTCGCGGTCATTCTTTCTTCCGCCGCCAGAATATTGCTTTGGTAAGAAAGGGCTGCCGTGTTGAGATTGAGGATATTGCCGCTGATGATGGCTTCCGCCTGTTCAATGCTCGATACGGCTTTAAAACGTCTGCTCTGGATGATCTGGTTAATGAACGCCGTCCGCATGAGATTTTCCACTTCCGACTCTCCTGTTTTGTTGCCGAAAGAATCAACATAAACATTTCTGATGCGTTGATCGATGTATTCACCCTGCGGTGCGAATCCGTAACCGCAGCTAAGCAGCAATAAGCAGGACAGGCATAAAAGTCCAATTTGAATCGGCGTAAATCCCGTGCGATGTTTCATGGGGCATCTCCTTATTGGGCAACGACGATATTGACCAGTTTTTTGGGGACATAAATAACTTTCAAGATCTTTGCGCCCTTCAGCATGGTGATGATTTTTTCATCTGTCTGTGCGTCGGCCTTTATTTTCTCGGCGTCGCAATCGACGGGCACGGTCATCCGGCTTCTGAGCTTGCCGTTGATTTGAATGACGATCGTCATTTCTTCATCGCTGGCGATGGCGGGATCAAAGTCCGGCCAGGAAGCGCAGGCGACGGATGTCTCATGTCCCAGCAGTTGCCAGAGTTCTTCCGTCATATGCGGCACAATGGGCGCCAAAAGTAAAACCGCCGCTTCCAGCGCTTCGCGGATGGCGGACAGGGCGATGGCGTCATCTTTCCCCGGACGTTTCAATGCATACAGGGTGTTGACCAGCTCCATAACGGCGCTGATGGCGGTATTGAAGTGGAAGCGGTCCTCAATGTCCGTTGTGACTTTGCGAATGGTCTGATGCGTCTTTCTTCTCAGCGCTTTGAGGTCGCCTCCTAGCGCCATATTTCCGGATGCGGAAGAAACCGTTTTGATGTCTTCCAGATAATCATCAAAGATGCGCCACAGGCGGCTGAGAAAGCGGAAGGATCCGTCCACGCCCTGTTCGCTCCATTCCAAATCTTTTTCCGGGGGAGCGGCAAAGAGACAGAAAATACGTGCCGTGTCCGCGCCGTAGGTTTTGACCAGATAATCCGGGTCGATGACGTTCTTGAGGGATTTGGACATTTTTTCCGTTTTACCGATGATGACGTCCTGGCCGCAGAGATGGCATTTTCCGCCTTCCGCCTGCTCGGGGAAAAGATAGCCATGCTCTTTGCATTTCATCGTTTCCTTGCAAACCATGCCCTGGGTCAGCAGATTGGTAAACGGTTCGTCCACACCGATCACGCCGAAGTCGCGCAGCACCTTGGTGTAGAAACGCGAATAGAGCAGATGCAGGATGGCGTGCTCGATGCCGCCGATATATTGATCCACCGGCATCCAGTAATTAAGCGCCTTACGATCAAGGCCGGGTTTGACGTCGTAGTGAGGCGAGCAGTAACGGTCGAAATACCAGGATGATTCCACAAACGTATCCATCGTGTCGGTTTCGCGTACGGCCGGGCCTCCGCATTTGGGACAGGTTGTATTGATAAATTCAGGCAGCGCCGCCAGAGGCGAGCCACCCTCCGTACTGAAAACAACATTTTCAGGCAACACAACCGGCAGGTCTTCTTCTTTAACCGGAACAATCCCGCATTTGCCGCAAGTCATCATGGGGATAGGCGCTCCCCAGTAACGCTGGCGCGAGATGCCCCAGTCACGCAGGCGGTATTGAACCGTGCGCTTGCCCTTTCCCTGCGCGGTCAGATAATCCGCGATGGCCTCCATGACCTTGGTGTTTTCCATCCCGTTGAACTGTCCGGAGTTGACCAAAACCCCTTCATCGACATAAGCTTCGGTCATCGTCGCCGGGTCCAGCGTTCTGTCCTTGGGTGAAATGACAACAATTAATGGCAGATCAAATTTTTTGGCAAATTCAAAGTCGCGCTGGTCGTGCGTGGGGACGGCCATGACACATCCGGTGCCGTAATCGGCTAACACAAAGTTTGCGGCATAAATTGGCATTTTCCATCCGGTGAGCGGATTGAGACAATAAGAATCCAAAAACAGGCCTTCTTTTTCATAATACTCGGAGGTCCGCATCAGCTTGTCCTGCTTTTTGACTTTTTCCACAAACGAGCGCACTTCGCTTTCACAAGGCTTTCCTTTGGCCAGCTGCATGACCAGTGGGTGTTCGGCGGCCACCAGCATGAAGGTTGCGCCAAAGAGCGTGTCCTGGCGGGTGGTGAAAACCTTGATCGCGCCTTCAGCATCGGCCATGGGAAAATCCACTTCGCAGCCGTAACTTTTGCCGATCCAGTTTTTCTGCATGGTCATGACGCGTTCCGGCCAGCCGGGGAGCTTGTCGCAGTATTCGAGCAATTCTTCGATATACGCGGTGATCTTAAAGAACCACTGATCCAGTACTTTTTCCTGAACTTCCGTCCCGCAGCGCCAGCACAGGCCGCCCTCGACCTGCTCGTTGGCCAGCACCGTATCGCACTTGGTGCAGAAATTAACGCTGGAGCGTTTTTTATAGGCCAGCCCTTTTTCAAACATCCAGATAAAAAAGAGCTGTTCCCATCGGTAGTATTTCGGTTCGCAGGTGGCCAGTTCACGGTCCCAGTCGTAGCTGAAGCCCATGCGCATGAGCTGCTTTTTCATGTGGCTGATGTTTTCGTGTGTCCACTTGGAGGGGTGAATATTATGTTCGATGGCGGCGTTTTCCGCGGGCATACCGAAGGCATCCCAGCCGATCGGATGCAGGACGTTGAACCCTTTCATGTGCTTGTAGCGGGCAACCACGTCGCCAATCGTGTAATTACGGACGTGTCCGATATGAATTTTACCGGAAGGATAGGGAAACATTTCCAACAGGTAGTATTTTTTCTTTTGCGGATCTTCGATGACTTTAAAGGCTTTTTCTTCTTCCCACTTCTTTTGCCATTTTTCTTCGATGGCGATCGGTTCGTATTTCATAGGTATGGTATGCTCCCGGATGATATTAATGAGCGATTTGCTTAGCATATTGGAGGGGTCAGTGCAACGCCTTTATCAGGCACAAAGGCAAGGCTTCATCACTTGTCCTTGCGTGACAGGGTATTGACGAAGGAAAGAAGGGGCCGTTCCTTTACATGGCAAAGAAACGACCCCTTGAAAAAAGAAATTCTTTTAATTACTTTTTGGTTTTCTTAACTTGTTTGGCAGGTTTTTCAATCGTAATCTTATTATTGACGGATTTGACACCTTTTACTGCTGTTGCAATACTGGCAGCCGCTTCTTTTGCTTCTTTTGTCTTTGCGGTCCCCTTCATGCTCACCACGCCATTTTTTGTGCTCACTTTTATTTTTGAATCCTTCAGGGATTCCTCCGCTAATATGTTCGCCTTTACTTCTGCCGTAATCGCACTGTCATCCACAATTTTGGTGGCGGTGTCCTTGGCCACAGTGGTCGCCTTGTCTTTTGCAGCAGATTTAACATCATCCAATAGCTGTCCATAAGCAACCGAAGCCATTGCTAAACAAAGCACCAATACAATCATGATACGTTTCATACAGTCCTCCTTGATTTTTTAATTTGTTTTAGTGTTGACGAAAATATCGGGTGAGCTTGAATTGAGAAGCACCCCGCTGCTTGTTGATGAAAGGCTGTTTTGGCACCTTTTGGACAGTTCATTTAAAACCGGCAGGGTGCCGGCGTTGGCGGTGGCGGTGACCAGATTCTTAATGCCGCCCGCCGTGTGCTGGAGAAAAGCCGGTTTGTTTTTTTTGAGTCCCAGAAAACCGTAAGCGCCCAGTGCCTGCATCAGTCTTTGGGCGGCGCCTTCCCAGAAATAATCGGTGAATTGATCGAGGCTGTAATTCGGTTCCATGATCCGGTAATAAAAGGCAATCAGTTCGTTTCTTTCATTCGTGCTGAATGTGACATAAGGATCGCAAATCAGCGAACCCAGATCGTAAAAGAGATTACCGGGCCTCATGCCCTGAAAATCAATCAAGACAGGCCGGTCATTCTTAATCATGATATTCTGGGACTGGAAATCCCGGTGGATCAGGCAGAGTGAAACTTTTTGAAGACGGTCGATCAGCGCGTCTGATTCTTCGGTCCAGTCGCGCATCAGGGTATCGGAAAAATCCAATTGGCAAACCGCTTCGACAAAATTTTCCTTGAAGTAGTTTTGCTCCCACAGGTAGAGCGAGCGGTCATATGCCCTTGTCAGTTTCAAATCAGCCGGTAAGTCCGCAAGCGCGTGACGATGGAGCCTGTGAATTTCCGACAGCGCGCTTAAGTAATAGGGACGCCGTTTATGCCAGGGCAGCGTGCGCAGTGAATATAAATCAATTTCGCCCAGATCTTCCAGCAATAAAAATCGCTGACGTTGATCATAAGCGATGATCCTGGGGGTTGTGATGCCGGTTTCGGTCAGGAAGCGGTTGATGGCCGCCCAGCAGGCATTTTCCTCAACATCGGTTCCGTATTCCATGAAGATGAAAGTCGGGCCGTGAGGCAGGCGAACGCGATAAAAGTTGCGGTCGGAGCCACCCTTTTTGATGGGATCATATTGAAAATCCACAACGCTTAGGTGATCATTTAAAAATTTTCGTATTTCTTTGTTCATAAGTTTTGCTGCCGCAGTTTATTATATTCTTCAATCGTTCCCAGATCGTACCAGAAACCTTCATCAAGGACAATCCCTCCTATAGAGCAGGGCTTGTTCCGGATGTTTTCAATCAAGGGCAAAACAATTGATTCAATTTTTCCCGCGCTCAGCTGCCGCAGAAAAGTTGTTTCCAAAATATAAATTCCGGCAAAAAGGCAGCTCTGGATTCCCGGGCGCTGAAGTGTGTTTCTCATATCGCAGATAAAACCCTCGGAGTCAATATTGACGTTGAGGAGGTTGCCCCGGCTGCGAAGCGCCAACGTGACTTGTGTCCGGAGGTCAAAATGCTTGTCCATAAGCGGCCGTAGCGGCAGATTGGTGATGATGTCGCCGTTGTAAACGATGATGCGCTCATCCTGCAAAATCAGGTCTTCAATATTTTTGATGCCGCCTCCTGTGTCCAGAAGCACCGGTTCATGGCGGAAGGTGATCGGGATCCCCTGCCAACTGGCCTCCGGAAATGCCTCTTGGTACTTGTCAGGGCAGTGATGGGTATTAATGATAAACCGCTTTACACCGATGGCGCGCAGATGCTCCATCGCATAAGTTATCATCGGCCTGCCGCCGATGGGCAATAGCGGTTTGGGCGTGTTTTCGGTCAGCGGCCGAAGCCTGGTTCCCAAACCCGCCCCCAGGATGAAGGCGGTTTTGATTGATTTTGATGCCATGTTTGTTCTTTATCCTTAAATCCTTGAACCAGCGTAAAAAACAGTTTCAGGCAGACAATTGGGCAAGCCATTTGCCGGCGCTGACAATGGCGATATTGTCCTTTTGCTGTTCGCGCCGGAGATTTTGAACCAGTTGCAGGGCAGACGCTTCGGGTAGTTTCCTGGCCATCATGCAAAGTGACGCTGAAGGAGAATCATCTGAGGTCTTCACTTCAATAAGATGCGTCGCTTTGCCTTTTTGGCTCAGTGAAAAATCTACTTCCTTGCCGTCTTTGGTTTTGACATAGTTTAATTCAATATTCTCGCCGGTTATATCCTGTAAATACTGAACATGTTTCAAGAGACAGACCGCGCAGGTATTTTCCAGTTGCCGTCCTTCGCCGCCCAGAACAAAACCGCTGTCGTAAAAATACAGTTTGGGCTCTTTTAAAATTGCCCGGGCCACATTGGTATGAAAGGGACGCACGGTAAACACGATACAAAGACTTTCCAGAATATCGATATATCGGCGCACCGTATTGGGCGCAATCTGCAGGTCCTGCGCAAGCGACCGGTAGGAAAGGGGAGAGCCGACCCTTGAACGCAACAATTCCAGCAAAAGCCTCATCGAACGAACTTCCTGCAGTCTGCCGAATTCCAAAATGTCCTCACGGATCAGGTCGGTATAATATTGATTGCGCCAGCGGCTTGATTCCGTCTCAGAACCGGATAAAAAAGGTTCCGGAAAACCGCCCAGCCGGTTCAGCAGGGACAGGGCTTCATCAGGTTCGATGGAATCTTTCAGTTCGCGGACAGAAATGGGGTTAAGCCGCATGGGGAAATACCGGCCGGCTAACGATTCTCCGCCCTGCCGGAAGGTGTCGAGTCTAGCGCTGCCTGTGATCAGGATGGCTTGATTTTTAGCGCGCGTATCAAAAACGCCTTTAATGAATTTTTTCCATTGAGGTTTTTTATGGATTTCATCCAGAATGAGCAGATCGCTTTTGACAGGCCATGATTGGTTGTTAATGATTACGGCGTCGGCGATATTGTCAAAATTGAGATACTGCGGTGACTTGAATTCCGGCATCAGCGCGCGGGCCAGCCATGTTTTTCCTACTTGCCGTGGCCCCGTCAGAATGACCATCTTTTTTTTCAGGTCTTTCTTTGTCGGATCGTAAAGGTAACGGTTCATGGCCGACTATTTAGCAGGGCTTTGCATAAAAGTCAAGATTATTGCGCAAACCGTTGCGCAATAGTCGGGTCCATGCGTTTGTTTGGCCCATATCAATTATTTTTCCAAAAAAGCTTTTTTCCACCGCTGGTAGGGGTTATCAAACCGAACAGAATTCTTGTCAAACTCTTCAGAAGTCCAATCCTTGCCGACCCATTCTTTCATTGTTTCATAATCTTTATCCTTAGGGTCAGATAATGTCTTCAACAACCTGGTGTAGCCATGCTCACCGCCACAATCCTCCGGCGGACAAGCTCTTTCGCCGTCAATACAAATCGGGTATTTGACGTTCTTCTCTTTGAACAGGTATCCTTCGAGCTGAATGTTGTGCCGCCATGAATCGCCATAATCGTAGGTGTATGTCGCAGTCGCACCCAAATCATTGAAATAAGAAAAGATAGGAATTTCCCATCCCGGGAAAATCTCCTGAGTGCCATCAAATCCGTCGAAATCAGGTATGCCAATATCGTCTGTTGTCTTTTTCCGTTTTTTCTTCATGCTAAAATGGTGAAGATGATAATCAAGCCATCCTAGAGAATCTTGAAGGGCTACATGCAAATCCCAGAAATTGTAATCCGATGGAACGAGTATCCGCCGCCAGATCAACGGCGATATTTCCGCAAGCTCGATCTTGAATTGGTAAACGCAATTTTTGAAGGGAATGCCCTCAATGCCTTTCCGGTAATGCATTGCGTAACCTTGTTTTGTAAAGTTCCTGGCATATTTACTTGGCATATAACCCCTTTCTATCCCCTGTTTTCTTTTGGCATTGTGAACGAAGTGAAACAATCTAAAGGTATAACATTGCTACCCTCCGTTCAGGAGCATGGCGGCAGACTGTGGGGCTGCAATGAAAGTCAAACAATATTTTGCAAGCGCTCATCCTATCAATTCCCATTTTCCCTTTTTTGTCGAACCCGTATGTTTGATAATTCCCTGCCTCTTGAGCATCTGTAAATGATATTTAACGCCATCGCGACTCAGACCGGTTTTATCAGCCAGATCATTTCGCGTTACTGAAGGATTGCTCTTTATCAGTTTTAAAATTATTTCTTGGGCAGTTTCTTGGGTAGTTTCTTGGGTAGTTTCTTGGGTAGTCTTCTCATTAAATTTTCCGGGTCGGAGAAAAACCGCCTTAATGTAAACCGGGTTGAACTCGTATTGCACCGGAGCAACTTTTGCCGTCTTCAGGGCCAGACGGATGCGTTCAATACCGGTGCCCATTTTTTCAATGTAGTCTATTCTTTGAAACAAGTTGGCAATACCCGGATTGCGCAGCATGCTTACCTTGCCGAAATTTTCCGGCGTCAAGCCTTTGACCAGACCGCCGGGATTGGTGATTTCGATGCGGTCGTCAAATATTTCCATCATAACATTTGCGCCCTTCTCAAAGTAATCCCGATGAACAACGGCGTTAATCAGCGCTTCACGCAGGGCTTCATAAGGCAATTCCGGTATCTCTTTGCGCGCCAACTCTCCGGTAAATTCATACCGTAGCGGCAAATATTGTTTGAGGAAATTCATGGCCAAATCAACATTGGATATCAAGTCAATATTATAGTCTTTCCGATCAAGCACCGTAGCTTTTTCTTGGCCCTTGTAAAGCGCACAGGTAACAACCGTATGGTAATAAATTTCATTGAGATTTTTTGCAAAAAAGAGCACGGCCAAATTATTGAAAAGCACTGTGCCCTCTTGAATCTCGCCAATTCCCAGATTTTTATACAAAAGCGGTTTGTCCAAAACTGGAGAAATATGGGATAATTCAAGAAATCTTTTGAGTTTGTCTGAATCAATCTCTTTGGAAGTAAAGTTTCTTTTAATCAGTTCGTCGTAACGGATTTTTCCTTCCGCTTGAATGAAGTTGACAATCTGATCACGGCTTAGCTTCTGCGAGTTTGGCCCCGTGCGGGTATAAAAGCCGCTTGCGCAACGGTAAGGCTTATCTGCGCCTTCCCTGACGTGAATAATAAGGATGTTTTTGTATGCTTCAATTTTAATCTTTATGGCAGGGTCGCAATTATTGGCGATGTCCTGTACCTGACTTTTAACTTTATTGTCAATCGCTATACCCGATATTTTACCATCATCCGATATCCCCAGGAAAAGCCTTCCGCCGGAAGCGTTGGCAAATGCCACCATTTCGCGGTCGAGATTGGCAGTCAGCCGTTCTTTAAACTCCGTGCGGTAACCTTCACCTTCCTCTAAAATAATCAATAGCTCTTCTCGGGTTAGTTTCACTTCTTCCCTCACGTTCAGCCTGTCTTTTTCCCGTACTCCGGATCGATTTTTACCAGCGCCGTGACAATGAAGCCGGGGATCGTTGTGAACAAAATCCAGTAATAAAAATTGATATAGCCCAGCTTTTCCTGAATCCAGCCGCTGGACATCGCGGGGAACATCATGCCCAGCGCCATAATGCCCGTGCCGATGGCATAAAAGACAGTTTTATATTCGCCCTGCGAAACCATGATCATGTACATCGTGTAAGCGGTAAAGCCGAAGCCGTAGCCGAATTGCTCCGCTGCAACGGCGGAACCAATCAGCCACAGATTATCCGGTTGCGCGTGCGACAGATACACAAAAATCAAATCCGGGACATGCATGATGATCACCATCGGCCACAGCCAGAATTTCAAGCCGTTTCGATAAATGACATAGCCGCCCAGCAGGCCGCCCAGCATCAGCGCGACGACGCCCACGGTGCCGTAGATCCAGCCGACCTCGGCGGTGGACAAGCCCAGTCCGCCTTTTTCTCGCGCATCCAGCAGGAAAGGGGCGACCATCTTGACCAGTTGCGCTTCGGCAAAACGATAAAACAAAAAGAAGCAGATGATGAGAATAATATCCTTGCGCCGGAAAAACAGGGTGATGATCCGGAAATATTCGGACACAACGCCTCTGCCTTTGTCCAAAGACGCGCTGTGATCGGCGGAGGGCATGGGCAGAACAAAAAAATGATAAAGACAGAGGGCCAGAAAAACAGCGGCGATGACGATAAAGGTGATCGACCACGCCGAGGCGACCGGATACCCGTAATCTTTCAGCGTACCGGCCAGGATGACGAGTCCGCCTTTGGAGGCGATCGTGGCCACGCGGTAAAA
>CAYVFA010000062.1:0-2821 GCA_964450075.1 uncultured Smithella sp.
CTGAACTCGCCCGCGTCACCGTCTGGATCGGTGACATCCAGTGGTGCCGCCGCAACGGCCGGGAGATCGCCCGCGACCCCATCCTGCGCCCCCTGGACGGAATCGAGCACTGCGACGCCCTGCTCAACCCCGACGGCAGCGAAACGACATGGCCGGAAGCGGACGTAATCATCGGCAATCCGCCCTTCCTGGGCGACAAGATGATGCGCGGCGAATTAGGCGACGCCTACGTCGAAAGGCTGCGGCGGCGTTACGAAGGCCGCGTCCCCGGCGGCGCCGACCTGGTGACCTACTGGTTCGAGAAGGCCCGGGCGCAGATCGAAGCGGGCAAGGCAACAGCGGCTGGCTTGGTCGCCACCAACTCGATTCGTCAAAAGCGCAACCGCGCCGTTCTGGAGCGCATCCTGGCCACCACCCGCGTCTTTGAAGCCTGGTCGGATGAGGATTGGGTTAACGAGGGGGCGGCGGTGCGTGTCAGCCTGGTCTGCTTCGGCAACGGAAGCGGCGATGCCCGGCTTGACGGAAAACCAGTGGCCGCAATCCATGCCGATCTGACCGGGAACAAGCCGGGGCAGGCAGCCTCAGACCTCACACAAGCACAACCGCTCCCCGCCAACAAGGGACGTTCCTTCTTCGGCGTCTGTCTGGCCGGACCCTTCAAGGTGGACACAGCCACGGCCCTGAAGTGGCTCAAGGAGGCGGGCAACCCCAACGGCCGCCCCAACAGCGACGTGGTGCGGCCCATCTACAACGGCTCCGACATCACCCGGCGCTGGGCAGGCAACTGGGTGGTGGATTTCGCCGCGCTGGATCTGGCAGCGGCAGCCGACTACCTCGCCCCCTTTGCCTATGTGGAGAACAAGGTCAAACCGATACGGATCAACAACAATCGTGCGGCCCGGGCGGAAAAATGGTGGCAGCACGGTGAAAAGCGTCCGGCATTGCGCGCCTCGCTCTCCGGTCTGACCCACTACATCGCCACACCGGAAACGGCCAAGCACCGTTTCTTTGTCAAATTTCCCGTGGCCGTGGCGCCCGAGCACAAGCTGATCGTCATCCCCCGCAAGGACGATGCTACCCTGGGGATCCTCTCCTCGCGTATCCACTGCCTATGGGCGATTGAAAATGGAGGCCGTTTGGGCGTCGGCAACGATCCCGTTTATAATTCCAGCCTTTGCTTTGAAACCTTCCCCTTCCCGCCCGGATTCGACCTCAAGGTCAAGACCGCTCCCGAAGGCGAACCGTTTGCCGCCATCGCCGCCGCTGCCGAGGAGCTTACGGGTTGGCGGGAGAAGTGGCTCAACCCCGAGGGCTGGCTGGACTGGGAAATCACGCCTGAAGAGCAAAACGCCGGACTTCCGCCACGGCCAGTCCCTAAACCGGAACACGCAGCAGCCTGGAAGAAGCGCACGCTGACCAACCTCTACAACGAAAAGCCCGCCGGCCTGACGCTTCGTCAAGAGCAATTGGACAAAGCCGTCGCCGCCGCCTATGGCTGGACGGACTACACCCCTGAGACCGCAGACAGTGAAATTCTCCGCCGTCTCCTGACCTTGAACCAAGCACGGGCGACGCGGGAGGCGCGATCATGAGGAGGGAGAAACCGCCGCTCTCTTTTCATTTGCAATCCCATAGAATTCTGATATGGATTTTCCAACTGGCCTGCCCAGGGCTGCACACCCTAAAGGCAGGCGTAGGGGCGCATGTCCGTGCGGGGACATGGCAGCCGCTTTATTCTTTTTTTTGAAAACCAATCGCCCTGATCTCAAAACGATCCCCAAACACAGTACCATCCGCATTGTTGGTACTGTTACCACTGGCCGCTATAAACAAAGGAACATATTCACTTTTAATGTTGACCGGATCAAGCGCCGGACAATGAACGGAAAAGACAAAGCATCATGACGGCGGCATTCAGGAGCGCCTCGATTGCGGCCAGGATGAGGATAAACCCTATGACGAGGCCGATCCAGGAATCGAGGATAAATCCCAAAACGATCACCGGTATGAGGACTAAGGCGGCAAGAAAAGACTCAAAGATGTTCATCATGAACCTCCTTTGACGGTATTTTAAGATACTGTATGGCGAATAACAAGCGGGAAGTCATCAAAAAATATTCTTGATCTATGATATTACATTTAGTATCATACATGCCATGAGCGGCGCCGATAAACTGATTGCCAAGATGAGGAACAACCCCCGCGACTGGCAGATCGATACCTTGGTCAGTATTGCCGATAAGTACGGTATCGAAGTGAGAAGCCACGGCGGAAGTCATTACATCTTCTCGCATCCCAAGGTGTCTTTTCACCCATCAGTTCCGGCGCACAGGCCAATTAAACCGGTGTATGTTAAACAATTTATCGATCTCATTGACGCAGTGAAGGAGTTGGAAAAATGAGCATCAAAGAAATCAAGGCTGTCACGGCTCCCTATCCCTTTGAGTCCTACACCCATATCATCAGTCCTCTTTCTCCTGCAGAGGGCGGCGGTTTTCTGATCTCCTTTCCCGATCTCCCCGGTTGCATGTCCGACGGGGAAACGATCGAAGAGGCGATTCAGAACGGCAGGGACGCATTTCTGGGCTGGGTTTCCGCACAAGCGGATATGGGCAGGGAAATTCCCAAGCCCGCATATCGCGCCCCGGAAACAGAGCAGCCCATGTCCGGCAAGTTTGTCCAGCGCGTGCCGAAAACGCTTCATGCCAAACTTGCCGCGCTTGCCAGACAGGAGGGCGTCAGCCTCAATACCCTGGTCCTAACCTTTATCGCTGAAGGCGTGGGAACGAGGGATGAAAAAAACCACGCACAAACGTAATCA
>CAYVFA010000062.1:2921-13192 GCA_964450075.1 uncultured Smithella sp.
TATCGCTGAAGGCGTGGGAACGAGGGATGAAAAAAACCACGCACAAACGTAATCACAGCAGAATATTCATCGAGAATAAAAGCCGAGAACACAACATGCCGGCGCATATTGTCAGGGCGATGAAAGAGAGGTTTTGATATGAAAGGTCGTAAGTTGTCCGGCAGTGATCTTGAACGTCACGAGGCAAAGCGGGACGTCTGGCGGGAAGTATTGGACGGCATCGACGAAATCAAGGCCGGAGGCGGGAGGCGGGTTGTCGTCGAGCCGAAAACGGAAGTCGCCAAGGCGCGCATCAAGACGGGACTTTCCCAAAGCCAGTTTGCCGCATTGATGGGCGTATCGAAACGAACACTGGAACAGTGGGAACAGGGGCGGCGCGAACCGTCCCGGGCGGCAAAAACACTGATCAGAATCGCTGATTTACGTCCGGAAGTATTGAAAGAAATTACCATTTGACCAGGAAAAAGCAGCGCAACGGTGAAATCACAAATCCTCGCCCAGCTTAGTGATATCGAAGCCATCGAAAACGTTCGGATCGTTTATGCCTGCGAATCCGGCAGCCGGGCCTGGGGATTTCCATCCGCCGACAGCGATTATGATGTCCGCTTTTTGTATGTCCGCCCCGTGGAATGGCACCTGTCCATCGACGTCCAACGCGACGTCATCGAGCGTCCGGTTCAGGATGAATTGGATATCAGCGGCCGGGATCTGTTGGCGAGGCCATTCTGGCGATGAACTGGATTGAACGGGAATGGGGCATTGTTCCGACGGATTTCAACATCCTGGCAAGTAAGCTGACCTTGGAACCGCCGGTCGCAAATGAGATCGCCCGGCTTCTTGCGGCCAAGCGCGCCGGAGCGGAACTGGACCGGGGACCGCGCATTGAGGCCTTGAGCCATTTTATCGAGGCGGAGCTGGAACGCTGGGAAAAGAACAGCGTCATTCATCAGAAGCGTCCGATCGAGAGCGGCAAACTGGATGAGCTTTTCCGGGCAACGTTGGCAGAGGCATGGGATACACCGCCTTGGGTTTAAAGTTTCGTTGCCAGCCGGTCGTAACGGCAAAGCGGAACGCAGGAAGGTAACGCGGAATAACTGTTATGCGATATGAATCTGTAATCTTTTCCCGAGTGCGCTGGCGACGCGCTCTAAAGTGGACAGCTTGATGTCTTCGGCATGATTTTCTATTCGGGAAATGGCGGTCTTTTTTGTTTTGAGACGTGATGCCAGTTCTTCCTGTGTTATTCCAGCATCTTCTCTGGCTTGACGCAGTATAACGCCGATTTTAAACTGCTCATATCCTTCATCAAAACCTATTGCAAATTGAGAATCCTTCTTTTTTCTATCGTCAATGTATTGTCAAGAAATGTGTTTGATCAGTTTCCAAAGATTGCCTTGACCTCTGATATTACATTGAATATCATACGCGCCATGATCAGCCCCAATAAACTGATTATTAAGGATTGGAGGATAGAATATGAAAATGAAAACTTGGTTGTTATCACTTTTTCTCATGATGCTGTTTGTTTGTTTCAGCCTTCCGTCACATGCGTACAAAATTAGCGTTAAAAATGGCATGGATAAGGGTTGCGTTTACGTGAAAGTCGTGACGGCGGAGGTAATGGCAGGCGGTGGGCAATATCTCTTGTTTTCCGGCTATTGCCTTCCTCCGGGAAGGGAAGAATCCATCTCCAATGACGATTGGCAGAACAAAGGCGTGTGCTGGGACAGTGTTTACACCAGCTTAATTGACTGCGATAGCTATAACTCATGGGTTTATCACCCCGTAGCGCGCTGTCAAGATACCCGGATCACACTCAAACGGGACGGGTGCAAAACAATCCTGCATATTGAATAGATGATCTCCTGATGCCCTGGTGCCTGTTGATGCTGACATACAAATCAAGGGCACTGATAATCCGTATGTCAGCCGAGGCGGTATTGTCAGAGAAGACGGCGACATCCGGGATGAATTTGTCGAACATGCCACGCATCCGAATTACGCGCTTTGCATGGCCTGAACGAAGAAGGGATTTTTTAGGCGGCAAAAGAAAACTGGATAAATCATTTTCACAAAATCAACAATAAGGGAAAATGCGATGCAAAGAATGGCTTACGTTTTTTTTATTTCTATTTTCGTTGTTATTTTAACAAACAATAATTGTTACGCCTTCCGTTGTGGTGACGACGTTGTCACAAGAGGTGATGCCATGGGAAAAGTCCTTATGAAATGCGGTGAGCCAACCTATAAAGAAGTTGTAAAAAAAGAAACGCACGGCACATACAGCGGTAATCAGCATGGACGAGACATTATTGCTGGGCAATATACCGAAGAAACACAGCTTGTAGAAAAATGGTCGTATAATTGTGGCAATCAAGACTTCGTTTATGTTTTAACTTTCAAGGGGAAAACCATGGAATCAGAGACCACGGATGGATATGGTTCGGGGGCATCGGATTGTAAAGGTGCAAAGGATAGACGGTGATTGATAAGAAACGGTCTGGGCTTAGGGACGTAGCCTATGGCTTCGGCGCATGGTCGCACGGATTTTGTCCAATGTAAACTCATCTCAATTGATGTTAAATCGCACTGAGCGGAATGGATGATACACCCGCATTGATCGGCAGAGATTGTGTTGCAAAACAAATCAAACCACCGTGGACAACTTTCATGTTCGGCAAAAGCACCGGCTTCCAGCGTTTCCGGACTTGACCATTCGGTCAGCCACGCGCACCCAGCATCGGCTATATTTCAATACGGATGCAATATAGCCGATGTAATTTATTCTGTTAATGTCTATAATGGTATTCAGGGGATAACCTAACACTGATTATCTTGACCCCTGCAAGAAAATGCTTTAGAAATCTCTCATGACGAGAACATCAAGAATAGTTGCTATAGATTATCCACATCATATAATGTTCATTTAAAAAGATGTTCTGGTTAACAGCATAAATAATATGTTCTCTTGAAATGAAAAGGATGATGCCCCTGAAAACAAAAAAAATCCGTCTGGACGCACTCCTTGTGGAGCTTGGCATCGCACCGACCGTGGAAAAAGCCCGTGCCTTGATTATGGCGGGGTCTATTATGATCGGGACAACCTGCATGGATAAAGCAGGCGCTTTGGTCTCTCCAAACGTCCACATTTCGATCAAAGGAGAAGAACATCCTTACGTCAGCCGTGGCGGTTTGAAGTTAAAGGGCGCGCTGGGGCATTTCATGCTGGACGTGGATGGCGAAGTCGTTCTGGACGTCGGGGCCTCCACGGGCGGTTTCACCGACTGCCTGCTCCAAGCCGGCGCGTGCAGAGTGTTTGCCCTTGATGTCGGGTACGGTCAACTGGCTTGGAAACTGCGGGAAGACCCGCGCGTCGTGGTCATTGAACGCACCAACATCCGGCACTACGACGGCGCAGACCTCCATGAAAAACCGACGCTTGCCGTCATTGACGTTTCTTTTATTTCACTCAAAACAGTCATTCCCGCCGTCCTGCCGCTGATTGCGGATCATGCCCGGATTCTGGCGCTGATCAAACCGCAGTTTGAAGCAAAAAGGGATGAAATTGGCAAAAACGGTGTGGTGGAAGATGCAGCAATCCATGACCGGGTGGTCGGGGAAATCGTCGCATTTTGTCAATCTCAACCTTTGGATGTGGAAGGAACCTGCACCTCCGCTCTTTTAGGACCGGCAGGCAACAAAGAATTTTTCATATTGGCACGGAAGAAAGACTAAATGGAAATCAAACTGGCCAAGACTGCCGGGTTTTGCATGGGGGTGCGCCGGGCGGTGGATACGGTTCTGGACATTGCCCAACATGAAAAAGGAAGGCGTATCTACACTTACGGTCCCCTGATCCATAATCCGCAAACCATTGAACTTTTGAAGAATCGCGGGATTACGGCCATCGGCGATATGAGTGAAATCGGGGACAAAAAGCAGGCTGTGCTGATTATCCGGGCGCACGGCATCGCGCCTGACGAGAGAAGAAAAATCAAGGAAAGCGGCATCAAAATTATTGACGCCACCTGTCCGAAAGTCGGTTACGTTCAGGCGATTATTAAGAAACACACGGCGCTGGGCTATACCGTCATCATCGCCGGAGATCGAGAGCACCCTGAAGTGGATGGTCTGTGGGGCTATACCGAAGGCCGGGGCATTATCATCTCACATCTTGAAGATGTCGATCAGTTGCCCCTGATGGAAAAAGTATGCATCGTGGCCCAAACCACACAGGACACGGGCCATTACAACCGGATTGTTCAAAAAATTCAGGATAAATGCCCGCAGGCGGCTGTTTTCAATACGATTTGTTCCTCAACCGAAAGAAGGCAGGAAGAAATTATCGCCCTGGCTTCCGAAATGGACGCCCTGTTCGTCGTCGGCGGCAAAAACAGCGCCAACACCTGCCGCCTGGCTGATCTGGCCCAAACACAAAACACGCCGACTTTCCATATTGAAACAGTCGAAGAATTAAAAAATATCAATCTGACCCCGTACAAAAGCATCGGGGTTTCCGCCGGCGCCTCCACGCCCAACTGGATTATCGACCAGGTCATCGACAATATAACGGAAGAATATAGCGCGCCTAATAAAAAAGCGGGGGTCCTGCTTAAACTTTGGTTGTGGTCAGTTAAGACAGATTTCTATTCCGCGCTGGGGGCGGGATGCCTTGCTGTGACGGCTATGCTGCTGCAAAACATCCCTGTCCAGATGTCATCAATTGCCGTCGCTTCTTTTTTTGTTTATGCCATGCATGTGCTCAACAGGCTGATCAGCAGTCAGGAATCGCGGCTAATCGGTTCTTTCCGTGAAACATCCTATCTGCGACATAAAAAATATTATCGCGCGGCTGCCATTGCATCGCTGATGATTGCCCTGATCTTATCCCTCACGGGAAGCGTGTTTTCTTTTTTACTGTTGTTTGTTATTTCGCTCGCCGGTGGCTTATACAATATGAAAATTCTGCCTGAGGGATGGCGCTTTCAGAGCATGAAAGACATTCCCGGATCTAAAAACTTTTTTACAGCGGCAGCATGGGGAATGGTAACAGCCGTTTTGCCGGCTTTGAATTTGAACCAGCATTTAAGCATGGCGACGGCGGTCGCTTTTATCTTTACATTCGCCCTGGTCTTCACGCGATCCGCCATGTCGGACATGATGGATATCCAAAGCGACAAATTCATGGGACGGGAAACCATTCCCGTGGTCATCGGCAAAGAAAAGACACAAAGGCTGTTAAAAGTCATCATATTAATATTATTAGTTATTTTGTTAGTAGCCCCTTTCGCCTCGTGGAGTTCAACTTTAAGTTATTTCCTGGTTTTGTGTCTATTATATATATGGATTTGTTTCCGACTTTGTGATAGAAGGGCGGGGTTTTCAGGAGGGATCGTGGAAGGGCTTCTGGAAACAAGCTATATCATTGCTGGTTTTGCTGTTTTCTGCCGTTTCGTTCTCGGTTGAGTTGACAATGCAAAGCAAATGAAAGGAGTAAAGATTATGATGAAAAAATTCTTAACTCGATTTATTTTGATGGGCGCGATTTTGAGCGTTATCGGCTGCGGCGGATTACGCTATTCTCAACTCGACCCCGCAGCAAAAGATTATCATCCCAAACGGATTGCCGTATTTACGGCGGATGTCGGAACGTATGAGGAAGCGCGTCAGCATATTGAACAGATTGTGCCGGGCGTCCTCATGGAAAAAAAGTGGTTTGACGATGTTACCGATACGGCCAGCTTGAGCCGCCAGATGAACACCAATGCCGACTTAAGCAAAGCCATGACGGATTATCTGTCCAAGTTGAATGCCGTCAATTTCTCCGATCCGGCGCTCAGCAAGAAAATCGGTGAGTTAACCAAAACGGATGCTTTTTTATTAGTCGCGGTTGATTTTTGGAATTATACCGTGGAAAAAGATAAAATAGGAAAAGTCAGCATCGGTTTGAAGTTGATCGATGCGCAAACGGGCAAAATGATGTGGAAGGCCGGACATCAGCTGAAAAAAAGCTATACGTTTTTCAAGCCGGAGCTGTCTGATATCGCCCGCTCAGTCGTCAGCGATATGGTCAGTGAAATGCCGCATTGATTTTGCCTGCGGTAACCATCCGTCCAACAAAAAAAATGGAGAATATTATGAAAGAACAAGTACAAAAAGCACTCGAAAAAGTCCGTCCCGGACTGCAGGCGGACGGCGGTGACGTGGAATTGGTCGATGTTTCCCCGGACGGCGTGGTCAAGGTCAAACTGACCGGCGCCTGCCACGGCTGCCCGATGTCGCAAATGACCTTGAAAATGGGCATCGAAAAAATCATTAAACAGCAAGTGCCTTCCGTCAAGGAAGTCCTGTCTGTTTAGGCCAATAGGAAGAACACGAATTTTTTAATTAAAGGAGACTTATAAAAACATGTCATATGTGATTACAGATGAATGCATTGCTTGCGGTTCATGCGAGGATGAGTGCCCGGTCGAAGCCATATCCGAAGGCGATGAAAAATACGTGATTGATCCCAAGTTATGCACAGACTGCGGCGCCTGCTGCGATCAGTGCCCGGTGGAAGCGATTGTTCCCGGAGAGGATAAATAGCAGCACCACGCTTGATGCTTTAACGTTGGGGGGAATATCCGTTTTGACGAGCGGATCTTTCCCCTGCTTTTTTTAATGCGTACTTTGTGAATTCTTCAGCGACGGGAAAAATCGCCCATGAATAAATTTATGACTTTCGAAGGCGGTGAAGGCTCCGGCAAATCGACACAAGTGAAACTTCTGGGCGAGTATTTAACCGCGAAAAACATTCCATTCTTGCTGACGCAGGAACCATCAGGAACCCCGATCGGCAGAAAAATCGGCGATATTCTCTTCAATCGCGGCCATCAGGCCATGTGCCCGGAAACGGAACTGTTGCTGTTTTGCGCGGCGCGCGCGCAGCACGTCAGAGAAGTCGTCCTGCCGGCGTTGCATGAAGGAAAATTTGTATTATGCGACCGGTTTTCGGACGCAACCTTCGCCTACCAGGCGGCAGGACGGGGGCTTGATCCTGATTTCATCAATACCCTTAATGACTATTGTGCCGGGCAATTAAAGCCTGCGTTAACCCTGCTTTTTGATTTACCGGTGGAGACCGGTCTGCAAAGAGCGGGCAGGCGCGACGCTGAACTTCAGGATCCATCATCCGCCGACCGTTTCGAGAAAGAAAAACTTGATTTTCACAACCGTGTGCGGCAAGGTTACCTCGATCTTTGCGCGGCGGATCCCAGTCGTTTCCGGGTGGTTGACGCGTCGCGGACGGTGGAGACGGTTGCCGAAGACGTGCGCGGACATATGGTGGAATTCATCAGCAGGCAGCATTAATCCTCATGGCGGTTTCATTTCGTTATGCCTTTTACAAACATTTACGGTCACCAAAAACAAATCGGCATGCTGCAAAAAGCCATGGCGCTTTCGCGGGTCGGGCATTCTTATGTTTTCAGCGGGCTTGACGCTATCGGCAAGAAAGCCCTGGCGCTGGCCTTTGCGCAAGCCCTGATTTGCCAAAACCCGTCTTCTTTAAATGACGCCTGCGGCAACTGTCCTGCATGCAGAAAAATGGCCTCCGGCAACCACCCGGATATTCATATCCTGGAAACCCAGGCGCAATTCATCCGCATTGACGCTATCCGCAATATTCAACAGCAGATGACCTTTAAGCCGCTGGAAGGCCAAAAACGCGTCTTCATCATCGATGACGCGGATAAAATGAATGAACAGGCAGCGAACGCCCTTTTAAAAACACTGGAAGAACCATCACGGGATAATATCATGATCCTGGTCACGGCCCGTCCTTACTGGCTGCCGCAAACTATCCTTTCGCGCTGCCGGCATGCCCGCATGAATCCGCTCACGGCAGAAACCGTTGCCCGTTTCCTGATGGAGCAAAAGCAAATGGATTCATCCAAAGCCCTGCTGCTCGCATCCCTTTCCGGAGGTTCGATTGGACAGGCACTTGGGTTGAATTCGGAAGATATGATTGCTTTTCGCGCAGGGTTGAGCCGTCTTCTGGCCGCCGCCCCGAAGAATCCCCTGGGCCTCTTGACCCTGGCCTCTTTTCTGGGACAGGACAAAAAGGAGATCAAACAGGGGCTCATGATTCTCAACACCTATTTTCGCGACGCGCTCGTCTATCGGGAAACCGAACGGGCCGCGATGATCATCAATGCCGATGATCTGCCCGCCATTATGTCTTTGGCCGGACGGCTGAGGGGCGAAGAGATTCTGCAAAATATCGCTCTGGTGGATCAATCAAACGAAGCGATTGCAATGAACGTGAACAAATCGTTGACATTAGAAGCAATGGCATTTAAGCTCCATCTTTAAAATACAATCGTAAAGCAGGACAAAACGTGTTGACCAATATCATCGGTGTGAAATTTAAAAAAGAAGGAAGAATTTACAATTTTGACACAGGCGACCTGATGGTGCATAAGGACGAACAGGTGCTGGTCAATACGGATAACGGCGTTGCGCTGGGGGTTGTCGTAACCGACGTCCGAAGGTGCGAGCCTCATCAGCTGCCGCCCAACCTGAAAAATGTTTTACGCAAAGTCACCGAAGATGATTTGCGCGTCAGGGATGAGCTGGAGCTGCTTGAGGAAGACGCCAGAAAATATTGCGTGGAAAAAATCCGGGAAAAAAGTCTGGCCATGAAACTCATCACGGTGGAATGCCTGTTTGATAAGAGCAAAATGATCTTTTACTTTACGGCGGAAAGCCGTGTTGATTTTCGTGAACTGGTCAAAGACCTGGTTGCTAAATTCAAAACCAGAATCGAGCTCAAGCAAATCGGCGCGCGTCAACAAGCCAGAATCATTAAGGGGCTGGCGGTCTGCGGACGGACCGTCTGCTGCGCGGGTATCCTGCAAAACCTTGATCGCGTCACAGTGAAAATGGCCAAGGAGCAAAGCATGTCGCTTAATCCGGAAAAAATATCCGGTTTATGCGGAAGGCTAATGTGTTGTCTGTCCTTCGAGCATGATGGCTATGCAGGAGCTAAAAAATGCGCGCGGGAAGCGAAAGCCGTAACCGAGCCTGCCGTCATCGAACCACCGCGGGCAAAACATAAAATAACCACTGCGCGGGAAACCGGTAAAAAGCGCACGGAGTCTTAAGGAGCCACCCATTATCATGTCCAAGCCATTTTATATCACCACCCCGATTTATTACGTCAACGCCTCCCCGCATATCGGGCACGCCTATACGACGATCGTCGCCGACGTTCTGGCGCGCTATGCCCGCATGGCCTCGCGCGAAACCTATTTTGTCACCGGCACGGACGAGCACGGCGACAAAATCGCCGAAGCGGCACAAAAGGCAGGCATCAGCCCCAAGCAATACGCGGATGGAATCAGCGCGCAATTCCGTCATCTGTGGCCCGAACTGGCCATCACCCATGATTACTTCATCCGGACGACGGATACGAATCACATGAATACGGTTCGTTCGATTTTGCAAAAAGTCCACGACGCGGGGGATATTTATTTTGGCAGTTATGAAGGATTTTACTGCGTCGGCTGTGAGCGTTTTTACATGGAAAAAGAGCTGGTTGACGGCAAGTGCCCTGACCATCAGACCGTTCCGGAACACCGCAAAGAAAGCAATTATTTCTTCCGCATGAGCAAGTATCAGGACTGGCTCATCGGGCATATTCAGGACAACCCCGATTTTATCCGGCCGGAGCGGTATCGCAATGAAGTGCTCGCTTTTCTCCGGGATCCGCTCGAAGATCTCTGCATTTCCCGTCCCAAGACAAGGCTAAAATGGGGCATCACGCTACCGTTTGATGATCAATATGTAACATATGTGTGGTTTGACGCGCTGATTAATTACGTCACAGCGGTTGGTTATCCTGATGGAGAAAATTTTCAAAAATTCTGGCCGCAGGCCCAGCACCTGATCGCCAAAGATATTTTAAAGCCACACGGCATCTACTGGCCGACCATGCTCAAAGCAGCGGGCATTGAGCCATATCAGCATCTCAACGTCCATGGTTACTGGAATTCGGATTCAAGCAAAATGTCCAAAAGTCTCGGCAACGTCGTCCGGCCACTTGACTTAAAGGACAAATACGGTTTGGATGCTTTCCGCTATTTTCTCCTTCGGGACATGGTTTTCGGCCTGGATTCCAACTTTTCTGAAGAAGCGTTTGTCCAGCGATTAAATTCCGATCTGGCCAACGATTTGGGCAATCTGCTCAGCCGTACCGTCACCATGGCCATTAAATATTGCGATGGAAA
>CAYVFA010000063.1:0-13059 GCA_964450075.1 uncultured Smithella sp.
GAGCGCTTGAATGGCATTCAAGAGGCCAGCAGTTCGATCCTGCTCATCTCCACCAAAAATAAAAGGGAAGAAACCATCATGGGTTCTTCCCTTTTATTTTAAATTAAAGCCTTCGTTTGTTTGATTATAAGTCTTTTACGTCTTTGTTAATTTTCAGCCGTTTTTCCTTAATCATGGCGGCTTTGTTTCCTTCCAGCCATGATTTCATGGCTTCTTCTTTTTTCAGGTTGATGGCCACTTTTTTGAATATTGCTTTTTTGGCTTCAAAGTCCGCCTGGTCCAGCGCGCTTATTTCTTTGAGCTTGAAGATGACATGGGTCTTATTGATCAGGAGCGGTTTTTCCGGATACGGCTGACTCATGGAAAGTGACAAAAGGATTTCGACGGCTTGCGGCTGAGCGCCGAGTTTCGGAATGACACTGGCCGGCAGGAATAAGCCTGTTTCCTGTATTTTAAAGCCTTTTTCCGCAGCCAGTTTTTCCAGACTTTCTCCTTTGCGCAGTTTTTCCATCAGGGTCACCGCTTCTTCGCTCGCAATCCTGTCCTGTTCGCTCTTGATATAGCTTTGACGCACATCCGCTTCAATGTTTTTAAGCGATGGCGTGTAGGCTTCCTTTTTGTCCTCGATACGAAGGACGAAATAGCCATTTTCAGCGTTTATCACTTTGCTGAGGTCCTTCTTTTGCAGCCCCGCCAGTTGGACAGATAAATCTTTTATGGAGGATAATGCCTGAGGCGGGTTGTTGAGCGGGAAGAAATCTGCCGTCTGGACTTTTAAATTATGTTTTGCGGCGTAAGCATCAAAGTTGTCTTCCTGGTAGATTGTATCATGCGCCTTTTTAGCTTCCGTCTGGGCTTTCTGCATGCCTCGGCCCTGTTTCAGTTCTTTGAAGATAATCGGTGTCGCCTGTTCCAGACCCAGGGGTTTACCGTCTTTGCCTTTGTAGTTGTCTTTGGCCCGATTGTAATAATCTGCGATTTCGGCTGGGTTGATATCCGTCGCGGAAAACGCTTCGGCGGCAAAATAAAGGTATTTAAGTTTTACCTGCTCGGGCACGCGAAAGGCGTTGCTGTTTTTCTTCAGATATTGTTCCAGTTCACTGGCTGATGGATTGATCGCCTTTTTGATATCCGCACCGGAAATTTGCAGGAAATAAAGATTAATTTTTTGATTCTGAATGGCATAAAGATCGAGCGCTTCCTGATCGGATACTTTGATTCCTTCGCTGATCAGGGTTTCGATTTTGCCTGACGCCAGATTAATTTTCTGTCTGGCTTCAAAATCTTCGGCGGTTAACTTATTATAACTGAGTAATTGCTTGTATTTGTAGGGGTCAAACTTCCCGTCCGTCTGCAGGGCGGGTATGGCGGCGATCATTTGTTTTAATTCGTCGTCGGAGACCTGCATTTTTAAATCTTTTGCCTTGGAAATGATGATCTGTCGATTGATCAGGCTGTCAAAGGCCATTTTTTTCAGATCCATCTGTTTGAGCATATCCGCCGTTAACGCGCCGCCGTAACGCTCTTTGGCCATATCCGTTATTTTGGAGTATTCGTTGTAGTATTCGGATTCGGTGATGGCAACGCCATCGACGATCGCCAGGGTCTGCGCCGTTTGCGCCCCTCGGTCTGTTCCGAAATAAAGGACAAAAACAAAAATGATGATGGCCATGAAAAGCAGCATGAACCAGCCTCGAGCATGTTTACGAAAAAATTTCAGCATATCGTTCCCTCGATTGTAAGCGTTTGGTAACGCAAAATATGGATTAACGTGCTCACTAGTATTACAGTCATTTACAAATTGCAAATACATTTTAAAAATGCGTTGCTTAGGGAAATGAAATACGATATAGACCAAAAAAAATATATGAATACGATATATTGACGAAAACGGGAGGGTGCATGTTGTTTGATTATGTTTTAGGAAAGTTTTCCAATGATCTGGCGATCGATCTTGGAACTGCCAATACGCTGGTTTACGTTAAAGGAAAGGGCATTGTATTAAATGAACCGTCCGTTGTCGCCGTGCACATGGATAACAGGGGCATGAAAAAGGTGCTGGCGGTCGGCAATGAAGCCAAAAACATGCTGGGACGAACGCCCGGCAATATTGTGGCCATCCGCCCCATGCGGGACGGGGTTATTGCGGATTTCGATATTACGGAAGCGATGCTGAAGCACTTTATTCTGTGTGTGCATAACCGCAAATCACTGGTGCGGCCCCGGATTATTGTTTCCGTGCCGTCCGGCATTACGCAGGTGGAACGCCGCGCGGTTCGCGAAACCGTCGAGTCGGCGGGCGCCCGGGAAATTTACCTGATTGAAGAACCGATGGCGGCGGCGATTGGCGCGGGACTGCCCATTGCCGAGCCCACCAGTTCCATGGTGGTCGATATCGGCGGCGGTACCACGGAAGTCGCCGTGATTTCTCTGGCCGGCATCGTGTATTCCAAGTCGGTGCGGGTAGCCGGGGACAAAATTGACGAAGAAATTGTCCAGTATATGAAACGCAAATACAGCCTGCTGATCGGTGAAAGAACCGCTGAAATTATCAAGACACAGATCGGCTGCGCTTATCCGATGGGTGAAATCAAAACGATTGACGTCAAAGGACGCGACCTGATCTCCGGTATCCCGAAGACCATCGAGACCAGTTCTGAAGAGATCCGGGAAGCGATTATTGAACCGGTGACTTTGATTGTCGATGCGATTAAAGACGCCCTGGAAAATGCGCCGCCGGAGCTGGCCGGTGATATTGTCGATCGCGGCATTGTGCTGACCGGAGGGGGCGCCTTGCTGAAAAATCTCGATATTCTGGTGCGGGAAGAAACCGGCCTGCCGATCACGATTGCTGATGATCCTCTGTGTGCCGTGGCCCGCGGGGCCGGCATGGCGCTGGATCAACTGGATGTGCTCAAAGAGGTCACTATTCAGGTCTGATGTTGCTTCCTGAATCGGTCTTTATCGCTGGAAGATATTAGGTCGAACATGTTTTTTAAGAATTATCGGACCGTCATCTTTATTGGCGCAGTTGTTGCCGCCGCCCTTATTCTGCTTTCGTATAGCTTGAAATACGATTCCGGCACCGGTGTTGTAAAAAAGCTGGTGCTGGAAGCGTCAGCTCCCGTTCAGATGTTTTTCAGCGGGGCTATTGAAGGCGTGGAAAACGCGTGGAAGCGCTATGTCCATCTGGTCGGTCTGGAAGACGAAAACCTGCGTCTGAAAAATAAAATTGCCGGGCTCCAGGCAGAATTGATGCGCTACAAAGAAGGCGCCCTGGAAGCGGAAAGATTGAGAAAGCTTCTGTCCCTGCAAGAGGAGCAGCCTTACAATTTCACGGCTGCCCGGGTGATCGCCAAAGAACAGGCGGCCCTTTCCAAGACCCTCTGGATTGACAAAGGCAGCGCGCAGGGCCTGAAGCCCGGGATGCCGGTCATTGTTCCACCCGGACTCATCGGAAGATTGACGGATGTTGCCTGGCATAGTTCAAAAGTTCTCCTGCTGATTGATGAAAATTCCAACGTCGATGTTCTGATCCAACGGACGCGGGTACAGGGAATTGTTCGCGGCGCGGGATCGCGCGGTTGCGTGCTCCGGTATATTTCCAAGATTCAGGATGTTCAGGAAGGCGATGTCCTGGTGACATCCGGCATGAGTAATATTTTTCCCAAGGGATTGCTGGTGGGCAAAGTGAGCCATGTGGACCGGATGGACGTCGGATTGTTTTGGCAAATCCGGGTGACCCCTTTTGCTGATTTTTCCATGCTGGAGGAAGTGCTGGTTTTAACGGCCGGGCAAGGGGAGTTTTCTGAGGAAAAGAAAACCGCAAAATGACTTATTATTTACTATTGCCTTTTTTGACGATTTTACTGGTTGTATTGCAGACCACACTGGCTGATGTCCTTTTTTCGGGCTGGCTGGTATTGGAACTGTCGCTGGTTGTCGTCATCTATGCCGGATTTCGTCTCGATCTGATGAAAGGGATGGTTCTGGCATGCCTGATGGGATGTGTGTTTGACTGCGTGTCCGGCGCGCCGCTCGGATTATTTACGCTTGCGTATCTGCTTATTTTTTTACTTTCTTTTTTTGTTTCATCGCGGATTGCGTCGGAAAAGCTTTATCTCATCGCTCTGTTCAGCCTGGTTTGTTCTCTTCTGGAATCGCTGACGCTGGCGTTATTCTACCAGATTGTTTCTGATGTTGATGTCCTGAACAATATCCTGCTGATTTTTGTGCCACAGGCTTTGCTGATGAGTGTTCTTTCCGTCGGCTTTTTTTACGCAATGCGAAAAGTAGAAGGATTGGTTTATGGAAAAACAAAGCAATCTCCGCAACGGACCGGAACCGGCAGAATTTCGGCAAAAGCTTAAAGTTGTCATTCTTCTGACAGTCCTGGCCCTGTTCGTCTTAATGATTCGACTCTGGTATCTGCAGGTGATCAAGGGAGATGAACTCAAGCAGCGGTCGGAAAGCAACGCGGTTCGCTTTCGCAAAATTCAGCCGTTGCGCGGTCTGATTATGGATCGCAATGGCGCGGTCATCGTGGACAACTGCCCTTCTTTTGATGTGCTGTACATGCCCACTAAAGGCGTCGATCCGGAGTTCATGATCCGGAAAATTAAAGATATTTATAAAACCAAATCCGTCGAATATGCATACGATCTGCCTATTCCCAGGACGCTTAAGCCTTATCTGCCGGTGCGACTGGAAAAGAACGTCAGTATCCAGAAAGTTGCTCTCGTGGAAACCAATGCGATGGACCTGCCGGGTGTTTATGTCGATGTCACGCCGGTTCGTCTCTATCTGGATGGAGAAATAATCGCGCCGATCATAGGTTACACGGGTGAAGTCAGTAAAGAGGAATTGGAGAAATCAGAAGAAGATTATTTGTCAGGCGATATTACGGGCAAGTATGGAATCGAAAAAGTTCTGGATCCGTATATTCGGGGTCGTCGTGGCAATGAGCTGGTGGAAGTCAATGCCTTCGGCAAGGTCATTAAAAATTTAGGACGGATTGATCCCACGTCCGGCTCCACGGTCGTGCTGACAATCGATGCCCAGTTGCAGAAGGCGGCCTGGGAAGCATTTGAAGGGAAGGCCGGTGCGGCTGTTGCGATGGATCCCCGTGACGGTTCGATTCTGGCGATGGTCAGCCTGCCCTCTTTTGATCCGAATTTATTCAATAGCGGCATTGTGCGCGCTGAATGGGAAAAACTACAAAAAAATCCGCTGAATCCTTTATCCAACCGGGCCATTTCCGGACAGTATCCGCCCGGTTCAACCTATAAGCTCATCGTGGCCGCAGCCGCCCTTGAAGAAGAAGTCATTTCACCTGAAACCAGGATATCCTGCAGCGGTTCTTTCAGCCTGGGCAACCGATCATTTCGCTGCTGGAAAAAGCACGGACATGGATCCGTCAATTTACACCGGGCGCTGGTGGAGTCCTGTGATGTTTATTTTTACACGGTCGGGAAGATGCTGGGGGTGGATAAAATAGCGCGTTATGCCAGGATGTTCGGTTTAGGGGAGGCGACCGGCATTGAACTGGCTCATGAACGAAAGGGCCTTGTGCCCACGCGTGACTGGAAACTGGCTCGTATGAAGCAGCCGTGGCAGCTTGGCGAAACGATCTCGATATCCATCGGTCAGGGATTCAATTTAACAACCCCGTTGCAGTTGGCGCAAGCCTATAGCGCTTTAGCGAACGGCGGGACTTTGTGGCGTCCTCATCTTGTCAAGCGCATTGAATTGTCCGATAAAAGCATTGTGAAAGAATATTTGCCGGAAAAAAAAGGAGCATTAACGTTAAATCCAAAGACCCTGTCGGCTCTCAGCCACGCGTTGTGGGGCGTTGTCAATGAACCGGGCGGAACCGGGGCGAATGCGCGCAGGCCTCATGGAGATGTTTGCGGTAAAACCGGGACGTCTCAAGTGATCGGATTGCCACAAAATGAAAAGGCGCGCCGCACACAAAAAATAGCCGCCTTTCATAAAGATCACGCTTTATTTGTCGGTTATGCCCCGATGAAAAATGCGGAAATTGCGGTTGCGGTCGTTGCGGAGAATGCCGGGGGCGGCGGTGCGGTTGCCGCTCCGATTGCCCGTAAAATTTTAAACGCCTATTTTGACGCTAAGAAAAAAGAAAAAACGGTTAAGGTTGCCGCAAAAATTTCACCCGCCAATTTAACGGAAAACTGATGTCCATGTCTAACATTTGATGCTGCACTGCAGGATTTTGATGAAGGAAGAAAATGATTTTTTTTAAATACGATCGCCGTATATTCCAGAATTTTGACTGGACGCTGTGTGGGTTGGTGATGGCTATTTGCGCCATCGGTATTGTTAATATTTATTCCACCGGCTTCAGCCTCAGTGATAATCAATCCCCTCTTTACTTAAAGCAGCTGCAATGGATCCTGTTCGGCCTGTTGCTCATGATGATCACTTTTTTGATTGATTACCGGGCCATTAATCAGGCGGCCTATATTATTTATGGGGTTTCTGTTCTGTCCCTGATTGTTGTGGCCTTGTTTGGTCACACAGCCAATGGCGCGCAAAGATGGATCTCTTTCGGATTTGTTTTATTTCAACCTTCCGAATTGATGAAGGTGAGCATTATTGTCGCCCTGGCCCGGTATTTTGATGATCATAAATCGAACGAGCCTTACCTGTTGCGTGAATTATTCGTTCCTTTTGTGATGGTGCTGGTGCCCTGTGTCCTGATCTTAAAACAGCCGGATTTGGGGACGGCATTAATGATCGTTATCATTGCCGCTTCCATGGTTCTTTTTATCGGGATGAACTGGAAATCGATCATGATAACGGTCGTCAGCGCGCTGGTGATGTTGCCCGTGGCCTGGTTGTTTTTAAAAGATTATCAAAAAGACAGATTGTTGACTTTTCTTTCACCGGAAATTGATCCGTTGGGGACAGGTTACCACATTATACAATCCATGATCGCCATTGGTTCCGGAGGATTTCTGGGCAAAGGATTTTTGAAAGGTTCGCAAACCCAGCTGAAGTTTTTACCCGAGCAGCAGACGGATTTCGTTTTCTCCGTGTTTGCGGAGGAATGGGGGTTTGTAGGCGGCATGGTTCTCTTGCTGATGTTCCTGTCCTTGATTATCTGGGGCTTGAAAATTGCCTTGCATTCAAAAGATTTATTAGGCACGATACTCGCGCTGGGCATCACCTCCCTGATTGGCTGGGAAGTGCTGATTAATATGGGAATGGTTTTAGGTTTGCTGCCGGTGGTCGGGATTCCATTGCCCTTCATAAGTTATGGGGGCTCAGCCATTGTTTCACTGCTGGCCGCAATAGGGTTGTTAATGAATGTCAGCGTGCGCAGATTTATTCTGCAGCGCTGATCGGCTATGAATCAGAATCACAAGGAGTAAAATATGTGGGAAAAAAAGAAACATATTGAAGATACAAAAGCTTTTTTAGGGAAGGGCGCGGAGTTTATCGGGAAACTGATGTTTAACGGTAATGTGCGCATTGACGGCGATTTCCAGGGAGAGATTTTCGGACAGGGGTCTGTTGATGTCGGACAAGGCGCGCAGGTGAAGGCAAACATTGCCGTTAATAGTGTCTATATCGGCGGTGAAGTTCAGGGCAGCATTGAGGTAAAAGAAAAAATCAACATTCATTCCACGGGGAAGTTTACAGGTGACGTGCGGACGCCGGTTTTCATCATGGAAGAGGGGGCGCTTTTTGACGGCCGTTCCCACATGACGGAAGTAAAAGAACAAAAAATAGTGAGTTCAGCAGTGGATTAAGTCCTTTCAAGCACTTATTTCAACTATCATAGCAAGGATTTAATGAAAATTAGACCGTCGGTCATAAAAAAGCTTGACAACCAGACAAGTGTATGGTTAGTAACCTCCGTCCTCGCGGTGTGGCTAGGTTTGAGCGAGCCCGGTTATTGAAAGTGAAAGATCGTTTCCGTAACAAATCACTGCCGAAGATCACGCTGTTTGAAATGTTAGATTAAATTTAATTCGCCTTATTGTCCTCAAGCATCAAGAGGCAGTAAGTTCTGAAAAGACGAGGTAAGTTGTGGTTACCGTAATTCCAGATTTAACACTTTTCGTTCAGATGGCTACTTTCATAGCCTTAATTTTTATCCTCAATTATCTTCTTTATAAACCTATTTTATCCATCATCGACCGCCGTAAAAAGCAGCTTGAAGAGCTCGAAAATGAAATTAAGCTTTTCAAAGAATCTGTTGATAAGAAAGCTGCCGAATATGATGAAAAACTCAATAAGGCTAAAACCAGCGCTTCTGATTTGAAAAAAGAGATTGTTACTGAAGGCGCTCAGCAGGCCAAAGGCATCGTCGATGCCGTCCGTAATGAAATCCCGATCATGTATCAAGAGTTTCAAAAGAAAATGGATGCGGAAATGCAAGCTGCAAGGCAGATACTTGATGGCCAGTCCCGTAAGCTTTCGCTGGAAATTGCGGAAAAGGTTCTGGGGAGGAGAATGCAATGAAGTATTCACGTCGATCAATTTACCTGCCTGTTTATCTTTCCCTGTTTTTTGTTCTGGTTTCAGTTTGTATGGTGTATGCGTCCGGCGGTGGCGAAGGCCATGGTGGCGGTTCCCAGTGGAAGGATTTTGCCTGGAAAACCTTGAATTCCGTTATTATTATCGGGTTTCTGGTCTGGATGCTGGCGCCAAAAATAAAAGGTTTTTTTGCCGGTCGGCGTCAGGAAATCAAGGAGACGCTGGAAAGCACGGTCGTTCAAAAAGCGGATGCCGAGAAGCAGTACAGGGAGTATGCGGAAAAGATCGATAAAGCTTCCCTGGAAATTGATGGCATTTTTGAGATGATCAAGGCTCAGGGTGTTGTTGAGAAAAAGAAAATTATTGAAGATGCCGATAAAGTTGCTCAGAAAATGAAGGAAGACGCTAAGGCGCGTATTGAACAGGAGCTGAATAAGGCATCCGGTCAACTGCGCAGTGAAGCGGTTGCTCTTTCCGTGCAAATGGCGGAAGAAATATTAAAGAAAAATATCACAGCGCAGGATCATGAAGCCATGGTCAAGGAATACATGGATAAGGTGGTGGATCAAAAATGATCAGCAATATTTCAAAACGATATGCTCGCGCATTTTTTGAAATTGCCGAGGAAGAAAAAAAGCTGGAGCAATATTATAACGAACTCAGCCAGTTTTCTTCAGTTGTGGCGGAGAATAAAGAGTTGGGAGGCTTCTTAGCCAATCCTATTTTTGAGCAGGATGTGAAGAAGAAAGTTCTAGAACAAATCATCGGCAAATTGTCTCTTTCTCCCATGACGGTTAATTTCCTGAAACTTTTGACGGACAAAAACAGAATCGATGTGTTGCCGGATATTGAAACCTGTTACCGGTTGCTGATGGACGAGACATTGCAGAAGGTGAGGGTGACGGTGCAAACAGCATTTCCTCTCTCCAGTCAAATGCAGGATTACATCACCTCTCATTTGAAAAAAATGACAGGCCGGGCGGTTGAAGTGACCGTGGAAAATGACAAGGGCCTTTTAGGTGGCATAGTCATTGGTGTTGGTGATACGCGCTATGATGGCAGCATCAAAAACCAATTGAATAATATGAGGAATCTCTTAGGGGAGGCAAGATAAGACATGGAAGCAATCAAGGCGGAAGAAATTAGTCAAATTATTTCTGAGCAAATTAAAAGCTATGAAAAAAAGCTGGATATAAGCGAAACAGGAACGGTTCTGTCTGTCGGTGACGGTATCGCGAGAGTTTACGGTGTTCAAAATGCCATGGTTATGGAGCTTCTCGAATTCCCAGGCGGTATTTTGGGCATGGTTCTCAATCTGGAAGCCGATAACGTCGGCGTCGCCATTCTGGGAGAAGTGACACACATAAAAGAAGGCGATATTGTTAAAAGAACCGGAAAAATTGCACAGGTTCCGGTGGGAGAAGGACTGCTTGGCCGCGTCATTGACGCGACGGGCGAGCCGCTGGATGGCAAGGGTCCCATTGAAGCCACAGAGTTTCGCCGGATTGAAATGGTTGCGCCCGGTGTTATTGCCCGCCAGCCCGTGAATCAGCCGATGTACACTGGCCTCAAGGCCATTGATGCCATGACACCCATCGGACGCGGTCAGCGCGAACTGATTATTGGCGACCGCCAGATTGGTAAAACAGCCATTTGTATTGATGCGATCATTCGCCAGAAAGACACTGGCGTTAAGTGTATTTATGTCGCCATCGGTCAGAAGAAATCAACTGTGTCGCAGATTGTAGAAAAATTAAGGCAGCATGACGCGATGTCCTATACATGCGTTGTTGCCGGGTGCGCTTCCGACCCGGCCACCCTTCAGTACATCGCGGCTTATGCCGGGTGCAGTATTGGTGAATATTTTAGAGATAAGAGCCAGGATGCATTGATTATTTATGATGATCTATCCAAACAGGCTGTTGCCTATCGTCAGATTTCACTGCTTTTGCGTCGTCCTCCCGGACGTGAAGCTTATCCCGGCGATATTTTTTACAACCATTCCCGTCTGCTGGAACGCTCAGCCCGTGTCAGTCAGGAGTTGGGCGGTGGATCGCTGACGGCTCTGCCGATTATTGAAACTCAGGCAGGCGACGTTTCGGCTTACATTCCCACCAACGTTATTTCCATTACAGACGGTCAGGTTTATCTTGAACCAAGTTCGTTCTTCTCCGGTATCCGCCCGGCAATCAACGTCGGTTTGTCCGTGTCCCGCGTCGGTGGCGCCGCCCAGGTAAAGGCGATGAAACAGGTTGCCGGCACACTGAAACTTGATTTGGCCCAGTTCCGCGAACTGGCGGCATTTGCCCAGTTCGGATCCGATCTGGACAAATCCACGCAGGCGCAGTTGGATCGTGGTGTCCGTCTGGTTGAGTTGCTCAAGCAGCCGCAATTCGTGCCGATGTCTCTGGGACAGGAAATTGTCGTACTGTTTGCTGGAACAAGGGGCTTTATTGATAAAGTCGATGTGGATAAAGTTCAGATCTATGAAAAGCAGTTGCTGAGTTTTATTGAAAGTAAACATTCCGACATTCTGAAGGAAATTGAAGATAAAAAGATCATTTCTCCTGAGTTGGAAAAGAAGATGAAGGATGCTTTGACTGCATTCGAATCCGTATTTGTAGCAGAATAGATTAGTAAATTAAAATTAAACAGTTGAGGGGAATTTTCAGTGGCCTCGCTTAAAGACATAAAAAGAAAAGTTGGCGCCGTTCAAAAAACGAAACAAATTACACGCGCCATGAACATGGTTGCCGCGTCTAAATTTAAATCGGCGCAGGCAAAGATGGAAAATTTCCGGCCCTATGCTGGAAAATTCATGGATGTTCTCAGCAGCGTGGCTTTACGTGTGGATAGTTCGTCTCATCCCTTGCTGGCGGTTCGAGAACCCAAGAAAATAAGAGTTATTTGCATGACGTCCGACCGGGGGCTTTGCGGCGGATTCAATACCAATCTGATTAAAGCAACCGAAAGATTTTTACGGGATAAAACAAAAGAGGGCAAAGAAATTGCTCTGGTGAGTGTTGGCCGCAAAGGGAGAGATTTTTTTAGAAAAAAAGCAAATATTATTGCGCAAAAGGTTGATCTTTTAAGTAAATTCGATATGACTCTGGCGGTATCCATTGCCGATGAAGTTATTACGCCTTTTATCAAGGAAGAATATGACGAACTGTATTTAATTTATAATCAATTTGTCAATGTTTCCGTCCAAAAGCCGACGGTTGTCCGGTTGTTTCCTTTACCGTCAATTGGTCAGGACGCCGAGATGGATGCCGATAAGCGACTTGATTATACGTATGAACCATCCGATGAAGTGCTGCTGCACAAATTACTGCCGATGTATGTTCATGTTCTGGTTTACCGGGCTCTTCTGGAAACGTCGGCCGGTGAAAATGGTGCGCGGATGGCCTCGATGGATAACGCAACCAGCAATTGCGAAGAACTGATCAGCACGTTGACCCTGAAAATGAATAAGGCAAGACAGGCGGCCATTACCGCAGAGTTGATGGATATCGTCGGTGGTACCGAAGCGCTGGCGAAAGGTTAATTTTTCTGCGGCAAACTGCCGCATGTAAAATATATTAATGCGACTATTTGTAAGGAGATAGTTATGAATATCGGAAAGATTGTTCAGGTTATTGGACCCGTTGTTGACGTGGCTTTTGAAGAGGGAAAACTTCCCAGCATTTTAAACGCTATTTTAATTACCAACCCGGCGATCAACGACAATGAAGATAATCTGGTTGTCGAAGTAGCGCAGCATTTGGGCGATAATGTTGTCCGCTGTATCGCCATGGATGTTACCGATGGTCTGGTTCGCGGTATGAAATGCAAAGATACTGGAGCGCCGATTACCGTTCCCGTCGGCAAATCATGCCTTGGCAGAATTCAGAACGTTGTCGGTCGTCCCGTGGATGGCCTGGGACCCATTAATGCTGAAACTCAGATGCCGATTCACCGTTTATCTCCGACATTCATGGAGCAGGACACATCCGTTCACGTTCTGGAAACAGGCGTAAAAGTTATTGATCTTCTGGTTCCCTTCCCCCGCGGCGGTAAAATGGGCATGTTCGGTGGAGCAGGCGTCGGCAAGACCGTCGTCATGATGGAAATGATTCATAACATTGCCATGCACCACGGTGGAATTTCAGTTTTTGCGGGCGTTGGTGAAAGAACCCGTGAAGGCAATGACCTTTATCGTGAAATGCTGGAATCAGGCGTTATTAAACAGGCCGCATTGATTTACGGACAGATGACGGAGCCGCCTGGAGCCCGTTCAAGAATTGCTTTGACTGCTCTGGCTAACGCGGAATATTTCCGTGACATTGAAGGTCAGGACGTGCTTTTATTTGTCGATAACATCTTCCGTTTCACGCAGGCTGGTTCTGAAGTTTCCGCTCTGCTGGGACGCATGCCTTCGGCCGTTGGTTATCAACCGACACTGGCTCAGGATCTTGGTGAACTGCAGGAACGCATCACCTCAACCAACAAAGGTTCGATTACAGCCGTTCAGTGCGTTTATGTTCCCGCCGATGACTTGACCGATCCGGC
>CAYVFA010000064.1:0-12751 GCA_964450075.1 uncultured Smithella sp.
CCGGTATCTTGCGCGATGGAATTGATGCTCAAAAGCGAGCCGACCTTCGACGGCAGGAGCTCAATGACTTGTTCGATGCCTTTGATGTCCGAGATCCGGGATAAGTCGCGGATGTCTTCTCGGGTTAGAAGCGATTTATATTCGGCATTCCATCGATGATAAAAGCGCGGTGAGTTTTTTAAAAAAGGCTCGGGAAAACCGCTGACGGACAGCAGGGTGGTCAGTTTTCCATCCATGTTTTCTGCTTTTACCTGCCTTGCGGCATCCGCCAGTTGGTTTACGTCTGTAAGCGGCGCGTCATCCATCAGAACATGCGAAAAGTCACTTACCGCTTCCGGTAAACCGACAGGCAACATTTGATAGGAGAAGTATCGTCCGACCAGGGAATCTCCCGATTTACGATACCATCCCAGCCGGGCGCTCCCCGTCACGAACAGGATCATCTTTTCTTTGTTTGTATCGTAAATTCCCTTGAGAATGTTACGCCAGTTCTTCAGCTTGTGAATTTCATCAAAAACCAGCGCAATCGGTTGATTGCCGTACTGTGAATCAATGATGTTTTTAAAAAAAAGAGGGTTTCTCTTATATTCTTTGACAACCGATGGATCATCCCAGTTGAAGTAATTATCACCAGCTTCCTGCGCGGCAAGCCAGTTTCTGGCAAAAGTTGTTTTACCGATCTGACGGGGTCCCGTGAGAAATATCATTTTTCCCGCGTTCATTTCGGGGTCGAAAATATATTGTTTAATCAGCCGTTCCATGCGGCCAATTTATATAACTATGTAAAAAAGTCAAGACTAATTTATGCAACTATGTAAAAAAGTCAATTTTCGGGGCATGTGGTCATAACCGTTGAACTGTGAACCCTTAACCCCTCATTTCTTCTTTTTCGCCTTGCTCAGGATATCGCCGAACGTGCCCATTGCCTTGGGGGCTTTGGGCATATAGCTTTTGTAATCGTCGCTTGATTCATCCGGGCCTTTTTTATCTTCAGTGTTTGAAGCCAGATCCAGCGAAATTCTTTTATTGTCACGATCAATCTTTTCGATCTTTACGTCAATTTCGCGATCCCGGGTCAGAACATCCTGAGCGTGCTTGATTTTTTTCCCTTTACCCAGTTTGGAAATATGTAGAAGCCCGTCCACACCTGATTCCAGTGTGATAAACGCGCCGAAATCCGTCAGCCGCGATACCCTGCCCTTGTGGATGCTGCCTTCGATGTAATTGCGAACAACGTCATTCCACGGATCGGGGAGGGTGTCTTTAAAGGATAAAGTTATGCGGTCATTTTCCCAATCCAGATTGATGATGACGGCTTCGATGGCGTCGCCCGGTTTGTAGAGAGATTTGGTGTCTTCCACGCGACCCCAGGTCATTTCCGAAACCGGCAGCAGGGCCTGGACGCCTCCGATATCGACAAAGGCGCCGAAGTCGCGCACGGAGGTTACAACACCGCTGACGGTCATGCCTTTTTGCAGTGATTTTTTGAGCTCTGCTATTTTTTCCTGTTCAATTTTTTCAAGCAGCGGGCGGCGCGACAGGATGATCTTGCGACCGTTTTCACCATACTCGATCACCAGAAAATCGAATTTTTTCCCGACATAATCCGCGGCATTTTCGATTCTTCTTTTGTCCATTTGCGAGAAGGGACAAAAGCCTGTGGAGCTGGCGCTGATTTTTACGGAAAAACCACCTTTAATTTCTTTTTCGACGGTGGCTTCGAGCGGAATCGCGTTTTGATAAGCGTTGACTAAAAATTCATCGACGCTTTTGCGCGCAAGCAACTTGGTGGTAAAAAGTCTTTCGCTGTGGCGCGATGAGAGGAAGTAGGCGGTGACCGTGTCCCCTTCTTTAATGGTCAGATTACCCGCGTCATCGAGAAATTCTTTTTTATCCATGTAGCCTTCGCTTTTGGCGCCCAAGTCAATGAAAATCCACTCCGGAGAAATTTTAACAATCGTTGCTTCTACTTTTTCTCCCACGGCAAAGCGTTTGGGGGTGGCGTAAGATTCTTCAAACATTTCGGCAAAAGTTTTTGTATCGTCCATAATTGATGTCCTTTAATTTTACTGTTATTTTTTTTGATTATCACGAAAAGTGCTTTTTGTCCTCCAGAAAATGATCCGCCTGTTTGCAAAACAGTATAAAGTTAAATAACTCTGGATAAATTAGAAAATATGTATTATGAATCCCTACACAAATAGTTAAGGAGTTAAGCAACTTATGCGTTTTGAAATTTCACGTGGCGGCAGCGGGCTGACTTATGAAATCCGCAATATCGTACTCATCGCTAAAAAAATGCAGCAGCATGGTCTTAAAATCATCTGGGAAAACATTGGTGACCCGGTTCAAAAAGGCGAAATGATACCCGGCTGGATGAAAGAGGTGCTGACCGATATCCTCAAAGAAGACTTGTCCTACGCCTATTCGCCAACCAAGGGTGTTGATGCAACGCGCGCTTTTCTTGCCGAACGCACGAACGCCAGGGGAAAAACTCAAATTACACCCGAAGACATTATTTTCTTCAATGGGCTGGGCGACGCTATTGCCCGTGCCTACAGCTCCATTCAGGTGGATGCCCGCATGATTATGCCGGAGCCGACGTACTCCACCCATTTGATGGCGGAAGTACTGCACGCGTCTTTTCCGCCCAACACCTACCGGATGAACCCTTACAATAACTGGCAGCCGGATCTGCGCGAGCTGGAGCAGAAGGTCAGAAGTCACCGGGCGATTGTCGGCATTCTGATTATCAATCCCGACAATCCCACTGGTTTTGTTTACCCCGTGGATATGCTGGAACAGGTGGTGCGGATTGCCCGTGAAAATGATCTTTTTATCATTTCCGATGAAACCTATACCAATATTGTTTACAACGGCAAAACAACCGTTCCGATCAGCGACGTGATTGGTGATGTGCCGGCCATTTCCATGAAGGGGATTTCCAAGGAACTGCCCTGGCCTGGTGCGCGCTGTGGCTGGATGGAAGTCTATAACGCGGATAAAGACCCCATCTTTGCCCGTTTCATCAATACCATTTTGCATCAGAAAATGTCGGAGGTGTGTTCCACAACACTGCCACAGATGGCCATCCCCCGGATTATGACGCATCCCGAATACAAAAACTACCTGCGAGAGCGTACGCAACATTACGAAAAACTTTCCACGATTGCTTATGGCATTCTGAAAGATGTTCCTTTTCTGATTGCCAACAAAACCAACGGCGCGTTTTACATGACGGTTCTTTTCAACGAGTCGGTGCTTAATGAACGACAGCACCTGCATATTGAACAGCCGGAAGTTCGTTCCTATGTCGAATCGCTGACGAAAGATGTTGAATATGATAAGCGTTTTGTTTATTATCTGCTGGCGGCCACCGGAATCTGCGTCGTACCGCTGACGTCATTTTTCTCGCCGCTGCTCGGCTTCCGGATGACGCTCCTGGATAAGGATGTTGATGAGTTTGAGTATGTCGTAAAAACCATCGCGGCAAAAATTACGGAATATATTAATTCGAGTAAATAGATTCCGGAAGAACCACCACCTGGTTTCTCCCCCGCTGTTTGGCCATGTACAGCGCTTCATCAGCGCCTGCTATCATGGAATCCGATCTTACGTTAAAGTTTGGAATACAGCAGTTGACGCCGGCGCTGAGGGTTGTTCCGATTTTTTCCCCTTGGTAATCGACCCTCAGGGAGGCCATCTTCTGAGTGGCGGTTATCGCCAGTTGTAAAGCACGGTCAGTATCAATGCCCGGCAGTAATATAATAAATTCTTCCCCCCCGTACCGGGCCACAATGTCGGAATCTCTTTTAAAAACAGACATGAGCATTTCAGCTGTTTTTTTCAAATACTCATCGCCAGCCTGATGGCCGAAGGTATCATTAATCTTTTTGAAATAATCAATATCGAAAAGGATGATGGAGAGCAGATGATGATCACGCCCTGACCGCTTCCATTCCTTTTCAAAGACATCATTAAAAAACCGCCGGTTATAAAGACCGGTCAATACATCCGTATTGCTCAGGCGCGCCAGTTCCAGAGATTTTATTTCCAGAAGATTTTCATTTTCCAGCGCATCCCAATACTCCTCGTTGCCCCTCAAGGCGATCAGCACCAGGTAAGCTGAATATAAAAAAAACATGATGGCAATGGGAATGTTTAATCCTTTTACCAATAAGATAATCGTATTCGGAACCAGCATGGATATGTTGAAAATAATCGAAAGCGTTCGTTGAGGAATAAAAGCAACCACGCCCCCTGCGCAAAGACCGCTGATGCACACGGTCATGATCAGCTGTGTGGCATGCTCTCCTTCCTGCATCATCAGCAACGGAAGCGTTATGCCCCAAATGAGAGCCGTGATAACAACACTGGTAAAAAAGATATATCTGTTTATTATTTCGTAACGTTCTCCCATCTTTCGGGAGATGATCAGATGAATCAGCCGAAACAGGCAGATCCCTGTGATGGATAGAAGAAAGATAACAGAAAATGAAAGATGCCTGGAATAAAAACCTTCGGCGAAGACCACAGTAAATGCCAGCAGGACGTAGAAAATAATACCAATCGTAGAACGTTTTTTTAAATCCTGGACGACTCTCGTATTTGTTACATTACGTTCAAATGCCATGAATTGTCCTGTTGTGTATATGGTGGTGTGAACCCCTCGTGCAAGTGACTATATTGTTAACATATCCAAGATATTGCTGCAAGATAATTAAGATATAATTCGGGTGGTTGATGTTTTGCCAACCCACGTAGTCCGAAAGCATGGGGCATTTGCTCCTCCCCCTGTTGATTTTAGAAACAAAAAGAGCAGAAGGTTTGTGTTGAAAAGCCTTCTGCTCTTTTTTAGCCGTTATTCAAGGTAAAGCGAATGCTAGTATCTGCCGCCTCCGCCACCGCCACGGTTTCCACCACCACCGCCACGGTTTCCACCACCACGATATCCGCCGCCACCGCCGCGGTTTCCACCGCCGCCTGCGCCGAATTCCTTCTTCGGTCTGGCTTCGTTGACGGTAATGGCCTTACCGTCCAGCATGCCGCCATTGAACTTCTGAATGGCCGCCGTGGCGCCTTCTTCTGTTTTCATTTCGACAAAGCCGAATCCCTTGGACTGTCCGGTAAATTTATCTTTGATAATGGATGCAGAGGCGACTTCTCCCGCTTCTGCAAAGTTTGTCTTCAGGTCTTCATCCGTGACCTTGAAAGACAGGTTGCCGACATACAAGTTCTTGTTCATTTTAGCTCCCTTTCTCTATGCCAGACATCTGGCATATGTTAAACCTTCATTCCCCCGCGGGGTTCCACAAAGCATCGTCATCACCCCCATCCAGCTCCTGATTGAGAAGGAAGGTTGAAGGGAGGGCCTGTATGCCTCACTTGGCCGGACAGTTGTTCTTGTCCGGTTTATCGATTTCGCCTGCGACGTTACTTGATGATGTTGCCGTTGCAGGGCGGTAAACAAAAAACCACCAGGACAAAAAGCGGTTCCGGTGGTTGCGTCTCATTGATTAAAAATGTTCAGTATTCTAAAAAACAGCACGCTCTCTGTTTCTTAGTGGTCATAATGCCGGATAATAGTCAAGCGGGATTTTGTGTTGAAACCGCCATTAATTATACGCGTCAAAACGTTTTTCTGTTATAATCCCCAAAATTTGTGACGGGGTCATGCAAAAACCACCGTATGAATAAGGAGGAAACCATGTTTGAGTATATGTTGACAAAGGAGCAGCTCAAAATCCGCGATGAAGCCCGTGATTTTGTCAAAGGTATTCCGCGCCAGATGATTCTGGATATGGATACGGATGCCATCAAATTCCCGAAAGAATTTTTGCGGGAAGCCGCGCAAAGAAATCTGATGGGCTGCCGCTATCCTAAAAAATGGGGTGGCAGGGATATGGATTGGGTGACGACCTGTATGGTGATGGAAGAGGTCGGTGTGATCGGCTATGAATTCGCCTGCGTCTTCGGTGTGGGGGCGGAACTGGTTTGCGACGCGATTATTCTGCATGGTACGGACGAGCAAAAGGAAAAGTATGTTAAGCCGCTCCTGCGCGGTGATTTGTTTGCGGCGGAGTGTCTGACCGAGCCGCGTGGGGGGTCGGATTTCTTTGGCGCGACAACCAAGGCTGAAGACTGCGGGGATTATTATCTGCTCAACGGCCAGAAAAGGTTTATTGTCGGCGGTGAAGGCGCGGATTTTTTTCTCGTCTATGCTAAAACACATCCTGATGCCAAACCTCAGGATTCCATCACCTGCTTTATTGTTGATCGGACAGAAGGAGTTGAAGTTAAATATCTATATGGCCTGATGGGCTGCCGCGGCGGCGGAACGGGCCGAATCATTTTCAAAGATGTCAAGGTTCCCAAGACGAATGTTGTGGGGAAAGTTCAGGGGGCCAATGCCGTATTCAACACCATGATGATTCCGGAGCGCCTGGGGACGGCAGCCATGACCATCGGCGCGGCGCGACCGGCGCTGGAAGTTGCCACCGGTTACACCTCCCGCCGCAAAGCATTCGGTCAGGTTATCAACACATTTGAAGGGGTTAGCTTTCAGATTGCTGAGGCGGTGATGCTGCTGGATGCGGCGCGCGCCATGGCTTATGCGACGGCGCGTGCGGTGGATGAACGCGTGGATATGAATCTCATCCGCCGGATGGTTTCGCAAAGTAAAAAATTCATCACGGAGTCCTGTCAGAAAGTCGTCCACAATTCCATGCAGGTCATGGGCGGTATTGGTTATACGAATGTTTTTCCCATCGAACGCATTTACCGGGATGTCCGGTTGGCTTCGATCTGGACGGGTACCAGTGAAGTCATGTCGATGATTACCGCACATGAGTGGTATCGTGAATATGCCCGTGAAAAGGCCAGAAAGAAAACACGTGATTGTGAAATGGATGCGCCCGAGGCATCCGATGATGAAAAAATATATGATGACGAAGATATGTGGCGCAAGGGCTGGTAGGAAGTTTCACAATTGCAGCTGGCAGGAATCATAAAAGTATTAATAATATCAATTTATTATGCTATCTGCGGTATTGCGGTGAAGGGGTTTATTTCTATCCTAAATATTTCTTGACAGGAGGTCTGGATTAAGGTAGGGGAATCCCCAAGGTTATATTGACTTGCGGTCAAATTTTGACCTCATGTTTATAAATCAGTAAGATTCAATGCTTTCAGCACTTTGCAAAAGTGACGCCCTGCTTAAAATTGGCGTATCCGGGGCAAGTAGTTAATTCTTTAGCGAAAAAGTGACGCAGGCGAGCTTTGTTGGGCGCTTCGCGGCTTAAGGTAAAAAATATTTTTTAAAGTGTTCACAGTGGCGGTGTACACCTCAACTCCAGTGAGTCATTTTACTCATTGCGCACCTTAAGCATACCGGGCGTTCGTGCTTGCAAGCTTATTCCCAGTTAATTCATGGCATTTGTAAAGAGATGATCGATGCCACTGTGGTGATGCTTTAGAAATCTAACGTAATAAGAAGGGGTTCCTTGAGTTAAATTGACAGGTTATTTTTTATGGCGAAACGTCAGGCAAACGTTTAAAAATACAAAATTTAAAACTAGGAGGAAGAGTTAACATGGCGGATGCAAAAGTTCAATTAAAGGAAATATATCCGATCCCGGAAGCGGCAAAAAAGAAAGCTTGGATCAGTGGCAGAGCAGCTTATGACAAGTTGTATAAACACTCGATCGATGAACCGGAGAAGTTCTGGGCGGAAGTCGCGGAACAGCAGGTTACCTGGTTCAAAAAATGGGACAAAGTGATGGACTATAACTTTGACATTAAAAAAGGTCCCATCTATGTGAAATTTTATGAAGGCGGAAAGCTCAACGTTTCCTACAACTGTCTGGACAGACATCTGGAAAAACGCGGCAATCAGGTTGCGATTCAGTGGGAAGGCAACGAGCCCGGTGAAGCAAGAGGGATAACCTATAAGGAACTGCATGAGGAAGTTTGCAAATTCGCCAATGTTCTGAAGGCTCAGGGCGTGAAAAAGGGCGATCGCGTTTGCCTTTACATGCCGATGGTTCTTGAACTGGGCATTGCCGCTCTGGCCTGCTCACGCATTGGCGCCGTTCATTGCATCGTATTCGGCGGATTCAGCGCAGATGCGCTCAGAGACAGAATTGTCAACGGCGAAGCGAAGGTGCTGGTTGTTTGCGACGGAACTTTCCGTGGCGCCAAAGCCGTTCCCGCGAAAACAATAGCCGATGAGGCATTGACACAGTGCCCGTCTGTCAAGAGTGTTATTGTTGTTAAGAGAGTCGGCGACAAGATTAAGTGTGAAATGACTGCCGGCCGTGACAAATGGTATCATGAAGAAATGGCCAAAGCCTCTGCCGTTTGTGAACCGGAATGGATGGATGCCGAAGATCCTCTGTTCATCCTTTATACATCAGGTTCCACCGGACAGCCCAAGGGTGTTATGCACACCACGGGCGGCTATCTGGTTTATGGCTCCTACACCCATAAAATGATTTTCGATTATCATGATGGCGACATGTATTGGTGCACCGCCGACCTGGGCTGGGTCACGGGTCACACCTATATTCTTTACGGGCCTCTGTGCAACGGCGCAACGTCCGTCATGTTTGAAGGCGTTCCCAACTATCCGACCTACAGCCGTTTCTGGCAGGTCGTTGAAAAATACAAGGTCAACATTTTCTACACCGCTCCGACCGCGATCCGCGCGATTGCCAAGGAAGGCGATGAGTTCGTGAAGAAGTGCGACATTTCTTCTCTGCAGACTCTGGGAACCGTCGGCGAGCCGATCAACCCCGAAGCCTGGAACTGGTACTACAACGTGATCGGTCGCGGCGAATGCCCGATCGTGGACACCTGGTGGCAGACGGAAACCGGCGGGATTCTGATTACCCCGCTGCCCGGCGCCATTGACATTAAACCCGGTATGGCCACCATGCCGTTCTTCGGCGTCCAGCCCGTGCTGGTCGATGACGAAGGCAAAGAATTCACAGACACAGTCGCCAGCGGCGCACTGTGCATTAAAGTTCCCTGGCCCGGCATCATGAGAGGCGTTTACGGCGATCCCAAGCGTTTCCAGGAAACCTATTTTGAACAGTTCCCCGGCTACTACGTAACCGGCGACGGCTGCCGCCGTGACAAAGATGGTTACTATCAGATCACCGGCCGTATCGATGACGTGATCAACGTATCCGGTCATCGTATGGGCACTGCTGAAGTGGAAAGCGCTCTGGTTGCTCACGCGGCCGTTGCGGAAGCCGCCGTTGTCGGCATGCCGCATGACATCAAAGGTCAGGGCATTTACGCTTACGTGACCCTGAAGACCGGCGTAGAAAAAACCGACGCGCTGAAGAAAGAATTGATCGCGCATGTCCGCGTGGTTATCGGACCGATCGCAACGCCCGACAAGATTCAGTGGGCGGATGGTCTGCCCAAAACACGCTCAGGCAAGATCATGAGAAGAATTTTAAAGAAAGTCGCCGCCAACGACCTCGGCAACCTGGGTGATACCAGCACGCTGGCGGATCCGTCCGTGGTTGATGACATCGTCAAAAACAGATTGTAGTATAAATGCCCGATTCCCTCAGAGAGAGAATCGGGCATTTTGATGAAATAGTAGTAGAAGAAAATTTTAAATGCACGCTTCGCCCTAGATGCGCGACGTGCAGGAGAAGGAGGTTTTTGACAGTGAATATTATTGCATGCGTGAAGCAAGTGCCGGACACCGAAGCACAGATCAAGGTTAAAGCTGACGGATCAGGCATCGAGGAAGGCCAAATCAAGTGGGTCATGAATCCCTATGACGAATTTGGCGTGGAAGAAGCATTAAAGCTGAAAGAGAAAAATGGCGGCGATGTTACGGTCGTTTGCGTCGGTCCCGCAAGGGCCATGGAAACCATCCGTACGGCTCTGGCCATGGGCGCCGACAAGGGCGTACACATCTGCGATCCGGTTTTTGACAACGCCGACGCGTTTGTTGTCGCCAATGCTCTGGCTGCAGTCATTAAAGCGCTGCCCCATGACATTATTTTCTGCGGACAGCGCGCCATCGATGATGACGCAGGTCAGGTCGGCTCCATGCTGGCTGAGGCCTTGAATCTGCCGCAGTTAACGCTGGTCACCAAACTGGATTTTGCCGGTTCCTCCGTCAAAGTGATTCGTCCGATCGAAGGCGCACAGCTTCTGATTGAAACGGCTCTGCCTGCGGTTGTGACCTGCCAGAAGGGTCTCAATGAACCGCGTTACGCTTCGCTGCCCGGCATCATGAAAGCGAAGAAGAAACCGGTTGATGTGAAAAACGCTGCCGCCGTTGGCACTGCCACCGACGCGAAAGCCAAAGTAGCCAAAACCGTTCCACCTCCGGCCAGACCTCCCGGAAAGATCATCTGCGGAGACGATGCCGCACTAAAGGCGGCGGAGCTGGGCAAGTTACTCAGAGAAGAAGCAAAAGCTATTTAATTAAGAAGCGGAGGAAAGAAAAATGGCAAAAGGAGTTATGATAGTTGCGGAACAGCGGGACGGCGCGCTTAGAAAAATCAGCCTGGAACTGGCCTCGACAGCTCGTAAGCTTGCCGACCAGACCGGTGATGAAGTCAGCGCCATTCTGCTTGGTTCAGGGATAGAAGCATTGGCTGCGGAACTCGGCAAATACGGTGTGGATAAGGTTTTTGTGGGCGACAATGCCGCCATGGAACCTTACGTCACCGAAGCGCACGCCTCTGTTGTCGCCAAAGTGGTTAAAGAAAATGATCCGGCAATCCTGCTTTTGGGCGCGTCGGTTCAGGGTAAAGATCTGTCTTCCCGCCTGGCTGCTAAATTAGCCACGGGTCTCGCCACCGATTGCACCGATGTAAAACTTGACGGTGGCAAATTTGTGGCTATCCGTCCCCTGTATGCGGGAAAGTGCTTCGGCGAGATTGTTTTCGAAGCAACGCCGGCCATGGCCTCCCTGCGTCCCAATGTGTTCCCGGCGGCTGAAAACGCCAAAGCAGGCGCGGTGGTCAAAGTGGATGCGGCAGTTGATGCTCAGAAGAGCAAGGTTCTGGAAGTGCAGAAAGATACCAGTGGTAAAGTCGATTTGACGGAAGCCAACGTGATTGTCTCCGGCGGTCGCGGTATGAAAGGCCCCGAAGGCTATGCGATTCTCGAAGAACTGGCTGACGTCCTCAAGGGCACAGTCGGTGCGTCCCGCGCGGCAGTTGATGCCGGCTGGCGTCCGCAGAAAGATCAGGTCGGGCAGACCGGTAAGGTCGTTTCTCCGAACCTGTACGTTGCTTGCGGTATTTCCGGAGCAATTCAGCATCTGGCCGGTATGAGCTCATCGAAATGCATCGTCGCGATCAACAAGGATGCGGAAGCACCCATCTTTACGAAAGCGGATTACGGTGTGGTTGATGATCTGTTCAAGGTTGTTCCCGAGTTGACAGCCGTTTGCAAGAAGCTTGTTGCATAAAAAGTATAAGGTCTTTGCTCCGTAACCCGGGGCAAAGACCTTATTTTCGGATCTGGTTATTTAGACGAGATTTTTCCCTCAAGTTAATGTTGGAGGATCAATGAAAGAACATGCATTTTATGTAGGTAGAGAAGGCCGCGAGGTTTTCTGGAATATTCCACTGCCGTCGTTTGAGATTATCCTTTTTGCTCTGACGGGAGCTGCTCTGGCCATTATGGCTTTTGGCATCTATCGTCGCTGGTTGATGTGGAAAGCCATGGGCAAACCGGAGATGCGCCTGGACAATATCAACGAAAGAGTGAAGACCGTCCTCCGGGAGATTTTTCTGCAGGAAAAAGTCCTCAAGGATCCCTACCCCGGGATTATGCACGCTTTAATCTTTTTCGGCTTTTTTGTTTTGATTTTCGGCGCCGCGTTTGACGCGGGACAGCATCACGTTACGGAACCGCTCTTCGGCTGGACATTCCTGAAAGGCAACTTTTATCTAGGGTTTTCTTTCCTGATGGATTTGTTCGGCGTAGCTGTTCTGGCCGGTGTCGTCATCGCCCTGGACCGCAGGTTTGTGAAGAGACCTGACCGTCTGGGTTTTAAAGGCGAGATCGACAATACGCCGGATGATGTCATTGTCCTCCTGCTCATCGGCTTTATCATTATTACCGGTTTTATCGTAGAAGCGCTGCGCATTTACGTGACCAATCCTTCCTGGGAATACTGGTCTTTTGCCGGCTGGCTGTTGTCCCACACCTTTACCGGCGTCGATTATGACACTGCCAAATTACTGCATCAAGTGTTCTGGTGGACGCATGCGGTTCTGGGGCTTGGATTTATCGCCTATATTCCCTACTCGCGCCTGATGCATATCATTACGACTCCGGCGAACCATTTTCTCAAGACATCCAAGCCGACTGGTTTTATTGAGCCCATCCGTGATTTTGAAAATGCGGAAGCCTTCGGCGTCGGCAAACTGGAAGAATTCACCTGGAAACAGATTTTCGATTCTGACGCCTGCACCCGTTGCGGACGCTGTCAGGACGGTTGCCCGGCTTATCTGACCGGCAAACCTCTGTCTCCGAAAAAGATCGTTCAGGATATCAAAACCCATTGGCTGGAAAAATGTCCGGATCCCGCGCTGGCCATGGTTGCCTCGAAACTTCCGGCTCCTCTGAAGGATGCGATTACAGCCACTCTGCCGGCTCTACCCGTTGAAGGCGAAGCGCAGGCGGAAGAGGTAACGGGAAAAGCGCTGGTTGGTGAAGTCATCGACCTGCATGAACTGTGGTCCTGCACCAACTGTATGTATTG
>CAYVFA010000065.1:0-12730 GCA_964450075.1 uncultured Smithella sp.
CAGAAGTCAGGAGTCAGAATATTCCGAGAATAAGACGCAAGCTATTTGCCAACCTTTAACAACGTGATCCTTTTGCACAGAGAGCATTGCCACACCACCAAATCGGCGAATGTCTTTGCCGATTCTCTCCTTCTGAATTCTATATTCTGACTCCTGACTTCTCTTTCCTCTACTTTTTCAAGATCAGTCGGAACACCGGAGGCGGAATAAATTCTCCGGGTGTCGCTTTAAGCTTTGTCTTGTATGTTTCGCAGCCGTCGGCTTCAATCGTCAAATCATAATCACCGGCAGGTAAATCAAAAAACGAAAACGACGCCTTAAACGCAAAATCCCGGGACGCAAGAAAAGTATTCAGCACCTCCCGGTCGCTCATCTTGTCGTTGGGCACAAGCGTCCGGGAGACTCCCGGTCCGGTTAATTTAATGGCGCGGATTTTCACGCTCTCCGGCAGGTCTTTGAAGAATCCCCAGAAACTGTCATCCGCTGATGTGGCGGCTGTCATATAACCGGCAATCATCCCCTGCGGTTTTAAAACAAATTTGGCATCCTCAATTTTCCCCGCTTTGATGTCCAGCGTCATTTTATCCGGTTCGGTTTTAAAGCCCAGCGCGACGAGACTGACATCGTATTTTTTGGGGATAATCGCTTCTGTTTCCTGCTGGGGCAGCGTAGGATCAATTTTGAGATTCTTTTCCTTTTCCGCAGTCCCGGTCGGCGCCAGAACAAGAGCCATCTGCGACGGAATTTTTACGCTCGGCGGATCGAAGGCATGTTCAACACGCACGTAGCCTTTGGAGCGGGCATATGTTTTGTCCTTATTGGCTTCGGTGCTGGCCAGGATGGCTTTAAATTGAGCCATCATTGCCGGACTGGAAAGAATGCTGACGTGGTCTTCGTTCAGCCCGGTCGTTTTGAGGGCATCAGCCTGCGCCCGCATATCCAGCATGCTTTCCAGCGTCACCGTATTATCATTGTTTTGCCGAAACAGGCTGCCGCCTCCCTTATGCCCGAAAAACAAATAGTAGCGGATGGAGGGGTCTAATTTTGTACCCAACACCCGTTTGATGTATTCACTGTCCGGTTCCACATCTTTCCAGCTGGGAATCACCGCGGGTGATTTCTGCACGCCTGTTTTTGCCCGCTGCTCGCCGCCCCAGGGCGTGGAAATCGAAACAAAAAGTTCAAGCGTATCATGGTAGTTGTCTTCCCGTGCGATAACGGCGCTGCGCGATACCAGACCGCCCATGCTGTGGGCGACAACATACAAAGATTCGAAATGGTATTTCCGGTGCAGGTCATAAAGTTTTGTCCGAAGCAGAAAAGCCGTTGTATCCAGACGGGCGCCGGACGGATAATAGAAAATCCAGGGTTGATAGCGGGAACGGTCAAGGTTGTTAATAAAATAACGCCAGTCCTGCGGTGAACCCGCAGCGCCGTGAACAAAAAGAATTGGAATCTTTTTGGCGTCGTAAGGTTCAATAAAAAAAATATTGCAGCCTGCCCGTTTAAAAAATTCCAGCGGCGCCCAGAAACCGGCAAGTCCGTTTTCGGCGGAAAACACCGGATCATCGAGATTGGCAATCGTGCCGGCCGAGGTCGATGGTTTTCTTTTACCGCCGGAAAATTGCATCAGCAGATTGGAAAATGAAGAAACTGTTTTTTTCGCTTTGGGCGTCAGCATGATATCCAGCCCGAAAACAACGCCGCCCACCTGCGTTTTCACGGCATCGGATTTTCCGTAATAGCCCGACCATTCATCCTGGTTATAAGCGAGGTCTCCGTTTTTGTCCTCAAAGGCAAAAATTTCATAATTTCCCTCCTGGACCAGAATTTCATATTGACCGGAGCCGGACAACACCGTGTAATCGCCAATGGTTAGAACACCGTCGTGACTGCTGTAGGCGACGACAATAATGGGTTTTTTCTGGAGAGAAAGATTGGTGACTTCGCCGATCAGCAGGCAGGAATCTTTGGAAAATTGAACATCCTCCCGCAATTTGAAAAGCGCACAGCCGGCAAGGTTTAAGACAAGTAGAACAAGGAGAAAAATACTGATGGTTTTTCGCATAAGTCAATCCTTTTTGATTTTAAAAGAATCTGCTCTGTTGCATTATTCTGAATCATCTGTTTAATGGCTGGTGATACAATTACCAGAATTGACGGGCAGACACAATGTCAAAGTGGCGAATATCATGGAGAGCTTTGCAGAACCCCTCAAATCGTCATACCGGCGAAGGCCGGTATCCAGAAAGCATTTGAAATAACTGGATTCCCGCCTTCGCGGGAATGACAAAATTATTGGTTTTATGTAGTTGTGCAAAGCTCTCTCATGGTCAACTTTATTTTGAAACACAGAGGGCATTTATGCCGGCATCAGGAGGATGAAAAAATGTTTTTTTTAAAAAAATGGCCATCCGGCGGAAGGCTTACATGCAGTCTGTTTATTCTGGCCATGTGGGCAGGGTTTTTCCTGTATCCTTGTGCCGCCGTTGCTGAAATGGTTGATCGTCTGGCGGATTGCGCTAAGATTGACGATAGCGCGTTGCGATTGCAATGCTTTGACGAACTTGCAGGCAGAAAGAATCCAGCACCTTTATCCGCCGGGAAAGAGGCAGACGCAGTGCCTGACACCAAAGAAGCCATGTCGGGAGAGGTGATGAACCCTTCCGTCATGACCAGACAATGGGATTTGGACACTCAAACCCGAAGGCATTCCTTTGTGCTCCGGCCTTATCGCATGAATTATTTATTACCGGTCGCCTACAATTCATCGCCGAATGAGGAAGCGAATTTGGAATATGATCCCACGGCTAAAACCCAGCACAATGAAGCCAAGTTCCAAATCAGTTTCAAGGCAAAAGTATGGGAGGATCTTCTGCAGGAACCCCTTCAGGGAGCCTATGACAAAATTAAAGTCGTAAAAGGCATGGACGTCTGGTTTGCCTACACGCAATTGTCCTTCTGGCAAGTTTACAATTCCGCATTTTCCTCGCCTTTCCGGGATTTAAATTATGAGCCGGAATTATTGCTCAACTTTCGCACGGATTACGAAATTCTGGGTTTCAAGGGACGCTTTATCAATGTCGGACTCAACCATCAATCCAACGGTCGCGCAAAATTGCTTTCCCGCAGTTGGAACCGCATTGTGGCCAATGTCGGTCTGGAAAGAAAAAATTTGGGCTTGCAGTTGAAAACCTGGTACCGTTTACCGGAAAATGAAAACGATGATAACAATTCTGATATAATTTACTACATGGGATATGGCGAGCTTTGGGCAACGTACATCTGGGAAAAGCAGAGATTTGCGGTTATGCTGCGCAACAATTTCCGACAAAACAATCTGGGGGCCGTGCAGTTGGAATGGAGCATTCCACCCATCACCCTGGGCCATCTGCTGCTGGGCTCTTTCATCTCGAAAGCCACGCTGGAAAAATACCTGACGGATAAATTCAGCCTGTACATTCAGTATTTCAACGGCTACGGAGAAGGACTGATGGACTACAACAAAAGCATCAACCGAATCAGTGCGGGTCTCATGATAGCCGAATGGAACTGATTATCAAGCTGACCATTTAAATAAAAGCGAGTTATCATGAAAGAGAACATCAAAGCATTAAACAACAAATCTGTTGAAAGCTCTCTGGGCTGGAGGGTCGATATTTTATCCATTGACTGTTTTCAGTATTCACAAGGGAGCAAAACCATTAAATTGGAAATTGAAGATCATCCGGATGCCGGGGGAGAACTGGAATGGATCATTTACTTACCGGCACACTGGATCTGGAATGATGTGAATCACGGTGAACTCATTGCCCCGGAAAAGGTTTCAGAGATTTTAAGCCGGATTGAAATGGCTTTCTGGAAGCTGGACATGAAGATCAAGGAATATGTGTGAAGCAATAATAATGTAGGGAACGGTTTGAAACCGTTCCCTACATTGGTTCAATCTTTAAATATTGCTCCCGTGGAAGCGGATGTCACCATCCTCGCGTAGCGCGCCAGATAGCCTTTGGTAATGGCGGGCGTCCAAGGTTTGAGTAACTTGCGGCGCTTTGCCAGTTCCGCGTCGCTGACTTTCAGATTCAGCGTTTTGGCTGGAATATCGATCGCGATGATGTCGCCTTCTTTGACCAGTGCAATGGGGCCGCCTTCAGCCGCTTCCGGCGAGATATGGCCGATCGCCGCGCCCTGCGTGCCGCCGCTGAAACGACCATCCGTCAAAAGCGCCACGGATTTATCCAGCCCCATGCCGACAATCGCGGAGGTGGGTGAAAGCATTTCACGCATCCCCGGGCCGCCTTTGGGGCCTTCATAACGAATCACGACAATGTCGCCGCCCTTAATTTTTCCGCCCATGATGGCGGCAATAGCGGCGTCCTCGCAATCAAACACACGGGCTTTGCCAACGTTGACCTGCATCGCGGGCGCAACGGCGGATTGCTTGACAACCGCGCCGTCCGGAGCGAGATTTCCGCGCAAAATGGCAATGCCGCCTTGTTTGGAATACGGATTGTTTAAGGGTCGAATGACGTCTTCATTCAAGACACGGGCAATTTTTAAGTTGGCTCCCACCGTTTTTCCCGATACGGTCATCGCCTTTTCATCAATGACGCCAAGCTTACTGATGGTCTTCATCACCGCTTGAATACCACCTGCTGCGTCGAGATCCTCAATATGATGATGTCCGGCAGGACTTAATTTACACAGGTTCTCCGTCTTTCCACTGATCTTATTGAACAGATCCAAATCAAGTTTGATACCCGCTTCATGAGCAATGGCCGGGATGTGCAGGACCGTGTTGGTGGAGCAGCCCAATGCCATATCGACAGCGATTGCGTTTTTAAAAGCAGCCAGTGTTGCGATGTCGCGGGGTTTTACGTTCTTTTTGAGAAGATCCATGATTTTCATGCCCGCATGTTTGGCCAGTCGATGCCGTGCCGCAAGCACCGCCGGAATCGTGCCGTGTCCGGGTAGCCCCAGACCCAACGCTTCCGTAACACAGTTCATGGAATTGGCCGTGTACATGCCGGAGCAGGACCCGCAGCCGGGACAGGCGCAGTCTTCCAGCTGTGCCAATTCCGCAGCTTTCATCTTTTTGGCTTTCACCGCACCGACGCCTTCAAACACGGAAATGAGGTCAACGGCCTTACCCTGAAGCTTTCCCGCAAGCATCGGTCCGCCGCTGATGAAAATAGACGGAATGTTCAGCCGGAGCGCCGCCATAAGCATGCCGGGAACAACCTTATCGCAGTTGGGAATAAAAACCAGTGCGTCAAACGGATGAGCCATGGCCATGATTTCAATGGAGTCGGCAATCAGTTCGCGGCTGGCGAGAGAATATTTCATGCCCGCGTGATTCATGGCAATGCCGTCGCAAACGCCGATGACCGGAAACTCCACCGGTGTGCCGCCGGCCATACGGATGCCCGCTTTAACATCCTGAGTAATCAAGTCCAGATGAATGTGTCCGGGAATAATTTCATTGGCGGAATTGACCACACCAATCAGCGGCCGGGCAATTTCTTCATCAGTATAGCCCATGGCTTTAAAGAGCGAGCGGTGCGGCGCGCGCTCCAATCCTTTTTTCATGAGATCACTTCTCATCGTTTTTCTCCTTGATTAAACTAGGATTGAGCAACAGCCCCCGCCAAAGCGGAGACCATTGCTCATATCCATTATTTCTTGCGTTTTTCCGGTCTGAGCGCTCTTACGGCCGCACCCGCCTGCCACATTTCGGAATCGCGCATCTCCTTGAGCTCTTCATTGAGAAGCTCCTTATAGTTCGGAGCGCCGTTGACGCGCAACACAATTTCCGTTTCCTTTCCGGTAGCGACGGAATTATAAAGCTCGGCAAACACCGGTTCCACCGCCTTGCGGAATTTGTGCCGCCAGTCCAGCGCACCGCGCTGCGCGGTACCGGAGCAATTGGCATACATCCAGTCCATGCCATTTTCCCCAACCAGACGAATCAGGCTCTGGGTGAGTTCTTCAACGGTTTCATTGAAAGCTTCGCTCGGAGTGTGGCCATGACGCCTGAGTTCGGCATATTGTGCTTCCATCATACCCGCCAGCGCTCCCATCAGCACGCCACGTTCGCCTGTCAGGTCACTATAAACTTCCATCTGGAAAGTCGTCGGAAATAAGAAACCGGAACCGATGGCAATGCCCAGAGCCAGTGTGCGTTCCATCGCGCGGCCCGTTGCATCCTGATGAACGGCAAAGCTGGAATTGATGCCGCTGCCGTCAACAAAATTGCGGCGGACGCTGGTGCCGGATCCTTTGGGAGCGACCATAATGACATCGACAAAATCAGGCGGGATAACCCCCGTCTGTTCTTTATAGACGATGGAGAAACCATGAGAGAAGTAAAGCGCATCGCCTTTTTTCAGGTGTGCTTTGACTTTCGGCCACAGGATGGTTTGCGCCGCGTCGGACACCAGATATTGAATAACGGTTGCTTTCTCTACTGCTTCTTCAATCGGGAAAAGCGTTTGGCCGGGCACCCAGCCGTCGGCAATGGCTTTGTCCCAGTAAGGTTTGTCTTCCGGGGACTGCCCGATGATGACGTTGACGCCGTTGTCCCTCATATTAAAAGCCTGAGCGGGTCCCTGAACGCCATAACCCAGCACCGCGATGACTTCTTTTTTAAGAACTTCCTGTGCTTTTTTCACGGTGAACTCTTCTGAAGTCACCACCTCTTCCATTGTGCCGCCAAAATTAATTTTTGCCATAAAACCCCCTTGTTATTATTAGTTATATTATAATCTAATCTTCCAATTTCAAGGCGACAAGCCCTGTTCTGGTTATGTCAGCAATACCGAGCGGCTCCAGCCGTGCCAGAGCAAAATCGATTTGATTTTTATCCCCTGTTATCTCGACAATGACGTAGGTATCCCCGGATACGATTGCTTTCCATTTATTCATTTCAATAGCGTTTTTCACAGCTTCCGCATTCTGGGCCGTCAGATTAAGCCGGACCAGAACCATTTCGCGATGGATGGATTCGACGTTGGTCAGGTCATCAACGGAAATCACATCGAACAGTTTTTGCAGTTCGTTTTCAATCCGCGTGACGGTTGCCTGAGACCCCGCAGTTGTCATCACGATTTTGGATATGTCTTTTTTCGTGGTCGTGTTCACGCACAGGCTGTCGATATTATAGCCTTTGCCGCCCAGCGCCCCGGCAACTCTGGCCAGCACATCCGGTTTATTATGCACCAGAATTGAAATAATATGGTCCTTTTTCTCCATTTCACTCAACCTCACAAATAATAATGGTTTGACGGATTCGTCAAACTTAATTGATCATCTCTCTCGATCCCAGCGTCATCTGGCTGATCGACTGGCCCGGATGCACCATGGGATAAACACATTCCTCGCGCGACACGCGGAAATCCATCAGGACCGGTTTTTGCGAAGCAAGCCCCTCTCTCAATACCGATTCCACATCGGCCGGCTTCGTCGCCCGCAGGCCGACAACGCCGAAAGCTTCCGCCAGTTTTACGAAATCCGGCGCGTAGGTCATGTCCGTATGGGAGTAACGCTTTTCATAAAACATTTCCTGCCACTGGCGCACCATTCCCAAATAGCCATTGTTTAAGAGGACAACCTTTACCGCGATGTTATACTGGGCGGCTGTTGCCAGTTCCTGAATATTCATCTGGATACTGCCGTCACCGGCGATATCAATAACATGTTTATCCGGAAATGCGCATTTGACGCCAATGGCCGCCGGCAAGCCGAAGCCCATCGTGCCCAAACCACCCGATGAGATAAAGGAATTGGGTTTTTTAAAAGGAAAAAACTGCGCCGTCCACATCTGATTCTGGCCGACTTCCGTTGTAATCAGCGCGTCGCCCAAGGTCAGCTTGTACAGTGTTTCGATAACCGATTGCGGTTTGATGATTTCGCTGCTCTGACAGTAGGTCAATGGCACTTTTTCCCGCCATTCGGCAATTTCGTCGAGCCATGTTTTTCGAGAAACATCCTCCGGCGTATAGTGATGGTCTTCCAGGAAGCTGAGTAAGTCCTTGAGTGTGGCCTTCGTGTCGCCGATAATCGGCAGATCCACGGTAACATTTTTATTGATGGAAGACGGATCAATATCAATATGGACAATCTTCGCGTTGGCGGCAAAGGTTTCAATCGTGCCCGTCACGCGATCGTCGAAACGGACACCGATCGCCAGTAGTAAATCGCAGTGGCTGATGGCCATATTCGCATAATAGGTGCCATGCATTCCCAGCATGCCCAGCCACAGGGGATCATCTCCGGGAAAAGATCCAAGCCCCATCAGGGTGCCGGTCACGGGAATCTGGTATTTTCGAGACAGTTCCGTCAGCTCTTGAGACGCCTTGCCCAGGATAACGCCGCCACCGGTCATAATTAATGGTTTTCTGGCGGTTTGGAGCATATCAAACACATTAGCCATTTTCTTGGGCGCCGGCTTGTACGCCACTTCATGATTGCGAAACTTCACGTTGCCTCGGTCATAATCGGTTTGGGCGGCCATGACATTTTTGGGCAAATCCACCAGCACCGGTCCCGGTCTTCCGGAACGGGCGATGTGAAACGCTTCTTTAATTGTTGAAGCCAGTTCATCGACATTGCGCACCAGAAAATTATGTTTGGTGCAGGGACGCGTGATGCCGGTAATATCACATTCCTGAAACGCGTCGTTACCGATGAGACCCGTCGGCACCTGACCGGTAAAAACCACCAGGGGAATGGAGTCCATATTTGCTGTGGCAATGCCGGTAACGGTGTTGGTGGCGCCGGGACCGGAAGTGACCAGGCAGACACCTACACGGCCGGTCGCGCGCGCATAGCCGTCGGCGGCATGCACGGCGCCCTGTTCATGGCGGACTAAAATATGCTTGAGGTTGCTTTTGTAAAGTTGATCATAAATATCCAGCACAGCCCCACCCGGGTAGCCGAAAATAATATCAACTTTTTCTTCTTCCAGCACTTTCAGCAAAATTTCCGTGCCTTTCAACTTCATATTTTAAAACTCCTCCGCTCCTTATTTATTCTCTTTATGTCACAGCCTTGAAATTAAAAAAGCCGCCCGTTTCTTTTAGGAAAAAGCGGCTTTGTGTCTAAAAGCAAAGCCGCGGGCTTTAGGGGCCCGCGGCTTGTATCTTAATTTTTCAAAAGATACTTAACCGGCAGACCCCAAGGGTACGACTACTACGACGAGTAATCTTACATAGGCTTGTAACTGAATTCTGCCGCTGTCTAAGTCTTTAATAAACATCATTACTTCCTGATAAATTTTGTTGTTCTTTAACGAAAAAAACGATTCTTGTCAAGCGGCATTCTCAGCTCAATAGGTTTTTACCTGAATAATTCGTCTTTTTCGTCCATGGCGTCCTCGTCTTTTTCGCTGGGCGGCGCGTTATCCAGAAAACATTCATCGATCGTTCCCGGACCTGAACCCTGCGTCGGTCGGCCTGTTTTATGATCCACTTTGACAAAAATGATGCCTTCCGGAACGGGAAAAGCCTCGACCGGCGTATTGGACAGAACCTTTTCCATAAAATACAGCCAGACCGGTGCTGCGGCGCGACCGCCCACCTCCTGCCTTCCCATGGATTTTTCCTGATCAAACCCGATCCAGACACCGGTAATCAGCGAAGGGGTAAATCCGATAAACCAGGCATCGCGTGTATCATTCGTCGTTCCCGTTTTGCCGGCAACCGGTCGGCCAATGCTTTTGACCCTGCGGCCCGTGCCGCTCTCCACAACGTCCTGCATCACATAGGTGGTCATGAAAGCAATGCGGGAATCAATGACCTGCTCGGAAATGACTTTGGTTTCTTCAAAAACATTACCGGTGCGATCAACAATTTTGCGGATAAAGTAAGGGGTGACCTTTTTACCGCCATTGCCCAGAACGCCGAAGGCGCGAACCATCTCCTGCAACGTGACGCCCGAAGAACCCAGCGCCAGAGACAGATTCCTGGACAGCGGAGATTCAATCCCCATATTGACAGCATAGGACGTGGCGTAATCGATGCCGATTTCCTGCAGGATTTTAACAGTTACGACGTTGCGGGATTGCACCAGAGCCGTTCTCATGGTAATCGGTCCCAGAAATTTTCCGTCGAAGTTCTTCGGTTTCCAAAGACCGTCATCCTGCGAGGGATCTTCAAAAACGATGGGCGAATCGACAAACTGCGTCGATGGGTTCATGCCCTTATCAAAAGCCGCCGTATAGATCAGCGGTTTAAAAACGGACCCCGGCTGGCGACGCGACTGAGTCGCCCGGTTAAACTCGCTTTGGCTGAAATCTCGCCCCCCGACCAGGGCACGAATGGCGCCGGTTCTAACATCCATGCAATAAAGCGCGCCCTGCACCAGGCCTTTTGAGGATTTGCCGCGTTCTTCCATTTCGGTAAGCCCCCGGATGAGGGCGTCTCGAGCCGCTTTTTGCGCGGGAAGATTCAGCGTTGTATAAATGGTGAGTCCTTCCTTGTAGAGAATATCCGCGCCATATTTCTCCTGCACATAACGGCGGACATGTTCAACAAAATAAGCGGCCACTTTGTCCTTGGGTTTCATGGGCCGCAGTTTAAGGGGCGCATTAACGGCCTGATCCATTTGATCTTTGGTAATAAAACCTTCTTCCATCATGCGCGTCAAAACGTAAACCTGCCTTTGCTTGGCGCGGTCAAAAGACATGAACGGCGAGTAAGTGGTGGGCGCTTTCGGCAAACCGGCCAGTAGCGCGGCCTCCGGCAATGTCAGTTCCCTCGCGCTTTTGCCGAAGTAGCCAATCGACGCGGATTCGATGCCATAGGTACCGTGACCCAGATAGATTTGATTCAAGTATAAATTAAGGATTTCATCTTTGCTCAGATATTTGTCAATTCGATAAGAAAGGATGGCTTCCTTCAATTTTCTGATATATTTTCTTTCCGGCGTCAGATACATCAGTTTCGCGACCTGCTGGGTAATGGTGCTGCCGCCCTGAACAATTTTACCCGCTTCCACATTTTTAAACATGGCGCGGAAAATACTTTGCAGATCAACGCCCTGATGCTGATAAAAGCGGGAATCTTCCGCCGCGACAAAAGCATGCTGCACAATCTTGGGAACGTCGGAAATGGGAATCAGTTTTCTGTCTTCCAGAAAGAATTCATCAATCAATTCGTCATTTTCATCCAACACGCGCGAAGCGATGCTGGGGCGGTAATCCTTCAGCGCGTCAATACCCGGCAAGTCCAGCGTCATGATGTAATAGGCAGCGGTTCCACCGCCGACTGCCAGCGCTATCAACAAAAGCACAATGAATAAAACTTTAATGATTTTATACGATTTAACGCTTTGTCCCGGTTGTTTCGTCTTCTTTTTCCGTTCAAACATCATCTCATCCCTATGCTTCAGGTTCGCCTTCACTGGATTTTGGCGCTTCTTTTTTTCTGGCGGCAAACTTTGCCACAAATATACTTACTTCATAAAGGAATATCAAGGGGATGGCCATCAATACCTGACTTAAGGCATCCGGCGAAGGCGTTAAAACCGCGGCAACAACAAATATAAGCAGGACGGCATATTTCCTGTTCCGGGAGAGCTGCTTATCCGTAACGATGCCGAGTCTTGCCAAAAAGAAAATCAGGATCGGCAGCTGGAAGGATAAGCCGAAACCCAGCAAAAAAGTCACCAGAAACGACAGATAATCACTAAATGAAATCATCGCCCGCAAATACTGATTGTTGAAACTGACAAAAAATTCAAAGGCGGTTGGCAAAACGACAAGATAGCCGAATGTAATGCCGCTTAAAAAAAGGAGTGTGGAGAAGAAGACAAAAGGCACCACCATTTTTTTCTCTTTGGGAAGCAGAGCAGGCGAAATAAACTTCCATAGCTGATAAATGATAAAAGGGCTGGTGAGAATCAGAGAAGCAAAAAAAGCGATTTTCATATAGGTGAAAAAAGCCTGGGTCAAACCGGTGTAGATCAGATAGCTGCTTTTGGGCAGAGCGTCGGTCAAAGGTTTGGTGAGGACGGCAAACAACCAGTCCTTAAAATAGTAACAGACAAAAAAACCAAGTCCCACGGCAATCAGCGAGTTCGTCAGCCTTTTACGCAGTTCAATTAAATGTTCGGTCAAAGACATTTTAAGATCTTCGTTGGGTTCCATCATTTGCCGTTTTGCTGGGTACTTGAATTTTAGACGTTATGTTGGATTTTGTTTTTCCCCGGCGCCGTGGCCGGATGCTTCGCTTTTTGCCTCTTGGGCTTCAGGCCTTTTTAACAGTAGTGAATCTTTCAGGCCGTCATCGGTTTGGGGTTTATCGTCTTCTTTCAGGGCGTCTTTGAGGTCTTCACTGACGCCTTCGGTAGCATTTTTGAAATCTCTAAAGCCTTTGCCCAGTGTTTTAGCCAGATCGGGCAGCTTTTTGGGTCCGACAATTAAAAGCGCGATGATCGCGATGATGATCAGTTCCTGCACACCGATACCGAACATAAATAGATGACTCCCTTAAATATTGGGTCATATCTATATATTGATTGCAGATTTTGTCAATGTTTTTCACAAAAACGGAGGGCTAGACTAAGGCAAAGCAAGTCCATCCCCATTTTAAATCAAAGAGGTATCCAGACGCATTTCACTTTTGCGACTTGACGGCGCGAAAGCGATCTTGTAGGGCATTCACATGACTCTTGATGAACAGATTGCCGAACTGTCCCGGCCCGGATTGGATATCAGAATGGATCTGGCGCG
>CAYVFA010000066.1:0-3677 GCA_964450075.1 uncultured Smithella sp.
GGTCACTTCCCGATATTGATATTCCGGCGCTGGTCATCCAGGCAAAAAATGACCCAAAAGTTGCGCCCCAAAGCGGGCCTGCCATATTCCAGCGTCTGGGAATGAACAAAAAGCATTTTGCCTGGATCGATTTTAACAAACACGGAATTGTGCGCGGCAAAATAGCCCTTGAAGTTTTTAAAGAAGTAGAAGCGTTTCTGACGATGTATGGGTTAATCCATCCGGCAAATTTCAAGTGAAGTCCTCAAAGGTCTGAAAATTTTCACAGACTGCACGTATTAAATTCCGGCGGTTCCATGATTGTAATCTTGTTTCGTTTTAAATATTCCCGGAAACCGTAAAGGCGTTCACCGCGATACTCCATCACCACCGCATCGGCAGGGCAATTGTTCAGACAGCCGAAGCAGGTCAGGCATTTGTCCCGATCAACCGTTTGGTTGGAAGGATTGATGGCCTTGGTCGGACATTTTTTAACACAGGTTTGACAACCGATACATTTTGCGGCGTCAACCGTGTGTTTACCGATGGTCTTCTTGACGAACCAAGCTAGGGGCAGCACCTGAAAGCCTTCTCTCAAAGTCAGTTCGTAACGGGTGCCAATGGTTTCGCCGCGGGCAATGCGAGCCTGCATGTCTGACGTAAAGCGGCGCACCTGATCAAATGTCGCCGCATTGGGGAGATGCTGCGCGGCAAGCTGATTGGCGCTATTCCAATGGGGTGTTGGATACGAAGGAATGTTTCTGAAGGCGTCTCGGCCTGTGGGAACGCCGCCTTTTTCCGCCAGAAGTTTGAGGATGTGGCTAGAGGCGTTATGTTGATTGCCTTCCGGGCCGCCGAAGGAAACAAAGGCAGCAACCGGTGTGCCCGTGATGGAAGGGATGGTTTCCAGCCACCCGACAACATTGACCGGCGTGTCATAATAAAATACCGGCGTGCCGACGATAATCAGATCATAACCGGACAGTGCGCTTTTATTGAATTCCTGCATATCGCGCACATCGACTGCAATGCCTTTTCCTTTAAGGGTGCAGCCGATCAGTCTGGCATACCGGCGGGTCTGACCGGTCTGGCTGTACCATAAGACCAATGCCTTTTTCGGATTACGCGTTTTTAATTCAGGATAGGCGGCACAGCCTTCACGCGCCAGAGAAACCGGAAGGCACAACATAGCGCCCGTAATTGCACTTTTCTTGATGAAATCACGTCTGGTATCCATACAGCCTCCTTAGTTTTTTTATCAAATCAGGTTTAAATTGGTGGTTGACCTGTTGCATGGTTTTCTGATTAATTTTGATCTGTGTCAATATAATTATTGAACCCGCCTGTCTTTCGGTGGTATCAATTATTACTTATGGAGTAGAGGATGACCACATCACTGGAGCTTTTGTCACCGGCGGGCAGCGCCGATATCGGGATTGCGGCCATTGAGCATGGCGCGGACGCCGTGTATATCGGCGCTCCTAAATTCTCCGCCAGGGCCGCTGCGGGAGCCAGTGTTGCCGATATTGTCCGCCTGATCCGGCATGCGCACCTTTATCATGTAAAGGTTTACGTGGCGCTCAATACGATTCTTACGGATGGAGAAATCGCCGAGTCTCTCGATATTATCCGGGAGATTTATCAGTTGGGCGCTGATGGTCTGATTATTCAGGATGTGGGTTTGCTGGAGCTGGATCTTCCCCCGATTCCCCTCATCGCCAGTACTCAAATGCACAACAACACGTCTGAGAAAGTAAAGTTTCTGGAGGCCGTGGGGTTCCAGCGGGTCATCCTGGCGCGAGAACTCTCGCTTACCGAGATGGCCGACATTCGTCAAAACACCAGCCGGATAGAGCTGGAAGCTTTTGTTCACGGGGCTTTGTGTGTTTCCTACAGCGGGCAATGTTACATGAGTCAGGCTGTGGCGGGCCGGAGCGGTAATCGCGGCGTCTGCGCCCAGCCCTGCCGCTCCCACTACACGTTGACGGATGGCGACGGAAAGATAATCCTGCAAAACAAATTTCTCCTGTCGCTCAAAGACCTGAATCGGATGAAGGCCATATCGGACCTGATTTCAGCCGGTGTTACTTCATTTAAAATCGAAGGAAGATACAAGGGGATCGAGTATGTGAAAAATGTAACAGCCGCCTACCGGCAAGCCATGGACCAATTCATCAGCAATCATCCCGGTTACCGGAAGAGCAGTTCCGGGGCGAGCACATTCACCTTTTTGCCGGACCCGGACAGGACATTCAACCGCGGCTATACCCCATACTTCCTTTCCGGCGGGAGAGAAAAGGTTGCCTCCCTTGACACGCAGAAATCCATTGGACAGCCTGCCGGTGAAATCATCGGCGTGGGTAAGGATTATTTTCAGATAGCCCGCGATGATCTTCAAAACGGCGACGGGCTTTGCTTCTTCACCCAGAAGGGCGATCTGGCCGGATTTCGTGTGGAACGGGTGGATAAGGGGAAAATCTATCCTAACAACATGAAGGGTCTGGGGATCGGCACACCGCTGTATCGCAACCACGATACGGCCCTTACCCGAATCCTGAATAAAGCCTCCAGTGACCGTCGGATAGCCGTGGATATGGATTTCGTTCAGGAGGACACATTCATCCGTCTGACGGTGGGAGACGAAGACGGCCATGAAGCCGGGATGGTCAAGGAGGTTTTGTTTGAGCCTTCCCGTGATCCGGTCCGGGCCAGATCGCAGATTGAAAAACACCTGACCAGTACCGGGAACACGCCATACCGGACGGCAGGCTTGACGATTCAACCTGAACAGCCGGGCTTTCTTCCCGCAAGCCTGTTGAACGGCATCCGGCGGGATGTTCTGGAGAAGCTCACTGAAATCAGGCGTGAAGCAACCCTCCGCCCAAGCATTCCATTTAAGCAAAGCGACGCCCCCTATCCGGAGCCGAAGCTCGATTTCCACGCCAATGTTGCAAACACTCTGGCCCGGAAATTCTATGAACGCCATGGTGCGACTGTCACGGAGCCTGCCTTTGAATCCTTGTCCGATAAGGTCGGGAAAACGGTCATGACAACCCGCTATTGCATCCGGTATCAATTGGACATGTGCCCCAAAGAACAACGTGGGGGTCGCTCCGTCAAAGAGCCTCTCCGGCTCAGGGATGCTCACCATACCTATCGCCTTGAGTTTGACTGCCGGGAGTGCCGGATGTCTTTGATCCTGGAGGATAAATAGTTTGTGCTGCTCTGCTTAACGATGAATCTTTCTTAAACAAACAATTATTTTGACCTGATGGCGATTACCATGTAAAATCCCACATCGTTAAAATAATGGGATCAGGCAAAAACCTCATGGCTGAAGAAAAAGCAACCCAAACGGCGCGACGCGAAATGCGTAAAGAATCCATCAAAATGAGGGCCGCCGGCGCTTGGGATATTCTGTACGATTCGATTAACAATTTCAGTCTGAACGGCGATGCCAATCAGGCGGCGGCCATTGCTCTCTACGCCATTTTGTCCGTTATTCCGCTTCTGCTTTTAACCTTCATTGCCGCCGGATCATTCTTCAGTTCTCATCCGAATATTCAAACGGATATTGTCGGCGGCATTCAAAATTTTCATCCCTATTTTTCAGGGGATATTCTCAAACAATTAGGGCAAATCGAAGGCAAGAGCAAAGTGCTGGGCTGGATCGGCGTTCTGGGCCTTGTGTGGCTGTC
>CAYVFA010000066.1:3777-12544 GCA_964450075.1 uncultured Smithella sp.
TATTGTGCCGTATCTGATTGTTGTGATTCTGGCTACCGCCATTTACCGGATCATCCCCACACTGAAAATCCGCTTTTCCGTGGCGCTGGCCGGCAGCGCTGTTTTTGCGTTTCTTCTGGAAGTCGCCAAACAGTTTTTTACCTGGTATGTGGCCAACTACACCCGCTATAATGTTATTTTTGGTTCGATGGAAACGATCGTTTTGCTGGTCATCTGGGTTTTTTACATGGCGCTGATTTTTTTGTTTTGTGCTGAGATGATGTCCTCTTATACGCGGCGTGACGTCCTGCTTTTGGAGCGGGCCCTGCTCAAGCCCCATCATTCCATGTTGAAGGTGGATGAACGCCTCTTTAAAAAATTCGGTCGCGCCTATACCCGCGGCAGCATCATTTTCAACGAGGGCGATCCGGGGGTTGAGATGTTTTATGTTCTGTCCGGGCGCGTTTGTCTGGAGCGTGTCGATTGTCAGGTCAAAAAGATGCTGGCGGAAATGGGTCCGGGGCAATATTTCGGCGAGATGGCCACGCTCATTGACGTCCGGCGCACCGCAACGGCCCGCGCTCTGGAAGACAGTCATCTGGCCGTGATTGACGATACGACGTTTCAAAATCTGATCCGCGAAAGCCGGGAAGTGGCGCTTTTCATGCTGCGGGAATTTTCCACGCGCTTGAAAAATTCCAACGCCGCGCTGGAAGAATTTACCAATCTCTGGACACGTCTGGTGATTATCATGTATTTTCTGGATCAGCCCCGGTTGTCACTGGAGGAGCATATCCCCGGACTTACCCGACTGACTAAAAGAGAGCCTGCGGAAATCAGAAAATTGATTCAGGAACTGGCCTTGCAGGGTATCCTGATCATCAAAGATCATCAAAACCTGGAAGTCTCGCGCGACAAAATGTGGTCCCTGTTTGATTCCGGCACGCTGAAAAAATGTTTTCTGGAAGACGAAAAGAGCAGGGCTGCTGCTGCCGCAGTGGAGCATCCATAATACATATTCTGATTATCTCTATTGATTTTTTTTCTTCAACTGTGTAGATCATTAGACATGATCCAACTCCCCAAGAAAATATCGTATTTTCTTAACGCTATTCTTTATCCGCCGGGGTTTAGCATTGCGGACCGGGGGCGTCGCCGTTTGTTTGTCGTTCTTCTCCTTGCCCTGATCCTGCCCCTCCTTATCTTTGGTGTTGTACACCATCAGAAAGGGGACTATCGTTTTGGAATTATAAACTTTCTGATGGCCGCGGTTTTTTCCGGTTTTATCTATATGTTGCGCTATTCCAAGACCGGCAAGACTTTGTATCGTATGGCCATTGTCCTCATTGTGATCCTGCTTTCCTACTGGGTTAAAGCAGGCACGGGACAAGGATATGCCAGTATATGGGTATTGGCCTTTCCCCCTTTTGTCTTTTTCCTCATGGGGAAAAGAGAGGGATCGCTCTGGAGTCTTTTATTATGGTTCATTACCGTTACATTGTTTTTTAATCCCTTTGCTACTCTGACGTCCTTTCCCTACTCCGGTACTTTTATCTTACGTCATTTGTCCACTCTGATTGTTATTTTCTGTTTTACCTACAGCTACGAATTGATTCGTGAACAGTACCAGGATGCCATGGAAACGGAACAGCAAAAGCTGCTGCTGGAAAAGAATCTTCTGGCAAAGGCTAAGAATGAAGTCGATGAGATCAATACGAAGCTGAAAGGCGAAGCGGAAGTACGAAAACGGGCAGAAGATGAATTAAGGAAGCATCATGATCACCTCGAGGAGTTGGTGGCCATGCGAACGTTGGAGCTCCAAAAAAACAATGAGGAACTGGAAATCAGCGAAAAACGTTATCGAATCCTTGCCGACAGTGTTAATGACCTGATCTGGGCAACAGACCCGATGTTGAATTTTACCTATATCAGCCCCTCTGTTAAACATATTTTCGGTTATACCATTGAAGAAGCCATGAATCTGAAACTGGACCAATGGTACACCCCTGAATCCCATCAGAAAGTTTTAAAGGCCTACCATGCGCAAAAGGAACTGGCAATGCAGGGAGAGCCAGATACGGTAAGGTCTTTTATCATGGAGCTTTCACAGCTGAAAAAAGATGGGACTGTTTTTGAAGTTGAACTCAAGTCGTCATTAGCCATAGACAAAGACGGCAAACCCATCGGCTTTTTCGGTATTACGAGGGATATTAGCGAACGGATAAAAATTCAGCACGAGAAAGAAAAGATTCAAGAACAACTGGTTCTGGCTCAGAGAATGGAAGCTCTTGGACAACTGGCCGGTGGCGTGGCTCATGATCTGAATAATGTTCTGGGGGCATTAAGTGGATATTCGGAACTACTGCTGCTTGAAATTCCTGAGGGATATAAAGCCAGAGACCGCGCTGAAAAGATTTTGCAGTCCACGGAGAAAGGTTCGGCAATTATTCAGGACCTCCTCACCATGGCCAGACGGGGGGTAACATCATCACATGCAGTGAATCTCAATAGCATTGTTCGGGCTTTTTTCAAGACCCCTTTTTTTGAGAAGATAAAGGATTATCATCCCCGTGTAACTTTCAGTGCAGAATATCAAGAAGATCTGTTGAACATCAAAGGTTCCCCTGTCCATTTGGAAAAAATTTTGATGAACCTGTTTTCCAATGCCGCGGAATCCATTTTCGGGAATGGAACCGTGACGCTTCGGACAAAGAACCGGTATCTGGACAAACCCGTTAGGGGCTATGATGAAATCAAAGAGGGTGACTACAGTCTCCTGATCGTATCGGATACGGGAATGGGTATCCCTGCCGAGCATGTAGAAAAAATATTTGAGCCGTTTTATACAAAGAAGACGATGGGCAGAAGTGGGACTGGACTGGGATTGGCGATCGTCTGGGGAACGGTAAAAGATCACCATGGATATGTTGATGTGCAGACACAGGTTGGGAAGGGAACTACTTTTACGCTCTACTTCCCTGTAACGCGGGAGGAGCTGATCGCGCCGCAGCAGAATCTGTCAGTAGAACAATATATGGGCCACGGGGAAGCGGTTTTAGTCGTGGATGATATTGCCGAACAGCGGGATGTTGCCTCCGGGTTGCTTACGAACATAGGGTATGCGGTTCATACCGTATCCGGCGGTGAAGAGGCGGTGGAGTACCTCAAGAATCATAAGGCAGACATTCTGGTTCTTGACATGATCATGACGCCGGGCATTGATGGGCTCGATACCTACCGAAGGGTTTTGGCGATCAATCCGAAGCAGAAGGCCATTCTGGTCAGCGGGTTTTCGGAGACCGACCGGCTCAAGAAAGCTCAGGCGCTGGGGGCGGGTGCCTATGTCAAGAAACCCTATGTCATGGAAAAGATCGGCATTGCGATTCGGAATGAACTGGCAAGGTAACAGGCGAGACACAACTGAAAATACTGGATACCGGCCTGCGCCGATATGACAAAATTGATGAATTGACTTGGTTGTGCAAAGGTCACGTTGATCACATCACGCATGGTTTGAAAAATGCTTTCCTTTGTGAATCAAACTTTGCGGCGGACCAGCCTCTTACGCACAACTTTTTTGACGCCGCCGGCTGCAGGCGGAGCCGTCGCTGTCATTGCCTGACGATGCTGACAGGTGGCGCGTGGGCATTTCAGGATCATGTTTCCTTCATTGTCCGCAACTTCAACCATAAACGGATTTTTGCAACGCGGACACGGAATCTGATGAGGTCTGCCCCAGCTGATGAAGTTGCATTTATCCGACGTGCAGGAATAAAAAAGTTTTCCGCCGGCGGTTTTTTCTTCTTTCAGCACACTGGTCTTGCAGCTTGGGCAAACGAGCGCCAGTTCTTTTTCAAAAGCGGCAATTTTGGCGGCAATGGCGTCATCATCCACCACTTCCGGCTCTTCGGGTGCCGGCTCTTCTTTGGGTTCAACGGTTGGCGGTGCAACCGGTGCTTTTTCAACTTCCGGTTCGCTATGGGCCTTAATCGCGTTGGATTCAATAGGGGTTTCCGGCTCCGGCGCTCGGGGTTCAGGCGAAACCTCAACAGGTGGTTCAAACACCAGATCGTCGGGCATGAGGGGCTTTTCAACCTTTGCCTTGACGGTTGTGTTTGTCACAACGTAGTCCCGGAAAATTTTCGAACTGCTGTGCTTGAGTTCTTCAACCTTTTGAGGGGCCACGATTGGTTTGGGTGGCGGGGCAATGACAGGTATTTTTGCTTTGGGCAATGGAACGCCCTGTTTTTGAAGGGTCTGGTCAAAGCGCGATAACGCGGTTTCCAGATCAACACGGCCGGTTTCCACTTCCTGAATCGTCTGACCGATGTAAGCCAGCATGCTCATTCCCTGCATGTTGGGATAAATCTTGTTGAACATCCGTGCGGTATCACGAGTGGCCTGATAAGAATAAAAATGACCGTCCGCCTGAAGATGGAGAAATTTCTTTGCAACCATATCGGAAACGGTTTTCTGCAGATGTTCGTCCATTTCCAGGCCGGCTTCTCTGGTGTCTGTTATAAATGTCTCCATGGAGTAGCGTTCGCTGACGTCGCCATAAATATCCTCAATGGCCAGTTCGCGCCCGCCTAAGAGAATAAAACAAATGATATTGTCCAGTGTAAAGGACAAGCCGCCGACAGACTGTTGAGAGGTGGTTAAGCGTTCATAATGCTTTACAAATATCTGCTCAAATTGGAGCTTTAAGGCTTCTTCCATCTTTTCCCTCGAACTGATTGTTCTTTCCTAATGAGCGCATTTTAATATTCAACTTCCAACTTGGCATTCCTGCCGAAAAAATATCTGTTTTTTTAATCTATTTTTGATTATTGTGCAAGAGCGTTTGCTGTTTGCAGATATTCTCGATAGATTACTTATATTTTAAGCATCCGGAGACTTCGCCGTGCCCATTGTTATTAAGCTTCAGGATATTGATGAAGCCATTGAAAACCTTCGCTACAAAAACGAGACAACCCTCAAATCCAGACTTTTGCGGGCGGTGCGGCAGTATTATGCAGATGATGACGCAGCCGAATCCCTCCAGACGATTGACGTGGAAGAACTGGTCAAGACCGTCTGGGAAACCGGCGACGACCGCGACCTTCTCAAAACCAAACGGAAAAATTTCAGCAGCCTCAAATCCAGCGTCAACAGTGATTTGAAAAAACTTTATGTTGAAGGAAAGAATCCGCAGGGCCTCGTGATCGGTCCGGAAAATATTTTTACTATTTCCAACGAGGCCAAAGACAAAGCGCTTGCGGGTATTATGGATGTCTTTAAAGAAAAAGGCATCGACACCCAGAGCAAAGTCAGTGAAATTCTGTCTGCTTTGAGCGACATTCTGTCCACCGCCGCACCCGGCCCTGAGGCGGAAAACACTAAAGAGGAAATTGACCGTCTTAAAACCATTCTGGGAGACATATCCGGCAAACTGGGACTTTCTCTGCAGGATCTTGTCCGCCGTACAGAGGTTTCGGACAGCGGCGAACTTTCAATGATCGACAAGGGGTTGCAGGGGCTGGCTCTGGAAGCGGCCAAAGCCGCCGCAGGCATCGAGAGCGCGCAGGTTAAAGAATCCGTGACCGCGGCTTTCGGCCATATTGTTCAAGTGCTCAAGGATCCGGAAACGGATGCAGCCGACAAAGCTAAAAAGATTTTGGCTGCCGTTGAAGGGATGCTTGCTGAAGCGATTGATGCTTCGGGTGAGGAATTGCCGGGTGATCAGGCAGGTAAAATCAAAGAAATCTTCCATGAGATCATCGAAGGCAGAGAAGAAGCGTCGGCTTTCGGGCGGCAGGAAACGGACAAGGCGGCAACGCCTGTTCAAATCGCCGGTGGTGACTTGCTTGCGACGGTTTCCTCCATCCTCGGTGACGGGGAATTAAGCGCTGCCGACAAGATCAGCAAGATCATGTCCGCCGTGAATGACATGATCGGCGAGGCGCTGGCCGGCGCGGGTACGGGATTAAGCGATGAAGACAAAGCGCATATCCGGGAGATGATGGCGAACATCACCGGCAATCTTGATACTCTGGGGCAGGAGGGGCTTGCCGGGTTCGACATTGTTGAGGAAGAGGTTCCCGTGGAGGAAGAAGGGGACGTTGAGATCGTCGAGGAAATTGCCGTGCTACCTGACGAGGTGGTTGACGGCGATGCGGCCGTCCCTGCCGTTGAAATAGAGGAGATGGTTGATGCTGTTGATACGGATATTGTCACAGAAGACGCAGGTCTGTCAGCAATCGATGAAACAGTAGAAATAGATGTAGCAACAGAAGTGGTGGACTCGCCACCCGAAGTGGTGGTCGAAATAGTCGAAGAGATTGCCGTGCCAACCGATGAGGTGCCCGGGGAGGACCTGAAAACAGGCACGGAAGAAACGATAGAGCAGGGTGATGGCGGCCTGTCACCCGAAGAAATGGCTGACCTGGAATTACTTGCTGCTCCCGTTGAGGATGCCATGCCCTCTGACGAGTTGGTCTCACCACCCGCTGATGTAACCGGGACACCTGACGAAGTGGTCGAAGTGCTCGAAGAAATCGTCGATGAATCTGCCGGCGCTTCGGATGCTTTGATCGAAGAGACGGATGTGGCGCAAGCCGGAGATGAAGGTGTTGAGCTGGTCGATGCCGGAATCGACGACGCCGCAGTGGAAGTTGTTGAAGAAATCGTGGATGAGGCCGAAGCAACGGACTCCGTGGCGGCGGATGCCGCGGATCTCGAAACACTAGAGCCATCTGCCGATCAGGATTTTGTCGAAGAAATCAGCCTGTCCCCCAATGAGGGGGTGTTGTCACCCGAAGGGGCGGACTTGCCACCTGCCGAGGTGGTGGACTTGCCACCTGACGAGGTGGTTGAAGAAATAGATGATGGCGAATCGGATCTTCAGGTTATTCCCAATGACAAAAGTGTTGACGACGATCTCCTTGAGAAAACAGAGTTATTAACGCGTCTGGCTGAAGCCGCAGGCGCACTCACCGCCATTGGGCCGGATTTAAGCGGCAGTATCTATACGGAGGAGGAAATCCGGGGGAAAGCCAAGTTTTTGTCTGAAGAATTCGACCGCTACTTGAGCATTCGCAACAGATTTTACAATGCGCACATCTTAATTAAAGGCGGCGACTATCTGGTGGGCGGCGCGCATCTGGCCAAAAGCGAGCTTGCCGAACAAATTGTTACTCTACAAGATTTCTATATCAGCAAGTTTCCTGTCACCAACGCGCTTTTCGAAATCTTTGTGGAACAGACAGGCTATATCACAACCGCGGAAAAGTATGGTTTCAGCCTGGTTTATTTTCCGCGCATGCAGCGCAGCCGTGATCCCATCAGCGGCGTGGAAAGATTTTCACTGCACAACCAGGCCTACAGCAAAAAAGTGTCGGGTGCCTGCTGGCACCAGCCATTCGGACCGGGCAGTTCTTTGCATCTTAAAAGAACGCATCCCGTGGTGCAGGTCAGTGTGACCGATGCTCGCGCCTTTGCCGCCTGGACCGGCAAGCGGCTTCCGACGGAAATCGAATGGGAGGCGGCGGCCCGGACGGCGAGAGGCTATCTTTATCCCTGGGGCAACCAATGGCAGGAGGATGCCTGCAATATTGAGCAAAGCCTGCACGGTGACACAGCGCCGGTGGATCAGTATGTAAAATTTGCCAATTCCGCCGAAGTGGCCGATACGCTAGGCAACGTTCTGGAATGGACGGGTGATTTCATCGGTGATCTCGAAACAGCGGATACGTATATCGCCAAGGGCGCCAGCTGGATTTCTCATGGAGAAATCAGTCTGACCGACCGGCACTACATCGAGATGAATGTATCGTCCAATATTCTGGGTTTCCGTTGCGTTGCGATATAGAAGGCGTCTGACCTAAAAGGATACCGTACTGGCACAAAACGCGCTGCACGGCCGTTGGTTTTTCTCCCTGCGGCAAATGTTTCTGGTGCAAACAGGTAGGATGGAACGCTTGCAGGCTATGACGCTTCCCAGCAGCTACTGTGTGCCATCCCAGTGATGATAAAATTTTAAAGGGGAACCATGCACGAAGACTATTTAAAACCCACAGAGTTTATAGACAGCGAATCGCCGGAGATTCAGGCCTTTTCGCAAAAAGCCGTTGAGGGCGCGACAGTGCCCCGGGAAAAAGCCGTCAAACTTTATTATGCCGTCCGGGACGGCATTTATTACGATCCCTACCGGATTGATCCCTCACAAAACGCTTTTAAAGCCAGCACGATCCTGCGTCAGGGCTATGGTTATTGCGTGGCCAAAGCTGTTGTGCTTGCCGCCGTTCTGCGGGCACAGGCGATACCCTGCAAACTGCATTTTGCCGACGTCCGCAATCACCTGACCACCAAGCGGCTTAAAGCATTGATGCAGACTGATACTTTCTTCTACCACGGCTATAATGATATTTTTCTTGATGGCTGCTGGATTAAAGTAACGCCGACGTTCAACCTGTCGCTGTGTGAAAAATTCAAAGTGAAGCCACTGGACTGGGACGGCCTGTCCGATGCGGTTTTTCACCCCTTCGATCTCGAAGGCCGGCGTCACATGGAATACATTACCGATCATGGTTCCTTTGCAGATCTGCCTTATGATGCGATCATCAACACGTTCCTCACCTGCTATGGAGATGCAGCAAAAAAACAGTTGACGCAAACGACGGGGGCCGGAGACTTTGAGCGCGAAGCGCAAGAGGAGTCTTTGGGAAAGTAAAAATGGTTCATCCGGCTGATGCCTACTTCCTGAAATCCACAAAAATGATATTCTCTTTCTTATGCAATCTTACAATCG
>CAYVFA010000067.1:0-12338 GCA_964450075.1 uncultured Smithella sp.
TGGCCGCAGTGACCGTGCCGCCGGTCCCGGAAGTCGTTCAGAAAGATCCCAAAGGTGAAGTCTTTACATACAATGACCAGCATTTCAGCCTGCTCACCCGCATCATGCAGGAAATGTGTCAGGGAGTCTTTTACCAGCCGACTTTATATGGTGAGTCGGAACTCTATGTCACAAACGGCATGAATGACCCGAAAAAAGCAGGCACGCCGCTGCGCGATCATTTCATGGCGCAGGTCGCCCCGATGGACAAAGACGGCTACTTCAACTGGGGACTGCACAACTCCTGCTGCTACCTGCAGGCCATCAGCGCAAAAAATGTCGTTCTGGAAGTTAACAAGAACATTCCCTATGCATACGGCGGCAACATGGAACGGATCCACATTTCTCAGATTCACGCGGTGGTCGAAGGCAACAACACGCCTTTGGCGGAGCTGCCGGTCATCACGCCGTCGGAAACGGACAAAAAAATTGCCGAACATGTTCTGGCATATCTGAAAGATGGCGATTGCATCCAGTTGGGCATTGGCGGAATGCCGAATGTGCTGGGCAAACTGATCAGCCAGTCCGGTTTAAAGAATCTGGGTGGCTGGACGGAAATGCTGGTAGACGCCTACCGCGATATGTGGGAAGCGGGTGTTATGAATGGAATGAAAAAGACTTTCGATCAGGGAAAAATCAACTACACCTTCGCTCTGGGGGGAAGACCCCTTTATGACTGGATAGACCATAATCCGGCCCTGGCTTCCTGCAGCGTGGGATATGTCAATCACCCGACGAGGCTGGCCCAGATCGACAATCTGATTTCCATCAATCAGGCTTTGCAGGTTGACTTGTATGGTCAGGTCAACGCGGAAAGCTCCGGATTTAAACAGATTTCCGGAAACGGCGGCATGTCGGACTTCGTGCTGGGTTCTTACTGGTCCAAAGGCGGCCGCAGCTTTATCTGCCTGCCTTCAACACATAAAAAGAAGGATGGCACAATCGAATCCCGCATTGTTCCCAACTTTGATGTCGGCAGCATCACAACCGTCACCCGTCAGATGGTCAATTTCATCGTCACCGAATACGGTGCAGTTGCCCTGAAAACCTGCCCGACCTGGTATCGCGCGGAAAAACTGATTTCCATTGCCCATCCTGATTTCCGGGAAGACCTCATCAAAGAAGCCGAAAAAAGAAAAATCTGGAGACAATCCAACAAAAAATAGACCGGCAAAAAAATTAATGCCATGACCAGAAGCCACCGGCCAACCCGGTGGCTTTTTTTGGGCACTATTAAGACAAAATCAAGCGCCGGACGCACATATCTTGACACCCTTATTTTATGGTCACAAGTTCAAGGTTTTCTTGACATACTCAACCGCATCCTATATTTTTGCGAAGCATGAAGTTATTACAAATTTGGGAGGTTATTATGTATTCTTTTATTTCCGGGACAGCCTGTCGGACATTTGGCGCGGCGCTCATCGTCTTTTTTGCTATCCTCTTGATTTCAACATCGGCACAGGCGGACACACTAACCATGGAGGCCAATACCGATCGCATGGGCGCTGATTATCGTCGCATTGATGGCAGCCCATCGGTAGAAGCGTGCCATTCCGCCTGCCTTTCTGATAAGCAATGCGAAGCCTTCACCTATGTGAAGTCAGCACACCACTGCTGGCTGAAGAACGGCGTTCCCGGGCCGACCCCCAACAACGACACCATTTCCGGGGTAAAAAAGCGCGCGGTCGGGGATGGAAGCTGCGCCACGGTAGCCGGTGTGACCTGTGAGCCCAACACCGATCGCATGGGTGCGGATTATCAAAGAATCGACAATACACCGTCTGTAAAGTTCTGCCAGAACCAATGCGCCACGGATCTCAAATGTGTCGCTTACACGTATGTAAAATCCGCCTACCATTGCTGGCTGAAGAACGGCGTTCCCAACGGAACACACAACGGCGACACGGTATCCGGCGTAAAGCTGCGCGGACCGGCACCTCCGGCAGCGCCCAAAACAGAATCCATGAATTCCAAAACTTACCTTGATCCAATGGTCAACGGACACTATGTCGATAATTGTCTCAACTGGGGGAGCAACTGCCAAAAACCCGCAGCAGATTATTTCTGCCAAAAAAATGGTTTTTCCGGGGCCATATCGTTCGAGCTGGCTAATCGCCGGCCAACGTGGGTCATGGGAGATAACAAGGTATGCAACGAAGGCTTCTGCGTCGGATTCTCGCGTATCGTTTGCGGGGGCGCCAAAACAAGAACACCCGCCGATCGCAGCGGCGCTGACAACAGCGGAATGAAGACCGACAAACCGGGTAAAGAATCGGTTATATTCTATAATGGCAATGACGCGGGTGTTTCGTCGGGAGGAAGAAGTCCGTTCTTCAACGTTGACCGTCCAGTATGGATCACCAATATGTTTACCTATCATTATGGCTATCAAGGGATACCGGGAAGCATACGCATATTAAATGCAACAGGCGCCGCGATGGGTACCTGGCAGGCACAGGGAAGATCAGGCTCCCCTCAGCCGTCCTATTATTGGGAAGTCAAACCGGACATCGTGCTGCAGCCGGGCACCTACCGGGTTGAAACCTCCAATCCCGGCTCATGGTCGCAAAACGCAAGATCAGGAGGCAATGGGATGGTCGAGATCAAGGGCACTTATCTCAATCCCTGAGACTGGACTTTTTTCACATCCCGACAGACGATTGAAAGGAAGAATAAATGATAGTCCTTATCCGTTTGCTTAGCGCAACCTGTATCGCTTTACTGCTGACCATGGGATCAGTATATTTTTCTCTTGCGGATGCCGCATCAAAAAAACTCAAACAGCAAAAATCAAACAGCGCCTCGGCAACATGGAGCAAAACCTTCACGACCTTTAACAACTACAGGGCAACGGTTATTAACACCTCGGACGGCGGTTACCTGATAGCCGGATCAAAAGGAGAAAACGCCAGGGACAACGGGTCCTCGCTGTGGGTTATGAAAACCGACAGTCGTGGCACAAAGATCTGGGAAAAAGTATTTTCTCCTCACAAAAACAGTCCTCATCACGGTTATGCAGCCATTGAAACAGCTGACGGCTATCTGGTAACAGGCACCCAAAATTTATCCGCACTGCATGATTGGTCAAACTGGAACGAGTTGTGGGTAATCAAATTGTCCAAAAACGGTGCTGCCCTCTGGGAAAAATCATACGGCTGCCAATGGGGCGCCAATACCTCCGCCGGGGAAGGACACTCTATTCTCCAGACCGATGACAGCGGATTCCTTGTGAGTGGATTCGGCAGTGTCGGGGGGACAATGACGGCATGGCTCCTGCGACTGGACAGAAACGGAAGCCGGCAGTGGGAAAAGTTTCTGGGATCAGCTGATAACGGAGGCGGTGGCTTTCCCGTTTCCGTTGTAAAGGCACCGGAGGGAAACTTTTATGCCACTTTTACCGTTTCCAATACACGTGCCGTTGTTCTGAAACTTGACGCTTCCGGCGCCACTGTATGGCGACGCGAAGTGGATCAGTACCAGCAAAGCGGTTCGGGAGCAATGACTGCAACAAGCGATGGGGGCGTTGTTTTTGCGGGTGCGGGCGATCATGATGGCCTCCTGATGAAGTTTGATACTCACGGCTCTCTTCGCTGGCACAAAACCTTTGGGAAAAACCAGCAGGGAAAAAGCGCCGGATTATCTGCCGTAACGGAAACGAAGGATAACGGATTTATTGCAACCGGTGGGATTAGCATGGGCAAAGCCATCCTTTGGATACTGCGAACCGACAGCCGGGGAAATGTTATTTGGAATAAAGAAATGACGGACAAGCGTCTGTCAACCGGATACGCGGTTGTGCAGGCTTCTGATGGCGGTTATGTGGTGTGCGGACGTGACGACAAGGGGATAGCGGTGTGGCTGCTCAAACTGGATGCCGCAGGAACGATTGGAAAATAATCAGCGATACTCTCTTACACTCCGGGGATAACCATGCAAACAAACTCAACAGACAGCGCCACCGGATCTCCTCTCAAGGCCTTCATCATCTGCTATGCCGTGACGCTACTGGGCATCGTCATGGTTCTTTTTCCCATTTTCTTCGATGGCATTGAAATGGCCATGGGCGATGGCGCTTTTGCCATGATGCTGGTCGGCGGTTTCCTCGCCGTGACTGCTTTCTTCTCCTCCTTTGTATTTCGGCATCGTCTCAGAGTCTATCGTGAACTCTTTCAAGAAGAACAACTGCTGGCCCACTGGCGATACCGTGAGGACGAATGGCGCGCCTTCGCCGGCGCGGAATTTGTCGCTGAGAAAAGTGTGAAGAAATTGATCGTCCTGATCACCGCCTCGTTTGCGTTGCTATATTGCGGGCTGATGGCGGTACTCTATCCGAAACTTACCTTCCTGATGATTGGCGTTGGGTTGACCATCGTCGCCCTTGTCGCAGGAGCAGCCGCCTTTTCAACCCGGATTTCGCGGCGACGCAATCTTACGCCAACCGGCGAGGCGCGCATCGGGCACCATGGCGTGTGGCTCAATGGCGCCCTGCATACCTGGTCGGGTGGCGGCAGCTATCTCGTTGACTGTATTCTGGACAATTCGCCAGACCCGAAGTCCCTGGTATTCTCCTACGCCGCCATCGAGCGGCATGGTCTGCAAATACACCAGGCCCGGGTGCCGGTTCCTCACAATCGCCTCGCTGAGGCTCAGCAGGTCATTGTTGACCTTCGACCTGACTTTAAACCTCTGGCGACACGTAAATCAAGACTGCCGTAGCGCGAAAATACGGGCAGGGGAAAAAATTGACCGGAAATAAGGATTGAATAAAAAATTATCAAACCAACACAAAGACAAGGAGCAGCTATGAAAAAATGTCGTGTGGTCAGCTTTTTTTTACGGATGGGAAATGCACAATATACGAGATTCCTGATGACGTCGGCCTGCCTGCTTTTGATCCTTTTAGCGCAACCAGCCTCGGCAGGATTGAATGAAGATTTGCTGGCCACTGTGAATTCGGGATGGAACAAAAACCTCGACAAGATCAGAGCCTTAATCGATCAGGGCGCCGACGTCAATGCAAAAAACAAATTCGGAGACACGTCCCTGATTATCGCAACAAGAACAGGCAGTAACGAAACCGTCAAGTTGCTCCTGGAAAAGGGAGCTGATGTCCACATCAGATCAACCAACACCACTAACGTCGTGGACAGTGTCAACAGTTGGACACCTTTGATTTTTGCGGCGCAAAGAAGGCATAACAATCAGCCTGAACCGATTCGGCAGAATATCGATATCATCAATGCTCTTTTGGCAAAGGGTGCTGACTTGGACGCCCGGACTAATGATGGTAAAACGGCGCTCTTTCTCTGCGCCCGCGATGGCAATACGGTTATAGCAAAATACCTGATGGATCAGGGCGCCAATGTAAATGTCAAATTATCCACGACGGACGGTTACGATGGCTATACGCCTCTTCTTTATGCAGCCCAATATGACCGCGGTCGAAATCCTGTGATGATGGCACTGATTGAGAAAGGGGCGGATGTAAATGTCCAGGGCAGGGACCGTGGTTACACTGCGGTTATCTATACGGCATGGAAAGGGAATGTCGAGATTTTAACGGCGCTGTTGGACCGAGGGGCCGATGTGAATGCAAAAACCCGAGACGGTGAAACAGCACTGATGTATGCAGCAGGAAGTGGTAAGGGGTATCCTGACGCCGTAAGGGTGCTGTTGGCGAAAGGGGCGGATGTGAATGCTGCTGCCAGAGGCGACAACGGCAAGACGGCCCTGACGGCTGCGGCCAATAACGGTAACACGGAAATCGTCAAGATGCTGTTGGATAAAGGCGCCAATCCGAACGCGAAAATGATCCGCGGCGGAGATACGGCACTCAAGCTGGCTAAAAAAAATGGACACACCGCGGTGGTCAACTTGCTCAAACAGGCCGGAGCCAAATAGCAAAAACGGGTGGCGTACCCCCCCCCTCTAATGAATAAAAAGCCCTGAAACTTTCTTGAAAGATTCAGGGCTTTTCGTTATTCAACTGATACGAAAGCTAGAATTTTACCTGCGGCGCCGCTTTCGCTTCTTTGGGCACTTCAAAGAAAGCCGCTTCTTTAAAACCGAACATGCCGGCGACAAAGTTTGCCGGGAAAACCCGGATGGCTTGATTATACATCTTCACCGTTTCATTGTATCTCATTCTTTCCACGGAAATTCTGTTTTCTGTTCCGGCCAGTTCATCCTGAAGCTTCATGAAATTTTGATTCGATTTCAAATCCGGATACCGCTCCACAACAACCATCAACCGGCTGAGCGCCCCGGACAATTCATTATTGGCTGCAATCTTATCGGGAACCGTGCCGGCCCCGCTGACTTTCGATCGGGCATTGGTCACTTCCACCAGAACATCTTTTTCCTGCTTGGCGTAACCCTTAACCGTTTCCATCAGATTGGGAATCAGATCGTATCGGCGCTGCAGCTGATTTTCCACCTGGGCCCAGGCCGCTTTTATTCCGACGTCCATCTGTACAAATTTATTGTAATTACCCGCAAACAGTGAATATACGGCAATGGCTATAATTGCGATAACCGCTCCCACAATGATCATTTTCTTTCCTGCTGACATTTTTCCACCCTCCATTATGTTAAATTATTATCAACCATCTATGATGCGACATGCTTTTTCAACTTCCTGCAAATATTTTTTAAACACATCGATTACTTCTTTGCTGGAAAGCTTATCCTTACCTTCTCTGATATCAAAGCACAGCATAAAAACCGCTGCATCGATGGCAAAAACCGCTTTCATCTCTTGAACCGTTTCGCGTTTATTATGCGGCATCAGCATCTGCTTTAAATAAAGCATCGCATTAAAAATTGAAACAAACGCAGTCAGTGATTTGCTGATCAGTTGTCTCACGGGGCGCGCCGAGCCTTCCGATTCCAGGTACCCTTCACGAAGCAGAAGAATCTTCCCTTTGAGTTCACGCTCGATCTGTAAGCGCAGGTCCTCCGGCTTGAAGGTCAGCTGCTCCAGAACATTTTCACCATGAATCAAAATCGAATTGTTTTTCATGTTGAGAAATTCAATGGGATAAGCATCCAGAGACGACAAAATAAAAGCTTTGGTCATCACCAGCGGCACGGCCACATTGCGTTTCTTCCAGTTCTTCACCAAAGCAAATCCATCTTCCAGACGATTAATGCCTTCCTCAGTCAGGACAACCAGAATATTAATATCCGATTTTCCCTTTACATAAGAACCGCCTGCCGCGCTGCCGTAAAGCATCAGTGAAACCAGCTCCTTGCCGAACGCCTGAAGGTAGTCCTCCGTTAAGGAAACAAAAATGTCTTGAGGTTGATCCGGTATTTTTGCCATATTTATCCACCCTGAATATTTATTAAAAATCACGGCCCGCTCCGCCTCCGCCGCTCATCCCGCCGCCGAAACCGCCAAACCCGCCGCCAAAACCGCCGCCACCCCCGCCCCGACCACTGCCACTCATCAGAAGCAGCAATATCCAGGGCAGCATCTCCCGGCCTGTTTTTGTTCCCAAAAGAACGGCCGCGGCAATGAGAAACAAAATAACGCCGACGACATTGACGCCTTTGCTTTGAGGTCTGGCTTGAGAGCGGTAAGGGGCGGCAACCCCTGTCAATTGAACATCTGAGGCTTTCGCCACATAAGAACCGCAGGCAAACATGGCATTGTAAAGCGCCTTGCCCGTTTCGCCTGATCGGAGATGAGGCACAACATATTTGTCCAGTATTTCCCCTATCAGCCCATCCGGCAACATACCTTCCGTGCCGTAACCGGTTTCAATGCGAATTTTTCGTTCTTTGACAGCGAGTAATATTAAAACACCCTTGTCTTCACCTTTTTTACCAATACCCCAGGCTTTATACAAACCAGTCGCATAAAGCGTGATTTCTTCTGATGGTCCCAGTTCCGGCACGGTTGCCACAACCATCGCCGTACCTGTTTTCTGCAATATTTCACGCGCTAAAGATTCCATTTTAGCGGCGTTGGACGGATCAATCACCTTGGCAAAATCATTGACGGCCGTAAGCCCGTGCGCTGGATACTTGTCTGCGGCCATCGCCACGCCAGCCGTCAGCGCCATTAAAATCACCGCCAACAGAACGCATAAGGCCTTGTATCCGCTATGAAGATTGTCAATATATTTTAGTTTCACAAATTACCTTAAAAAGGAATATCGACGCCGCATTAAACCGTTTTAGCGCGGGCTCGACTATTGCGTAAAGCCCATTTCCTGTCAAGACGGAAATATAAGCATGAGATAATGCTTGCGCAAGCGTTCATCTGATATTAGTAGAACGAAACAGCGTCTGTCGGATCAAAGAAAACAACATGGTTTGATTGTTTGTGACTTATGACACCCAAAATAATTTTAATTCATCCACCCGTTGTCAAACCTTCTGAACCGCCGGCAGGAATTGCCAGACTGTCTTCCTGTCTGCAAGCAAACAATGTTCCCCATCAGGCCGTTGATGCCAATCTGGAAGGTATGCTCCATCTGGCACGTGCCACCGCCGGAGCAGGCAAGCCTTCCGGTCGATGGGACATCCGTGCCTTCAAAAACCTGGAAACCAACCTGGCCTCGCTGCAAAGCATCAGCACCTTCAGCAGCAAAAGTCGATATTCACGTGCCGTGTTGGATCTCAACCGTGTCCTGAACAGGGCAGGGATTGCCTGCGGTGTAAACCTGTCCTTATCCGACTACGCAGACAACAGGCTATCCCCTGTCAAAAGCGACGATTTGATCCGGGCTGCCCAAAACCCGGAAGTCAACCCTTTCTATCCTTACTTTTCTGCACGACTGATCCAAGTGCTTGAAGAATCACCGGAATTTATCGGATTTTCACTTAATTATTTAAGTCAGGCGCTTTGCACGCTGGCCATGATCGGCTTTATTAAAAAGATTCACCCCCGGCAGAAAATTATTCTGGGCGGATCACTGACCACATCCTGGGTTCAGATCACGGGCCGACGCCATCTTTTCAAAGGATGGGTTGATGAGGTTGTCGCCGGTGCCGGGGAAGAAAAGCTTCTGGAATTACTGGGAATAAACGGTATCCGGAAGGGTCCATCAACGGATTATCACCCGCTGATGGAGAACCGCTATCTTTCTCCGGGCTTTATTTTACCCTACAGCGCCGCACGCGGTTGCTGGTGGCGAAAGTGCGCGTTCTGCCCGGAGAAAGCCGAGGCCAATCCCTACCTGCCCCTACCTTCTGACCACGTGACAGAAGAACTGCAAATGCTCTCCAATAAAACCCATCCGTCGCTGATTCATCTTTTGGATAGCTCCATTGCGCCGTCGCTGTTGAAAACCTTGGCAGAGCGGCCTCCGGGCGCACCCTGGTATGGCTTTGCCCGCGTGACACCGTATCTGACCGATGAGGATTTTTGCCGGGCATTGAAAGCCAGCGGCTGCGTCATGTTAAAACTCGGCATAGAATCCGGCGATCAGGATGTCCTCGACTGCTTGAATAAGGGAATTGACCTGCAGACGTCCTCCGCTGCATTGCGGATGCTCAGGAAAACCGGCATTGCCACCTATTGTTACTTCCTGTTCGGCACCCCGCCGGAAACTGAAGCTGCGGCAATAAAAACACTGGGTTTTGTCAGCGGGCACGCCGACTCCATAAACTTTTTGAATCTGGCGATTTTTAATCTACCGGCAACCAGTGTCGAGGCGCAAACCCTCGCCACTGGGAATTTTTACGAAGGTGATTTATCATTATACAAAAGCTTTCATCATCCCGGCGGCTGGCAGCGCGCAAATGTCCGCCATTATCTTGCAAAAACATTTAAAAAGCATCCGGCCATCGCATCCATTTTGGAACGCACACCGGAATTTTTCACATCCAACCACGCGCCTTTTTTTACTTTTTTAAATAATTAATTTCACTCTCTTGACAACATCTACATGTTGTGTTTAATGGGGCACATCATACAATATGTAGTATTTTTATTTACAAATCTTATTCATTATTCTTAAAGGAGTTCACCGCAATGGAAAAAACGATTTACACTCCCATTATTCCGGAATTGACCAAAAACGCGATTACCGTTCTGGAGAGGCGTTACCTGAAACGCGACAAAGAGGGGAAGGTGCTGGAGACTCCTGTTCAAATGTTTCGGCGCGTGGCGGACACCATCGCCTGCGCGGATAAAAAATTTAATAAAAAGGCGGATACGACTGCTATTGCTGAAGATTTTTATCACATGATGACCCGGCTGGAATTTCTGCCCAATTCACCCACGCTCATGAACGCCGGACGCGAACTGGGACAGCTGTCGGCCTGTTTTGTGCTGCCGGTCGGCGATTCCATGGAAGAAATTTTTGATGCCGTGAAATTTACCGCTCTGATTCACAAATCCGGCGGCGGCACCGGATTTTCCTTTTCCCGCCTGCGTCCCGCCAATGATGTTGTTTTAACGACCACCGGTATTTCCAGCGGCCCCATCTCTTTCATGCGTGTTTTTGACGTCGCCACGGAAACGATCAAGCAGGGAGGAACCAGGCGGGGCGCCAATATGGGCATTCTGCGCGTCGATCATCCGGACATTATGAATTTCATCATGTGCAAGGCCGATAAAAAGCAACTGAATAATTTCAATATTTCCGTGGGATTGACCGAAGCTTTTATGAAAGCCGTGGAAAAAGACGAAAATTACGATCTTGTGAATCCCCGCGACGGTCAAGTTTCGGGAACCCTCAATGCCCGCAAGGTTTTTAACCGGATCATCACACAGGCCTGGGAAAACGGCGAACCCGGCATCGTTTTTTTGGATCGGCTCAATCGCGATAATCCGACTCCCGGTGTCGGAACCATCGAATCCACCAATCCCTGTGGAGAACAGCCGTTGCTGCCTTACGAATCCTGTAATCTGGGCTCAATCAACCTGAGTAAAATGGTTCAAAACGGCAAGGTCAACTGGAAAAGGCTTCAGGAAATTGTTCACCTGGCCGTCCATTTTCTAGACAACGTCGTGGAAGCCAACAACTATCCCCTTCCTCAAATCGCCGAGATGACTCTGGGCAACCGCAAAGTCGGGTTGGGTGTGATGGGCTGGGCAGACATGCTCATCTTACTGGGCATTCCCTACAACACAGAAGAAGCTATTGAACTGGCGCAGAAAGTCATGCACTTCATCAATGAGCAGGGACACGCCGCGTCACAGGCGCTGGCCAAGACCCGCGGCGCTTTCCCCAATTTTAAAGGGTCTCTCTACGATAAAAAAGGCGCGCCACTCATGCGCAATGCCACCGTGACGACCATTGCGCCCACTGGAACGATTTCGATCATGGCCAATTCGTCTTCCGGCGTAGAGCCGCTCTTTGCCGTTTCTTACATCCGGCAGGTGATGGATAACGATATTCTGGTGGAAGTTCATCCCTATTTTGAAGCCATCGCAAAAGAAAGAGGGTTTTACTCCTTGGAATTAATGCAGAAAATTGCTGAAAGCGGCACGCTGCACAATCTGGATGAAGTTCCGGAGGACATCCGCAATCTGTTTGTCACGGCACACGACATCACACCGGAAGTGCACATCCGGATGCAGGCCGCCTTTCAGAAATATACGGACAACGCCGTCAGCAAAACCGTCAATTTCGCCAAGAGCGCAACGGTTCAGGATGTCGCGCGTGTTTATGAACTGGCTTATAAACTCGACTGCAAAGGTGTTACGATTTACCGTGATGGTTCCCGCGATCAGCAGGTGCTGAGTGTCGGGAAGAAACAGGAAGCGGCTGTTCACGAAGCCAGTGATATCGACCTGTCCACCAACAAACGTGAGCGGCCGAAAATCCTCAAAGGCTGGACGTATCAGATGCAAACCGGCTGCGGACCGCTTTATGTGACAGTGAACGAGGACGCTTCGGGTTTATTTGAACTCTTTACAACCATGGGGAAAGCCGGAGGATGTGCCGCCTCCCAGAGTGAAGCCATCGGGCGCATGGTGTCGCTCGCGTGGCGCAGCGGACTGCAAGCGCGTCAGGTGATCAAACAGTTACAAGGGATTTCTTGCCACTCGCCGTCCGGTTTTGGTGAAAACAAGATTTTGTCCTGCGCCGACGCGGTGGCTAAAGCGATTCAGACTCACGTTGAGGCTAACGGCGGAAAGGTACAGCATCAAAAGCGCGTTTTCCGCAAAGGCGCTTGTCCGGATTGCGGTGGCATTGTCGAGCATGAAGGCGGCTGCGCCGTCTGCCGCATCTGCGGTTACAGCGAGTGCGCGTAGTCCTTTAACCATTTTATGTTTCAGCCGCTCATAAAAAAGGCTTGGTCTTTCCGGGGAAGGACCAAGCCTTTTTTGTTTT
>CAYVFA010000068.1:0-11871 GCA_964450075.1 uncultured Smithella sp.
GACCTGTCCGTTACCTATCGTTTCAACCTGGAGTATGATGGCAATGCCAATTTCATTCCCCCTTCCGTAGGCTATCGACAGCCTGTTTCGGCCAAGGCGGATTCTTTAAGCGGCATGATGAATCTGTTTATCGATATTAACGGGCTTCTGGCCGGTAAAAAATTATGGCGCTTTCAACCTTACGTGGGCGGTGGCGCCGGTGTCTCCTATAACCGGATCGGCCAAATGACTTTTCTGTTCCCCGATAATTCGGGCGCACACAAGGTCAGTATTACACCATCCGGCGACCGGAAGGATTTTGCCTTCATGGCCGCCGTCGGCACGGGTGTGATTCTTACCGAACAGCTCAGCCTGGATATCGCCTATCGCTACTTCGATCTTGGCCGGGTGGAAACTTCTCCGGGCAATATGTATATGAATCACAGACCGGCGGGCATCGCCATCAACAGCATCGAGTCCCATTTGCGGACACATGGTCTGGCGTTGGGATTGCGTTATCAATTTTAGTTGCAAGGTTTGCCTGCGATGATGCATAAGCCCCCTGCCCTTAATCAATAAAATCTATGAGTTTCCCACTCGTCATCCGGAGCCGCTGGCTCAGTATCTTTCCCAGTTTCCATAACAACTTTGCGGCCAGAACGGGGATTTCTTTGACCAGGCAATCCAGATTCTCCTGTGTAAGGATCAGCAGGACCGTAGGTTCGGCGGCGATGATGGTGGCTGATCTTGGCTCTCCGTCAAAGAGCATCATCTCACCGAAGATACCACTCTTACCGATAACCGATAAAATTTTTTCCTGCTGCTTTGCATCTTTTTTGATCACATTTACGCTTCCCCGAACAACCAGCCCCATATATTTTTCATGATCGCCCTCCAGAAAAACGGTCATCCCTTTTTCCTTTTTGGAGACGACAAAATATCTCGCCAGATTCTCGATCTCCTTCCAGGAAAATTCCGACACCCAGCGCGTTGTTTCCAGCATCTCCGCCCGTTCCTGAAGCGTTTCTCTTGTCTGCACCATAATCCTGCCTCATTCATATGACAAAATATTTTTCAATTTCCTTTGCATCACGTCATTTGGCAAACAGTATAGAAATTTCGGTCTTGCATGTCAACATTGTAGAGCCATATTTCATCCCCTCATTATTTTTAAAAATGTCAGCAAGAAATCTTGCAAAATTCTCATTGGTTATGATAGAAAAGTATTACCAATGATTATTATTTAAATGTTTACTTCTCATAAGGAGTCCGCATGAAGAAATTTAAAAAGTCGACGATTTCTGATTTTGTCACGGGTATTGTTCTGACATTCCTTGCCCTCTTCGCCTTTTTAATCTCCTGGGGACCGCTGGAAACACTCGAATACGGTCTCTATGATTTACGCGCCGGTATGCGCGTCTCGCCATCCACCGCTCCCGTTGCGGTCATTGCCATCGACGAACAAAGCATTGCCAACCTTGGCCGCTGGCCCTGGCCGCGCGCTTCCATCGCCTCCATGGTTGACCTGCTGCATTCATATAACGTCAAAGTCATCGGTCTCGATATCATTTATTCTGAAAAAGACGCCAATCAGGGTCTTGCCGAAATACGCAACCTGATGAAGAGCATTGAAGGCAACCCCGCGTATGAATACATTTTAACGTCCCTCAAAGAATCAGAAAAACGGCTGGATAATGACGCCATTCTGGCCAATTCAATTGCCGTCAATAAAAATGTCGTCTTACCCTTATTTTTTGTACCCGGTGCTCCCACAGGTCGAGTCGCCTCAAACCTTCCAGATTATCTGCTAAATAATTCTGTGACGCCACTGGGCATGGATAACAGCATTACGGCAAGCCAGCTCATCCCTCCCATTGCCGAATTTTCAGCCATTTCCCATGGATTGGGCCACATCAATATTATTCCCGACCGGGACGGCACTGTGCGCAGCGAGCCGCTGTTTATTAATTTTGAAGAAAAACTTTTTCCGTCCTTTGCCCTGCAATTAACATTAAAATATCTCAATATCGATTTGAAAACCCTGCGAATCGGACAGGAAATAAAATTCGGCCGCAAAGCCATACCTGTTTTTGAGAACAACAGGATGTTAATCAGCTATAATAGCGGAATTCGCACCTATTCATTTTTTGATGTCGTCAACAAGAAAGTTTCGCCGGACGTTTTTAAAGACAAGATTGTTATTATTGCTCCCACAGCGGCCGGATTGAGCACCATGCAGGTCACCACAACCTCCGTCAATGTGCCGCCAGGAACCATTATCGCCAACGTGATTGAAAACATCATCACCAATGACTACATCGTCCGACCCGATTGGGCAGGCATTCTCGAACTGATCATGATCATTGTCTTCGGCCTTTACATCACACTGGTGATACCGCATATAAAAGCCGGCATCAGCGCCATCGTTTCTTTTGTTCTCCTGCTCGCCTGGATGATTGCGACCATTTATCTTTTTGCCGCTTACGGTTACTGGATCAAAGCGCTTTATCCGGCACTCATCCTGCTGGTCGGCTATATTGTCATCGTATCAAAACGGTATCTGCTGACGGAAGAAACAAAAGACCGCATGGAAGCGGACAGCGTCGAAACCAACAAAATGCTGGGTTTGTCCTTTCAGGGACAGGGTCTCCTGGATATGGCCTTTGATAAATTTCGCAAATGCCCGGTGGAAGATGAATCCGTCAAAGAGTTGATCTATAATCTCGGTCTGGATTTTGAGCGGAAGCGCATGTTCAACAAGGCGGTAGCGGCTTATGAACATATCGCCAAGGCGGGTGATTTTAAAGACATCAAAGATCGCATCAAGAAACTGACTGCCGCCGGTGAAACCATGATCTTCGGCTTATCCGGCGCTAAGAAAGATTCCACTGTCATCATGGACAACACTGTCACCAAGCCCACTCTGGGGCGCTACGAGATCACGAAAGAACTGGGGCGCGGAGCGATGGGGACTGTTTATCTGGGTAAAGATCCGCGCATCAACCGTGAAGTGGCCATTAAGACCTTGCGCTATGAGGAAATTGATTCTGAACAACTCGATGAAGTAAAGAAAAGATTTTTCCGGGAAGCGGAAGCCGCCGGCAAGTTATCCCATCCGAACATTGTAACCATTTATGACGTCGGCGAGGATTACGACATCGCTTATATGGCCATGGAGCTGCTGGACGGAACCGACCTGGAAAAATATGTCAAAAAAGAAAACCGCCTGCCGATAGAAGAAATCATCCGGGTTGCCGGCTGCGTCGCGCAGGCGCTCGATTATGCTCACATCAACGGCATTGTTCACCGTGACATCAAACCGGCCAACATCATGATGCTCAATAACCGCGAAGTCAAAGTGGCGGATTTTGGAATAGCCCGGGTCATGGCCACGTCCAAGACACAAACCGGTATCATCATGGGCACCCCCAGCTACATGTCTCCGGAACAAATCGCCGGCAAAAAAGTGGATGGCCGTTCGGATTTATTTTCACTGGGCGTGGTTTTATATGAACTGATTGCCGGAGAAAAGCCTTTCACCGGCGACAGCATTGCCACGCTGATGTATAATATCACCACGTCGCCACCGCCATCGATTAAAGAACTGTCACCGGACATACCGGAAAAACTGGCGCCGATCCTGGAAAAGCTTCTTTCCAAGGATGTGGAAGTTCGTTACCAGACTGGCAGAGAACTGGCTGATGATCTGGCCAAATGTTTGAATTAAGGAGGCCCCATTGAAATTAACCGCCTTGGGAAAAACCGATCAGGGTCAGGTGCGCGCCAATAACGAGGATAATTTCTTTCTCGATGAAAAACTCGGCCTCCTGGTGGTAGCCGATGGAATGGGCGGACATGCATCCGGTGAAACGGCAAGCAAACTGGCTGTGAATGTGATTCGGGATTATTTCCAGGGAAATCAGCAGGTGATCGGTGACGGCGATTCTTCTTATTCCGAAACGACCAACAGACTGAACGCAGCCGTCCATCTGGCCAATCTCGCTGTGTTTGAAGCAGCACAAAATTCGCCTCAGTTAAAAGGCATGGGCACAACCATTGCGGCTGTTTGCCTCAATGGAAATCAATTAAGCATCGCCCACATTGGCGACAGCCGCGTTTATCTCCTGCGTTCCGGCAGTATCGAGCAGTTGACGGATGATCATTCCCTCGTACAGGAACAGGTCAAGCGTGAACTGATCACCAAAGAAGAAGCAGAAAAATCAGAAATGAAAAATATCCTGACCCGTGCACTGGGCATCAGCGCAGACACCCAAGCGGATTTAGACGAACTGACCCTGTTTGACGGTGATATCTTGCTACTATGCAGTGACGGCCTCTATAATATGGTTTCGGACGAAATGATGCTGGATATTGTTTCCCTTGCCGGAGGAAATGCCGGCGCAGCATGTGAGGCTTTAATCAACACAGCAAACGAAAATGGTGGTAAAGATAACATTACTGTGGTTTTAGGTTATATTGAAAAAAATAAATGGTATTCGGCTTTGTTAAAATTTGTAGAATCTTTTCGGAGGTGAAGTATGGCAAAGATCTTACTGAAATATAAAGAAGCGGTTATTAAAGAAATGGTTCTGGATAAAGATAATACAACGATCGGCAGAAAACCAGACAATGACATCGCCATTGATAATCAAGCTGTATCAGGACATCATGCCTTCATCAAGAAGGAAGACGATAAGATTTTAATCGAAGATTTAAGCAGCTTGAACGGCACTTTTCTGAACGGTCAGAAAATTTCCAAAGCCGAAATTTTTAACAACGATGTCATCCTGATCGGCGTGCATACACTGGATGTCATTTCCGATAAAAACCGCGACGCAAGCCAGAAAACCGCCACGGTGCGCGGCCGTTCCATGTCTGAAACAATGGTCATTACCCCCGATGATCAAAAGAAGATCATCGCCGCAGCCGATAAAACCATACCGGAAGTTCTGGGAGGTTTTCTCGTCATTGACGGATCAACCGAGCAGAAAGATTACCTGCTTAAAGAAAGAGTTTCCGCAATCGGCAAAGAAGACGGCTCGGCGATAAAACTAAAAGGATTTTTTGCACCCAAGCTGGCCGCGCTGGTCAACCGCCGCAAAGAAGGATATTTTATCACGCCGTCCGCAGGCAAAGACCTGAAAGTCAACGGACAGGCCATTGAACGCCGTTACGATCTGAAAGACGGCGACATGGTGGAAGTCGGCGGACTGAAATTACAGTTTTACATAAAAGAATAAAAGAGGTTTGATGGGTTCTTCTTAGAACAGGTGACAGGGATTCGTAAATGGGGATCGTTGTTTCCGGTTAAGAGAGATTCATGCCGGAGCCTGTACCTGCGATATGGTTTTGAAGTAAACGGTCGTTGGAGTTTTTATTTCAAAACAGTCAATCATATTATTGGCCGGATTCAGCTTTTCGGCAGGCCATCTTCTGATGATCTGGCTTCAGCCTCTTTTCACCGGTATCGGTTGTGTCCACTTTTTATTGTCGCCGTCGTAATACCATTTATCGGGAAATCCACGCCGCCTTACGAATGAAGGATGGTCGGCCCACAGCAGCATTTCTTTATAGGCCTCATGTATCTTACGAAAAGTTGCAGCCTTGCCGCCCGCATCCGGGTGATGAATCTTAACCTGCCGCCGGTAAGCGTTTTTGATCATTTTAACCAGATCACGGGAACTCAGGTCAGCCTTGGCCATATCCAGCAGGATTAAATTTTCCGGTTTGGCTGTTGCAACCTTGACTAATCGCGGCCGCGTGAGTCCCTCTGAAATCACATATCTTTCCGCCAACTCCAAAACACGCCGGGATGCCAGATAGTTTTTTCCGGTCCTTTTTTCTTCTTTCCACCAGGCGTCACCCAGCCGGTTGGTCAAAACTCCAAAATCTTCCGCCGGCTTCATGCCATTCGTGCGTAAAGCCGTATAGCGGAATATCTCCCGGATACCGTGAGGGACAACATCCATAATGATCATGTCATCGGTAAAATAAAAGGATGCATAGCGCGTGTTCAAGGCCTGCAGCAATCCACCGCGGGTATTGAGCTTTTGACGCAGATGCTGACGGCATTTTAACGAGCAATAGCGGCGATTTTTAATATCTTTAGTCGTGCCGCAGGAAAGACAGGCATTGTGCTTTTCATTCTTAGCGGAAGGGCTTTTGATTAACATGACTTAATGAAAAACAGCCGGTTCCCGTCTCCGATCAAACCGGCTGCTTTATCTGTCCTCCAAACTACTTTTTTGCTGCTGCCAGATAGCCCTTCGCCAGCGCTTTATTCACATGCAGTACGCCCTTATTCATATCCTTGAGTGGATAGTCGTCCGTGATCAAAGGCAGCGCATCCGCTTCGGCCTGGGTTTTGATGACCGATCCGACCGGCACATAGCGGCCATCCGCCACTTTGACGCCCATCAAAATAACGCCCGGTTCGATCACACAGTTCTTTCCAACAAAAGATTTAAACACCAGCACTTTCATCCCGACAAAGGTATCATCCATGACCACAGCCGGCCCGTGAATCTGCACCTGATGCGCCAACGAAACGCGATTGCCGACATAGACCGCATATTTTCTGCCATCGACTTCCATCAGATTCTTGTCCACCGTCTTGCCATCCAGTTCCGTCTCCAATGCATGGATCACCACACCGTCTTGCACATTGGTTTCATTGCCGACATATAACGGCTGGCCTTCATCGCCGCGGACACAGGCGGTTGGCGCGACCATCACATTGTTCCCCAGAATGACATTGCCGATCACCGCCGCCAGCGGGTGAACAAACGTGTCCGACCCGATGACAGGATCAGACACTTTTGTGCTGAAATCCGTTTTGACGTTTTTTTCAATCATATCCTTACCTCCTATTTTTTATAATGTCCTGAAGGGGTTAAACGCAGAAGCTTCACCCTTTCAATTTCTCTTATTGCTCTCCCGCGCCAGCAAATCCTGCCAAATGCCTGCCACTTTCTTTTCCGTTGCGAAGATGTCACAGGTATTATCAATCACAATGTCTGCAAGACCAGCTTTTTCACCAATCGGCATCTGAGAATTCAAGCGACGTTCAGCATCATCTCGACAAACGGCATTTCGCGTCATGAGGCGCTCAATTTGCTGTGTGGGCTCAATCATCACTACAATCGTCAATTCAAACAAATGTTGCATTCCGCCCTCAAATAAAAGAGGGACATCCGAAAAGACGATGGCGTGAGGGGTCTGCGTTTGAATTTTTTCCAATCGTCCGCACCACTCTTCAAAAACACGCGGATGAACGATGGTGTTCAGCCTTTTGAGCAAAGCCTGATCGTTGAAAACAACCGACCCCAGTTTATTGCGGTCGATTCTCCGGTCCGGCAGCAGAATCTCCGCACCAAAACAATTGACAACATCCTGCCAAGCGGGCTTTCCCGGTTCCTGCACTTCGTGAGCCAGCAGGTCAAAATCAATCAGATGACCACCCAGGCACACAAACATTTCCGCCACGGTGGATTTCCCGCAGGCGATACCGCCCGTCAAGCCGACATTTAACATGGTTTATTATTGAGATCGTAGATCAGACGCAAACCTTCCAGTGTCAGCATCTCTTCGATTTTATCGATGCTCTTCGCTTCCTGCGCCACAACCCGCGCTAATCCTCCTGTCGCAATCACCATCGGTTTTGTTTTAACCTCCGCTTTCATTCGCGCAACAATGCCATCCACCAGCCCCGCGTAACCGAACATGATACCCGCCTGAATGGCGCTTACGGTGTCCTTGGTGATAATGGTCCGAGGCCGGCTGAATTCAACGCGCGGCAATTTGGAAGCGCGTGCAAACAGCGCCTCACTGGAAATCACAATCCCCGGCGCGATGCAGCCGCCCATGTATTCGCCTTTGGGCGACACATAGTCAAAGGTGGTCGCCGTACCGAAATCCACAATGATGCATTCCTGACGATACTGGTGAAAGGCGGCAACCGCGTTGACAATCCGGTCCGCGCCCACTTCCTTGGGATTATCGTAAAAGATAGGCATGCCCGTTTTAATACCGGGTCCTACGATCAGCGGTTTGATGCTGAAATACTTGACGCAGAGCGGCTCCAGAATATTGAGCATGGGGGGCACAACACAGGAAATAATAATCGCCGTAACAGCTTTGATCTCTTTTTCCTTCATCCGGCTGGAATGATAAAGATTGGAAATCAGAACGCCATACTCATCAATGGTGTGATCAATCTCCGTCCGGATCCGCCAGTCGTGGACTAAATGTTCGCCGTCGTAGAGACCTAAAACTGTATTGGTGTTACCGACATCAATGACTAACAGCATATTATATTCACCCCTTCAAAATGGTCGCGTCTCCTGCCGAGACATGAATGGTTTTATGATTATCCATCAGAAGAATTAATGAACCATCTTCTCCAAGTCCAGTAGCTTTGCCGCTGGCCGCTTCATCCCGAAACATCACCGAAACAGGTTTACCGATCATCGGCGACAGGGCAAGCCACCTTTCTTTTATCGGGGCAAACCCGTTTTGCAGAAGCTTTCTATACCATTTTGAAAAATTTTCATACAGGCTAATTATCAATTCCTCCCGCGAAATTTCCCTTCCTGCCTCCAAGGCCAGAGATGTGGCAATAGATTGAATATCCTCCGGATATTGTTCACGTTTCAAATTGACATTAATACCGATTCCCACCACAACAAAATCAATGATGTTCCCCGAGATTTTCATCTGCGACAAAATTCCGCAAACTTTTTTACCATCGATCAGGACATCATTGGGCCACTTGAGCGTCACTTTGTCTGGACAATGTGGGATAAGGGTTTCGGCCACGGCGACACCGGCTGCGATAGAAATGTGCGGCGCGTGTACCGGTTCAAAATGAGGACGCAAAATAATGGACGTGTATATATTAGCACCCGCCGGTGAATGCCATACCCGCTGCATACGCCCTTTGCCTGCGCTTTGGCGCTCCGCGATCAGCACCGTCCCTTCCGGTGCGCCCTGCACAGCCAGACGAAACGCCTCATCATTGGTCGAATCGATTTCTTCGTAATAGTGAAGCAGATGGCCGATAAACTTTACGGTAAGCTTTTGTTTCAGGTTTTCTTGATTAAGATTCATAGCACAAGGTATGCTTTTCACGTTTCACGAGATACCACCGTTACGGGTGGCACAGCGAGACGCGGGATACGTTTGACGCCTCACCTATTGCCTGTAATTTTCAGCGAGATGTCCGCTGCTCGAACGGAGTGGGTCAGTTCGCCTACAGAAATAAAATCGACGCCGGTCGCAGCGATTTTGCGAACGCGCTTAAGATTAACATTACCTGAGGCTTCAGTAAGGGCTCCGCCGGCAATAAAATCGACGGCTTTTTTCATGGCGTCGTTTGTCATGTTATCCAGCATGATGATGTCCACGCCACAGGTCAGAGCTTCTTTGACTTCCTCCAGATTTTTCGTTTCCACTTCGATTTTCATCCTGCGCTTCAGATGCTTTCTTTGCGCGGCAACCGCAGCGGTGATGCCGCCCGCGGCTTCAATGTGGTTGTCCTTGATGAGAACGCCATCATAAAGTCCGATGCGGTGATTGGTCCCGCCGCCTAAGCGTACGGCCATTTTATCCAGAACACGCAGGCCGGGCACCGTCTTGCGGGTATCGAGAATTTTGACTTTTGTTCCGTTTACAGCTTCCACATACTTGGCAGTCAGCGTAGCAATGCCGCACATGCGCTGAAACAAATTCAGGGCAACACGTTCCGCCTGCAGAATATTAGACAAACTGCCGCCGACTTCAGCGATGACGTCGCCGCTCGAAGCACGGCGCCCGTCTTTGATAAATTTTATAACTTTGATATTTTTATCCAGGCATTTAAATGTTTGCTCAAAAACATCAAGGCCTGCGACGACAAAATCGTCTTTGGCTATCGCCTGCGCCCTGCCCTTCAACTCCGGGCTGACCGTCGCCTGCGTCGTGATGTCGCCTGTACCGATATCCTCGGCCAGCGCGTCTTTAATGATTTGTTTAATTTGAGGAGAAACCATTACACATCAATCTCTTTCAACTTCTTAAGCGCCCCTTCCAGAGCAACGAATTTTTCCTGAAAACTTTTTAATTTGTCTTCTTCCTTCTGAATAATTTCCGGGGCTGCTTTGGTGCGGAAATCGCTGTTGGCAAGCTTCCGGGAACTCTGCTCCAGATCTTTGGAAACTTTTGCCAATTCCTTCTCCAGTCGCGTCTTCTCTCCGGCAATATCCACAATTCCGGCCAACGGAACAAATATTTTTGTCGCGCCAACCACGCCAGTGGCCACACCCTTGGGCTCTACCAGATTAATTTCCACAGTCAGGGATTCCAGATTGGATAAATTGAGAATGTACCCTCTGCCTGTTTCCATCGTTTTTTTACTTTCCTCGTCTGCGGCAGAAATCAAAACCTTCAATTTCAGCGAAGGCGGAATCCGCATTTCACCGCGGATGTTGCGGATCGAAGTAATGATCTCCATCAGCATTTCCATTTCATTTTCCGCTGCCTGATTGTCCTGATGCTCATTCGCCACAGGAAATTGGCTAACCATGATGGAGTTTTCATCGCTGCCATGCAGGGCCTGCCAGAGTTCCTCCGTCACAAACGGCATGAAGGGATGGAGCAGTTGCAGCATTGTGCCGAATACCTCTTTCATCGTGGCTTGGGTCACCTGTTTTTGTTCGGGGCTGATCTTGCCATAGAGCGCGGGTTTGCTGATTTCCAGATACCAGTCGCAGTACTCATGCCAGATAAAATTATAAATGGCGGCCGTGGCGTCATTGAAACGGTATTCGTCGAGGCTGCGCGTTACGTCTGCAATCGCTTCGTTTAATTTCACCTTAATCCATTTTTCCGGCAACGAATCGGGTGCGGTGACCGGCGCGGATTCATCAAAATCCGCCAGATTGTTCATCGTCAGTTTGGCCGCGTTCCAGATTTTGTTGACAAAAAATTTGTAGCCTTCAATGCGTTCCGGCGACATGCGCACATCGCGCCCCTGCGCAGTGTAAGCGGCCAGCGTGAAGCGAAACGCGTCCGTGCCGTACTGATCAATCATGACCAGCGGGTCAATGCTGTTTCCCTTGGACTTGCTCATCTTCTCGCCTTTTTCGTCGCGAACCAGCGCATGGAGATAAACATCTTTAAAGGGCACGTCCTTCATGACGTAAATACCCATCATCATCATGCGGGCCACCCAGAAAAAGAGAATATCAAACCCGGTAATCAAAAGCGATGTCGGGTAAAATGTTTTGAGCGCCGGGGTTCTCTTTGGCCAGCCTAACGTTGAAAAAGGCCAGAGCGAAGAACTGAACCAGGTATCGAGCACATCCTCATCCTGCCTCAGTTCTGTGCTTTCACAGACGGGGCACGAATCAGGATCGACCGTGGAAACAATCACTTTGCCGCAATTGCCGCAATACCAAACAGGAATGCGGTGTCCCCACCACAACTGCCTTGAAATGCACCAGTCCCGAATATTATTCATCCAGTCAAAATATGTGGCTTCCCAGGATGCGGGAACGATCTTTGTCTTTTTCTTCGTAACAGCGGCAATCGCCTGTTTGGCCAGCGGTTTGATTTTAACAAACCATTGCTTGGACACCATGGGCTCAATATCCGTTTTGCACCGGTAGCATTGGCCAACATTATGCGCGTAAGGTTCGGTGCCAACCATAAAACCTTCTTTGTCCAGATCGGAAATCACATTCCGGCGAGCTTCATAGCGATCCTGCCCTTTGTACTTTCCACCATGTTCATTGATGATGCCGTGCCCGTCCATGACGGAGATAATCTCCAGGTTATGGCGCTGGGCCATGGCAAAATCATTGGGATCGGAGCCGGGGGTGATCTTCACCGCGCCGGAGCCGAAATCCATGGTGA
>CAYVFA010000069.1:0-11860 GCA_964450075.1 uncultured Smithella sp.
AGTAAAATCCCCCCCCGCCCCCCCTTAAAAAAGGGGGGGAGAACATGCAGGATTTCATTTGAAGAAATAGATGAAACGTTTCCTCTTTATTCCCTCCTTTTGTAAAGGAGGGTTAGGGAGGATTTTTTTGTGATAGATACTGGGTCAGATGGTAACTGGCTGGAATTTTGATTCTAAGAACGGAGGCAGGGGGCATTGGAGGGCGAGCGCGACGACGCGTAGGAGTTCTCCTTCTTCAAACGTGATGGTTGTATCCGCAAACGCGCAGTGCGCGCAGGCGTCCATGACGGACTCCTTGATCTTGAAGGATGCATCGCCCAGATTCGTGAGCGCCGCATTGACTCTTTTGTAGAACGTGTTTTCTTCAAAAGTAAAAACGGGTTTGCGAGCGGCCAGTTCCGGAATCCGGTCAAGTCCTGCCTGAAAGGCATGCTCCGCTTTAACTTTGTCGTCTGCATGTCCGGCCCTTGCCAATGCCCCGAGCAGAACGACGATGTCCAGGCCGATCTTGGAATAAGAGAAAATCGTCACGCTTTTAAAGAGTTCTTCAGAAGGATTTAAATATTTTTCAAGAATCCATTGAACGGATAATTCCAGCAGCGTCAACCGGCCGTCGGCATGGATCAGCCCTTGTAAAATCAGCAGGAAATTTCTTTTTTCCATGCTGGTCATCCCGGCTAAAGAAGGCATGGCTAATTCCAGAAGCGGCAGTTTCAGTCTGTTGGACAGGCCTGCGAGCTGCGTTTTCAACTGAAAGACCCCATCTGTGTTTCCCTGCAAAACCATCGCCCTGCTCAATATGCTGACTTGCTGATCGTGAAGAGACGCATCGTTTCCCAACAGTAGCGCGTAGATGATGCTGGCTGCGCCCCGCGTTGTTTTTACGGTTTGACTGATTTCTTCCGGTATGGACGTCATCAGGGCCTGGCTTTGTCCAAGATGGTCCTCCGTGGGGTTGCCGATGGAAGCCGTAACAAAGGCAGGTATGGCTGCAGCAAGCGGTGCAGCGGGGCGATTGTAGAAATCGGTGCCGCCGAATGGTTCCGTGTACATGGGTTTGGGGCTGGACTGGTCGTCGATGACTTTCACAAACTTGCCGTCAAAGTTCGGGTCCAGCAGGCGAATGCGCGTGACCAGCGGCGGATGGGTGTTTAGAAAGGAAAACCAGGAGGCGGGATGACTTTCGCCGAAGAACAAGTGACTGGCCTGCCTGGCTTCAGGCGCATTGATGCGCGCGCCGAAGACGGAACCGCCGATTTTTTTAAGCGCGCCGGCCAGCCCCAGCGGGTTGCGGGTAAACTGCACGGCGGAAGCGTCCGCCAGAAATTCCTGCTGCCGGGAGATGGCGCACTGCATCAATCGGCCCAAAAAAGAGCCGGTGTGGCCGATTATCACCAGAAAAATTCCCGCGGCGATGCCGGGGATTCCGGCCCGTAAGGAAACTCTTCCAGCGGAAAGAAATTTCTGGCCGGCAATGCCCAGGAAAAGAATGCCGAAAAGGATGCCGATCAACTGCACGTTGAGGCGCATGTCTCCGTTGAGAATGTGACTGAATTCGTGGGCGACGACACCCTGCAGTTCGTCGCGGCTCAGTTTGTTAAGCGCGCCCCGGGTGACGGTCACTGCCGCGTCACTGATTTCCAGGCCGGCGGCAAAGGCATTGATGTTTTTTTCAGAATCCATGACAAAGATCTGCGGGACGGGAATGCCCGAGGCAATTGCCATTTCCTCCACCACGTTGATCAGACGGCGCTCCGCCGGATCGGTGGCGTTTCCAATGATGTGGCGGGCCCCCAGCATTTCCGCCACGGCGGCGCCGCCTTTTTGCAGAGTGTGCATCTTGTACAGGCTGGCCGCGAGGATGACGATGACAATGGCCATGGACATGAAAATAAAAAATGCAGGATCAAAAAAAGTGAAACTGGAGAGTTTGCGATGGTAGGTGTAGGCATCATTGCTGTCAAACGACGTGTAGGCGCTGGTGCTGATGTACAGATACCAGGCCAGGCGAATGGCCATGGTCGTGACCCCGACAATCAGCGATACCGCAAGAACAAACAGGATCATCTGATTCCTGCAGCTTTTACGGGCACGCTGCTGCCTGGCAAAAAAATTAGTCGGACGGCTGACCATGATCAGGTAAACGAAACTTTCGGTGCCTGCCTTTCTTCGGCTTTTTCCACGACTTCCAGGAGGGCGGCCTTTTTAAATTCAAAGGTTGAGGAGATCACGTTGTTGGGGAACTGTTCCCGCTGGGTATTGTAATCGGTGATGGCGTCATTGTATGCCTGTCTGGCGAAACTGATTTTATTTTCCGTGGATGTCAGTTCTTCCATCAGATCGCTGATGGTTTTGTTGGCTTTCAAGTCAGGATAGGATTCCACGACCGCCATCAATTTGGAAAGCATCCCGGCCAGCGACCCTTCCGCCCGGGCCAGTCCTGCCATGGCCGTGGCGTTGCCGGGAGAGGCTGCCGCAAGTTTGCTTGCATCAAAGGCCGTGTTGCGCGCTTGAATGACGGCTTCCAGTGTGCTGCGTTCATGCGTCAGATAGCCTTTGGCTGCTTCTACCAAGTTGGGAATCAAATCATAGCGGCGCTTGAGCTGGATGTCAATTTGGGTGAAGGCATTGAGGTAAAGATTGCGTAGCGCAATCAGGTTATTGTAAATTCCGACAAAATAAAAAGCGACGGCGGCAATAATAACGACCAGAACGATCAATGGAATCATTTTACCCTCCTTGTGATGGAATGCTGTCGGTTCAGCTTTTGTTTTTCTTTATATCGCTGGTAATCACCAGATTGTCACGATGAATGACTTCATCATAATCTTTGTGGCCCAGAACGGAAAAAATCTGCGATGTTTTCAATCCTAGAATTTTGCGGATGTCACTCGCGCTGTAATTGACCAGCCCCTTGGCCAGCAGCGTTCCTTCGCTGTCCACCAAATGGACGGGATCGCTCGTGGCAAACTTTCCTTCCACGGCGGTAATGCCGGAGGGCAGCAGGCTTTTGCCTTTGAAAAGCAGGGCTTTTTTCGCGCCGTCATCCACGATCAGCCGGCCACAGGGACGCAAGGTAAAAGCGATCCAGTATTTTTTGCTGTTGAGCCGCGACGTTTGCGGCAAAAACAGTGTGCCGACTTCTTTGCCCGCCAGAATATCCGACAGAACTTTTTTTCTTTTGCCCGGCGCGATGATGCAGGGGATGCCGATGGACGTAACTTTTCTGGCGGCGATAATCTTGCTTTTCATGCCGCCCGTGCCGACGGACGACGTTTCATCCGTGGCGCCCGCCTCAATGGCGTCGGTGATTTCGCAGACGATGGGAATCAGTTTTGCTTTTTTTGATTGCGACGGGTTGCAGTCGTAAAGTCCGTCGGTTGCCGTCAGGTTGATAAATAAATCCGCTTCCACTACATTGGCGATCATCGCGGCAAGATTGTCGTTGTCGCCGAATTTGATTTCATCGACGGCGACGGAATCGTTTTCGTTGATAATCGGTGTCACGTGCCATTCCATCAGCTTGGAAAGTGTGTTGCGGATGTTCAGGTATCTTTGCCTGTCGGTCAGGTCTGCAAGCGTAAGCAGAATCTGTGCGACGTAAAGATTGTTTTTTTCAAACGCTTTGGAATAGACGCGCATGAGTCTTCCCTGGCCGACCGCCGCCGCCGCCTGCTTTTCGGGAATGCTCTTGAGTTTCCCCTGGAGGTTGAGACGATGTTTGCCCGATGCGATCGCCCCGGAGGTGACCAGAATAATTGAAAAGCCCCGGCGCGTGAGGTCGCACATTTCCTGCGCCAGGGAATCGATGATTTTCAGATCCAGACCGTCTCTGCCGGTCAGCACCGCGGAGCCGATTTTTATGAGAATTTTTTTTGCGGAGGCAAACGTTTCCGTGCGAATGTTATTCATGGTTTTTCAAGTCTTGTTTAAGACGGTCAGAATCTTTCTTAAAATGTCGGGCAAACCCTCGCCTGTTACGGCGGAAAACGGATGCAGTATTATCCCTTTTTTCGAAAATTGCGCAACTGATTTTTTGATTTTTTCCTTGACTTGAGGCAGATCAATTTTGTTGAGGGCGACAATCTGTGCCTTCTCCAGCAATTGCGGATTGTAGAGTTTCAGCTCTTTGACGATGGCGTTATAATTTTTCAATGCATTGGTGTTCGGTTCTTCGGAAATGTCGATCAGGTGCAGCAGCACCGACGTTCTCTCCACATGACGAAGAAACTGAATGCCCATGCCCATGCCGTCATGCGCCCCGGCAATCAGTCCGGGAATATCCGCCACAACGAAGCTTGGGCTGTCCGCGTATTTGACCACGCCCAGATGCGGCGTGAGGGTGGTAAAAGGATAGTCGGCAATTTTGGGACGGGCCGCCGAGACGCGCGAGATAAACGTTGACTTGCCCGCGTTGGGAAAACCGACGAGTCCCACATCCGCCAGCAGTTTGAGCTCAATTTTAAGCCAGCGCTCCTCTCCCTCAATGCCTTCCTGCGCGAAGCGCGGCGTCTGGTGCGTGGAGGTCTTGAAATGGGCGTTGCCCTTGCCGCCGATGCCGCCTTTGGCGACAATAAAAGTTTGCCCCATCTCCGCAAGATCGGCCAGGATCTCACCGGTTTCGAAATCTTTCACAACAGTTCCGGGTGGAACAAGGACTTCCAGGTCTTCGGCGCCATGGCCGGTGCGGTTGTTGCCGGAGCCGTGCCGGCCATTCTTGGCGATTTGCTGCTGCTGGTATTTTAAATCGAGCAGGGTATGATGGCTTTTCGCTGCGCGAAAAATGACATCGCCGCCTTTGCCGCCGTCGCCGCCGTCGGGGCCGCCTTTGGCAATAAACTTTTCGCGGCGGAAACTGATGCAGCCCGGGCCGCCATGTCCCGCTTTCACAAATATTTTTGCTTCGTCAACAAATTTCATAATTTTCCAAAATAAAAAGGCGCTTGATCAAGCGCCTTTTTGAATATCCTGAATCCGGTTCGTTTTTTCTATGAGGCGTAAACGCTGACCTTTTTCCGTGTTTTATCCAGTCTCTCATATTTCACGACGCCGTTGATGAGCGCGAAAAGTGTGAAATCCTTGCCCAGGCCCACGTTGTTGCCCGGATGAATTTTTGTGCCGACCTGCCGCACGATAATGGATCCCGCGTGAATTTGTTCACCGCCATATACTTTGACGCCGCGTCGCTGCGAATTGGAGTCTCTACCGTTGCGGGAGCTTCCCTGACCTTTTTTATGTGCCATGATGTCCTCCGCTTATATCGAAATCTTATTTATTTTCATGCTGGTTAATGACTGACGATGCCCGGTCTTCTTGCGATAACCTTTACGTTTCTTCATTTTACCGATAATCAGCTTGGGACCCTTGGTCTGGGCGACAACTTCGCCTACAACTTTTGCGCCTTCCACAAAAGGCTTACCGATTTTAACGGTATTTTCATCCGATACCATCAGGACTTCATCAAAGACAATCTCGGTTCCTTTTTCGCCAGCCAGTTTTTCAACTGAAAGAACATCGCCTTCGCTGACCTTGTGTTGCTTTGCACCTGTTTTTATGATTGCGTACATATACTTATCCTTAGTTAACGTTAAGATCGAAGCTTATAGACAAATTGTGACTATTTGTCAATAAAATTTAGCCATATTTAAAATATTTTCCCCGGATGGCCTGAAAGCACGATAAGGCATTGATATTAAATAAATTATAGTATAGGTGGGTCAAACATACTGGCGAGTTTTCAAGCAAAGGCGGATGGGTGAAAAGAAATTTTATATATCTGATGGTTGTTATTAATATTATTCTGCTCTATTCACCTTCCGGTCATGCCGGTGAGTCGCAGCGACGGTTGGTGGAAGAATTGCTGATCGCGGAAGGTCTTGATCCGTCTCAGGCGCGCGGCATGATGCAGGACCCCCGCATATCGGTCCGTCCGGAAATCATCATCAAAAACCTTTTCTTTTCCAGTCCGAAGGCAGCAACCGGAAAGCCGGCTGTTATGGAGGTTCATCCCCGGCAAATTAAACAGGGAAAAGCTTTTATGAAAGAGCGAGCCAGTGATTTATCGGCCGTGGAGAAGCGTTTTGGCACATCCCCCCATATTATCACGGCCATTCTGACAATCGAGTCCCGGCTGGGAACCGCACCGATGCCCTATAACGTGGCTGACGCATATGCCAATCTGGCTTTTATGCTGGATGCGGGATATTGGAAAAAAGTGCAGGATCGTTACGCGGCGGCTTATCCCCAACTCTTGGAAGAGACCACCATGGCCCGCGCCAAGCGAAAAGCGAAGTGGGCGGTCAGCGAGCTGGCGTATCTGGCGCACATTGCCAACCACCTGAAGATGGATCCGCTGAGTATTTCGGGATCATTTGCCGGGGCGATGGGGCCGGCGCAGTTTATTCCGTCATCTTTCTGGATTTTCGGCATTGATGCCGACGGCGACGGCACCGCCAGCCCGTTCAATATGGCGGACGCAAAGCTCAGTATGGGAAATTACCTGAGAAAATACGGCTGGCGGGAGGATGCTCCCCTTGAGCAGAAGCGAAAAGCAATCTGGTATTATAACCACAGTGATGTGTATGTGAATACGGTCATGATGATCTATGAACAGCTGGGACGCTGAAAGATAAAAAGCGTTCTGAAGGGAAATAGTGGAGAAGATCTGAGGTTCAAATCAAATTATCCGGATGGTTCAAATTGAGCCATCCGGATAATATTTTTTCGTTACCACGGATCAATAAAAGAATGACAGGCATCCTCTTTTTTCCACGCAGGGGCTGATTTTAATCCCTGCATAATCCACTTGCGCGTGTCCGCCGGATCGATCACCGCGTCGATTTCCAGATGGGCGGCCATGTTGATGGCTTTTCCTCTTTCGTACAACTGGCCGACTAGAAACTCGTAGAGTTCTTCCCGTTTTTGAGGATCTTCAACCGCCGCCAGCTCTTTTTTGAATCCCGCCTTGACTGCTCCTTCCAGCCCCATCCCGCCAAATTCTCCCGAGGGCCAGGCAGCCGTAAAGAACGATGCGTGGAATCCCCCCCTGGCCATGGCCATCGCGCCCAGACCGTAGCCTCGGCGCAGCACAATGGTAAAGTAAGGCACGGTGATGTGAGAGCCGATCACGAACATGCGGCAGACATGCCGCACCTGCGCGCGTTTCTCGATTTCCGGTCCGACCATGAAACCCGGCGTGTCGCACAGGGACAGGATCGGCAGGCCGTGTGCATTGCAGATTTGCATCAAACGGGCGACCTTGTCCGCGCCTTCGGCTTCGATGGCGCCGGCTGTCACCATGGAGTTGTTGGCGATGATGCCGAACGGTCGGCCTTCAATGCGGATGAGGCCTGTGACCATGCTGGGGCCGAATTTAGGCTTGAGCTCCAGAAAAGAGTCGGTGTCTGCCAGAGCTTTGATCAGCGCCTTGACGTTGTAAGCCCGCTTGCGGCTTTCCGGAACCATGGTGCGCAGTTTGATCGGGTCGCCTGCTTGCCACGATGAGGTTGCGCCTTGAAAATAGGAAAGATATTTTTTGGCCGTGGCGACGGCTGCCACATCGTCTTCCACTTCAATATCGACGACGCCGTTTTGTGTCTGGACATCCATCGGTCCGACTTCCTCCGGCTTGAAGACACCCAGGCCTCCCCCTTCGATCATGACCGGTCCACCCATGCCGATGCTGGAATTTTTGGCGGCAATAATGACATCGCAGCAGCCCAGAAGCGCCGCATTGCCAGCGAAACAAAATCCGGAGACAATCCCGACAACCGGCACATACCCACTTAGTCTAGCAAACGTTCCAAAGGTGGTCAAATCTAGCCCGGCCACCATGACGCCTTCCGCGTCAACATCACCGGGCCTGCCGCCGCCGCCTTCCGCGAAGAAAACAACCGGCAGGCGCTGCTCATGGGCCAGATGCAGCATGCGATCTTTTTTCTTGTGGTTGAAGTACCCCTGCGTGCCTGCCAGAACCGTGTAGTCGTAAGCCAGCACCATGCAGCGGCCCTTGTCTTCACCAAACTGCGCGCCGTTGACCGATCCGACGCCTGCGATCATGCCGTCGGTCGGGGTTTTGCTGATCAAATCTTCCACGGAACGTCGTCCGCGCTGGGCGGCAATGGCCAGAGCGCCGTATTCAATGAAGCTGCCGGTATCGCAAAGGTCCATCACGTTGGCACGGGCCGTGCGCTGATTTTTTTCTTTTCTTTTCGCGACAACGGCAGAACGATTTTCATCCAAGCCGAAGGAATGTCTGTGGATGACCTCGGCAAGGTCGGGCCGAATGGCGCTGTTGTCGGTTTTCTGTTGTCCGGCCGAAAGGTTTCCGGCCGGCGCCGCTTCACTTTTATTTTTTTCTGTTTCCATTTGTTTGATATCCTCCCGTTGGATACTGATCGATTTTGGCAAAGTCATACAATAATCCGAGCCACGGTTTCGGGTTTAAATCGCTTCGATGGTGGACGTCGGTTTAGACGTAATATTGTAAGTAACCGAGACGACTTCCGGGATGTCTCTGGTAATCTTCGCGGCGATCTTTTCCAGCACGTCAAACGAAAGCCTTGTGGGTTTTGCAACGCGCGCGTCCAGGCTGTCCCAGCAGCGGATTTCAATCTGGTTTCCGAAAACCCGTTTATTATTGCGCATGCCGGTTACGCGGTCTTCATGCAGAATGGCCAGATACTGAAACGCCTGGACATCTTTAAGTGCCGCTTCCGTAATGGCGGTTGCTTTCTGGACCAGCGCGATTTTGGCGGGTGTGACCTCGCCGATGACGCGGGCAGCCAGCGCCGGTCCCGGAAAAGGAATCCGGTCGAACATGGCGGTGGGCAGCCCAAGCCCCGCGCCGACTTTGCGGACGCCGTCCTTGCGCAGTTCGATGAGCGGTTCCAGAATTTTATAGCCGAATGCTTTTTGCGGATCAATGCCCAGTTGTTCAAAAACATTATGCTGCCGCTTGATACCGGCGACGGTTTCATCAACATCGGTCAGGATGGTGCCCTGCAGGAGATATTTAGCTTTGCTCTTGACGACCAGCTTGCCGAAAACATTTTTATAGAAAGTTTGCGTGATGGCTTCCCTTTTTTCTTCGGGATCGGTGAGTCCCTTCAGTGCGGCAAAAAAAGCTTTGGCCGAATCGACCACTTCAACTTTTATCCCCAGCTTTTTAAAGGCGGCGGCCACCCTGGCCGGTTCGTTCTCCCGCATAATGCCATTGTCAATGATGCAGGTTTTGAGGCGAGGCCCCAGCGCCTTGTGTCCCAAAGCGGTAACGACACAGGAGTCCACGCCGCCCGACAGGGCGTTGATGGCCAGACCGGGGCCAACGGCTTCCCGGATAGCCTGAACTTTGTTCTCAATAAATTTTTCCACATTCATGGTGTTTGCTTTGATTTCTTTCATCTTGATCATGGCGGCTCCTTTTTGTGCTGGAATAGGTTGCAAAATGGTTTAAACGAAATTGCCTTGCGTTTCAAGCATTAAAGAAGAAAGGGACAAAATGGTTCTCGATTGGTCATGTTTTTAAACATTTTAGTTGTAAATTGGACACGTTCGGTTTAAAAAATTTGCAGCGCCGTGGTGAATCCGGTCAAATTGCTTATTTATTCTGAAAGGAGATTTCTATGGAACCGATCAAAATCATGCCTTGTCTGGATATGAAAAACGGACGGGTGGTGAAGGGTGTTCATTTTGTTGATATTAAAGAAGCGGGTGATCCGGTCGAAAATGCCGCGTTTTATCAGGCCGAAGGGGCGGATGAACTGGCCATGCTGGACATTGCAGCCACGCTGGAAAACCGTAAAACCCGTCTGGAATGGGTGAAGAAGGTTTCAGCCCAGTTGCGTATTCCGCTGACGGTTGGCGGTGGCATTTCCTCGATTGAGGATATTGAAATGGTGCTGGGAGCTGGAGCAAGTAAGGTGTCCATGAACAGCGCGGCGGTAAAAAATCCCGATTTGGTGCGTGAAGCCGCTGAAAAATACGGGTCGGATAAAATCACTGTGGCCATCGACGCAAAAAGAAACAAGGCGATGCCTTCCGGATTCGAACTGGTTGTTTCCGGCGGTACGCTGCCTATTGCCAAAGATGCGGTGGTTTGGGCGAAAACCTGTCAGGCACTGGGCGCGGGCGTGATTCTGCCAACCAGCATGGACGGAGACGGCACCAAGGCTGGCTATGATATTCCCTTTACCAAAGCCATTTCTTCCGTAGTCACTTTGCCGGTTGTGGCCTCTGGTGGTGCAGGCAAACTGGAAGATTTCTATGAGGTGGTCGTAAAAGGCGGCGCCAGCGTTTTACTGGCCGCGTCGGTCTTTCACTTCCGGTTGCTCAAAATCAAGGACGTCAAGGATTATCTGAGGGGAAAAGGGCTTACGGTGGCCTGAAGGGAGGTTTATGAGCAGAATAGGCGACTATTTTTTCGTAAGAAGGCATCATGTTTGCCCCCGCTGGCTGTGCTTCACAATTGACAACTGGGTCCGCAGGTGTTTGCAAAATCCTGAACAGATCATCAAAGACTATGTCAGGCAAGGCGACACCGTATTGGACGTCGGTCCCGGCATCGGTTTCTTTACCATTCCCATGGCCCGTCTGGTGGGCGATAACGGGCAGGTTATCGCAGTGGATATTCAGGAAGAGATGCTGGCCGCCATATCAAAGCGGGCTATTCAGACTGGTCTGGCTCACCGGGTTTGTCTGCAATTGGCCAGTCCGGGTTCTCTGAATGTTACGGATCGAGCCGACTTTATTCTGGCCTTCTGGATGGCGCACGAAGTGCCCGATCAGGAAAGATTTTTTGCGCAATTGCATGCTGTCATGAAAGATGACGGGAAATTTCTTCTGGCGGAACCCAAACTGCATGTTTCCAGAGTGCAATTTGATGCCGCACTCGATTACGCGCAAAAGGCCGGTTTCAAGCTGCTGGATCGTCCCGATGTCCCATTAAGCCTTGCCGCGGTGTTAGTGAAACTCTAATTCCACAAGCGAAGCGACGGGGAATTGGTTAGTTTCACGTTATCCCGCAAAGCGGAGGGCTTTACGCCCGTGGTTAGTGAAACTCTAATTCCACAAGCGAAGTGCCGGGAACTAGCTTATTTCACTTATTTGCTTGGTTTCGCAAAAGACCATTTGATTCAGGCAGGAACTGCATTTTTACCGCCAAACTGAAAGACTAAAAAATCTGAATACGGAAGGTGTAAGGATGCTGCTGATAAAAAGTCGTGTGTGGATATTGACAGGTTTCATGATGCTGTTGCCTTTCTCGGCCGCAGCGGCCCAGTATGATGCAGGGGTGCAGGCAAAAATTATTCTCCAGACAGAAACGATGAGCAACGGCGAACCTATTGATTATCTGGACACGGATCACCCCAGCGTAACCGTCATGATCGTGGATATTGCTCCGGGTGCCCAGACGGGTTGGCACAGCCATCCTGTCGCTGTTTATGCTTATGTGATGGCCGGAAATCTTTCGGTGCAGCTAGAGGGTGGAAAAACATTCGAGTTTAAAGAAGGCGAGGCCATCATTGAAGTCGTCAAGCTCAAACACAACGGAATCAACAATGGGAAAGTTCCGGTCAAACTCGTTGTTTTTTATCTGGGCGAAAAAGACATTCCCAACGTGATGAAGACGGACAAACCCTGATCTCGATGTTCTCAGCTTGCATTTCGTCGTTCGTAACTCGTATCTCGTGATGCGTAGAGAACGGTCGCGATAGACTAAAGGGGCTGTTCCCTAATGACGAGATACGAACGACGCTTCACGAATAACGACCTTATTCCCCGATGATTTTGACGAGCACTCTTTTCTTCCGGCCGCCGTCAAATTCACCATAGAAAATCTGCTCCCACGGTCCGAAATCCA
>CAYVFA010000070.1:0-11849 GCA_964450075.1 uncultured Smithella sp.
GCGCAAAAGAATAGGACATTTCCATAATGGTGGGGGATTTGCGCCAGGTAAAGGGACAACCGACAGACCAGGGCATATCCCCTTCAATCGGATCCTGTCCTCCGGACTCATAAACAATCGTAATATTGGGGGCATGGGTTTTCTTGGCCAGAATTCCCGCCACCATGGGAAGTCCGGTTCCAATATACACGATCGAATGATCGTGGATCTGCTGCGCTATAATATAAGCCAATGTTTCCAAAGGATTGGCTGGTGCGTTTAAATCTCGCATTTTTTTCTCCTTTCTTAATAATAGAGTCCTGAATCATGCTTCATGGTAAATTCCTCGTAAGAGAAATCAATGTCTTCATTATCGCCTTCGGCGGCCTTGGTCTGGCGACGGGCTTCAGCAACCCACTTGGCGCCTCCCAGTTTATCAACGAACTCAAACTGATTTTTGACGCCCATAATCCATTCGTCAAGAAATGCCTTGGCATTTTCATCGCTTGCTGTGGCAAAACGCATGCACTTTTCCCACCATTGCCTCGGCCAGTAGTAGCATCCGGGCATACTGCCGGGAAGCGCTCCAAAAGGCATTTCGACCACGGCATCGGCATAAAAGAAAGGAATGATCTGCCCCTGCTTATTGTAGCGGATATCATTTTCAGGCACGATCTCTTCCGCCGTGATAATGACTTTCCGCGCTGCGGCAGCCATCGCCAGGTCATTGACGGCCGGACCATAGATGTAGGCGTTGCCGTACTTGTCTGCGGCATTACAATGGATGATCGCCACATCGGGGTACAAAGCCGGAACAAACACAACGGGATCTTTATCCTTTTTCAAGGGATTCTGTATGACCTTGAGATAAGGATTGTAGCGGACAAGATCACTGCCGATCATCTGTTTGCTTGTAACACCCGGGCAGCCCAATTGAGCGGCTTTGAATCCCTGCGCCATGCCGCCGTGACTCCACTCGGAAAGAATCGTGGTCTTACCTGCCTTGAGTGCGCGGTCATAAATTTTATCAGTCCCGCGCATTTCCGCCCCGGTGTATGAATTGTGGGAATAGGATACCAATCCGTAAAAGATAAAAAAGCTCTGATTCGTATTGGGGGATCCGATCATCTGCATGTTCTTTCTGCCCTGCCGGATGATCTCGTGAAAGGCCTGATGGGGTGTTCTGACATAAGAAAAACCACCATCCGTGAGAACGTCGCCATCCTTCACATAAGTCGCAACCGCCTCACCTATGGACATCCGTTTGTCTTTTTTAGCATGTTCCTTTTTTGAATGCGCCTCACGTGCAGACTCGAAATCAACCAACCTGTCCAGAATGGACGTGTCTGTGATTTTAAGATTGGCGAGCGCCTCCTCGTTGTAGAGATATTTGGCCATCTCTATATCCTCCTAATTTATATTTCTTCCAATGTGCCTACCGCACATTTGAATGACAGCATACTCTTATAGTGACCATCGGTCAAGAAAAAAATAGCTAATGAAATAGAATCATTTATTTTTTAAGCCATTACTATCGGGTTTGTCGTGATCCGCCTGGTCGTATTGCGCGATAATATCTTTCAGCTCCATATCATGATCTTCCAGAATGACATATTGCTGCCAATCTTCGTCTTTAAGCGTCACCGTTGAATTTCTGAGTGCATCATCGGTCCCCTTGAGGGCTTCATCAACATTGGCCATGTAAACAACATCCTGAACGGCATTGGGATCAATGAGCGTTGAAACATAATCTGCTTCCCGGGAGGATTCCGCTCCCATGCCAAAACTTTTGTGGGGATGGTTGAACGAAGGCTGATTGTTGAGAAACTCCTTTTGATAAAGTTCCATGGTGAACATGCCTTCATTCCTGCTCGTCAGCATTATGTTTTCCAGCTGGGTCAATTTGTTTTCACGGATGCTGCTCCTGACCGATGACGAACCGCGCGTTATCGACAACATCGGCACACGGAAACCCGCTTTTTCGATATAGGTCAGTTGTTGGATGATCAACCAGGAAAACGTGGAGGCAAACTGGTAGCGAATGACTTCCTGATTATCCCCGGACACACAATTGTTGATGCGATAAATGGCATCTTCGGCATCCGTGGCATGCAAGGTTCCGAAAACCAGATGTCCGGATTCGGCAGCGGTCAGGGCCATTCGGATGGTATTTGGATCCCTCATTTCCCCGACAAAAATAACATCAGGATTTTCCCGCAAACTATCCAGCAATCCCTGGTCAAAAGACGGCACATGAATACCGACTTCCCGCTGTTCAATAAATGCCTTTTTGGGTTTAAACCGGTATTCAATAGGATCTTCAATGGTGATGATATGGACAGGCCGGGTGCGATTGATCTCTTCAATCATTGCCGCGACCGTGGTCGATTTGCCTGAACCGGTGCTGCCGCAGACCAGAACCAGACCGGATCGGAGATCCTTGATCTGGCTGAGAGAGGGATGCAGGTTAAGCGCCATAAGATCCGGAATCATTTCGGGAAGAAGGCGTATCGCCAGACTCAATCCTCTTGTGGTATAGAAGGCATTGATTCTTACCCGTACGTGATTAAAAGATATCGCAAAATCGACGGACCATCTCTTTCTCAGGGTAAATAACTGGCGCTCACTCAACATTTCCCTGACAATCGTGTCAATATCCGCATGCGTCCATTTAACGTTTTTATCGAAATGAATATTGCCTTCACTGCGGAAAATCAAGGGGAAGCCACCGGTAATATGGAGGTCGGAAATCCTCTGCTTGATGGCAGCAAGAATCAAATCTGTAAACCGCTTGTTCATCTTTCCATCCTAACGCCTGTTCGCCCGACATTCACTGCTGACCAAAATTGTTTTCGGGATCATGAATAAGAGAAAAGTTGTCCGGCGTCAAGTGAAAAAGATTATAAAATATTGAAATAAAGGGGCAAACGAATCCTGATCCATTATTGCTTAATGTCTCTTATTCTATTGAGCAATTTCAACGCATTTTTTGTCTTGACTTTGAGAAGCGCCGGTCTTACAAATTCACATCACATCATGGGAAACGAGGGAACCGCTATGAAATGTAAAACATTTATGATGATCTTAACGATTTGGGGGATGTTACTGTTTTCCCCGCTATTGAACTCAGCGGCTTTTGCTTATGACAACATTGTCGATTTTATTCTCAAAGTCAATCCCGGCGGACCAGCGACAGTCATTCCCGAAGATTTTTTCAAATCGGGCAGTGATGATGATTACGGTTATGCCCATGAGGGATACATAGACGGTTTTAAAATCATCTGCCGGACAAAAAGTGGTAAAGTAAAATCCGTCCATGCGCAAAAGCAATTTAACACTGGAGACATGAGCGCCGAACATACCTATTTTAATATCCTGGGAAGTGTGCTCAACAAACTGATCAAGAAACATAATGGCACACTGGTCAACGAAAAAGGCCGTGGCGAAAACACCGATAAAGTTCCTTATGATTACGGGGAATATTGCTATTACACGGCTTTGAAAGGGGAAGGCAAAACGATTAAGACCAAGGAATTCAAGCTGGGGTTCTGGTATGATCTTGGCATCCGGAAGCAATGTGATAATAGCGGTTACAACGGATCGAATCCGGGGACCGTCATTATAGAATTTCGGCCCAGCAACTAATTGTTTGCTAAGACTAAAAACCATTTAATCTTGACACTGATAAGTAATTTAAGTATATGCTCTGAAAGTCGATTTCAATAAAAAATTGACTTTGAAATGGACTGAATCCAACAGAACACAGGATTTTGAAAAGAAAAAAAATTCTCTGCACAATTTCAAGGGTGTACTTATGAAAAAAACAATCATCTGTCTCATTTTCGCGTTTTTAGCTGTTTCCCTTTTACCCGCTCAGGCCCAGCAGAAAGTAACGGCCAAGGGCACGGCGACGGTTCAAAAAGACTTTGTTGATATTGCCCGCAGTAAAGCGCTGGATGAAGCGCAACGCAATGCAGTCGAACAGGTTGCCGGTGTGATGATTACCAGCACAACCGCTGTGGAAAATTTTCAGGTCAAGATGGACAGCATCCTTTCTGAATCAAGTGGCTTTATTGATAAATACGATATCCTTTCAGAAAAACAAACAGGCAATCAATATGAAGTCGTTATTAAGGCCTATATCAGTGAGGGTAAACTGCGCGATAAGATGGCGGCCATTAAATTGATTATGGCGCGAAAATCAAACCCGCGGGTCATGTTGATTTTTAAAGATTCCAAATCAGAAGATGCCGTTGCCGAAAATGCGATGGCCAAGTATTTAAAGGCTAATAATTTTAAGCTGGTGGACGCGCGAACCATGAAAAAAAACAGGGATTATGAACGTCTCTTGGAAGCAGAGGGGAAAAAGGATATTTCCAGTATTGCTCGTCGCTACGGGGCCGAAGTGATTATCTTCGGGACCGTCGATGCCATCAGCAAATCTTCGACCATTTATAATGTTGAAATGAATAAAAACTCAGTTGTCGTGACCGGAAAGGTTGTGAACGGCGATACGGGTGAAATCGTTACGACGGAAAGTGAAACGGACTCCGACAACAAAGGCAAAGGGGAATTTAAAACTTTAACAGAAAAAACGTCAACCCGGTTGATCACGAAACTGGTCGATAATGTATTGGAAAGCTGGTCAAAAGAATTAGCCAATACCGCCACCATCAAGTTGGTGATTTCCGGCCTTACCCCTTACGCTACTTTGCAGAAATTCAAATCGGTGATCGCCGACGAAGTCAAAGGTTTTAAAGGCATGAACCAGCGTCACTATTCAAAAGGCAAGGCTGAATTTGATCTGGAAGTCGAAGGCGATACGCAAGCCGTTGCCCACGATGTGACTCAGATGACCATCGGCAAACGCCATATCAGAATTGAGGAAATCAGTCAAAATCGCATTGAGGCAGTTCTGCTGCCTTAAATCAAGGATATCGGATATTTTTTTGAGGGGGAATGAAAACATGAAGAGCAGAATAACACACGTAATAGCTACATCTGCAGTGATCTTGTTTTTCCTTGCAGCTTGTGTAGGCACAAATGAGAGTTTCAAGCAGGGTCAGGATTTCACCAAAGCTAATCGCTGGGAAGAAGCCATCATTTACTTTCAAAAGGCTGTCAGCGAGGAACCTGATAATCAGGAATTTAAAGATGAACTGCTCAGAGCCAAACAGCAGGCAGCCCAGGCCCGTCTGGCAAAAACCAAACAGGCTTATGCGTCGGCTGGACAAAACCTCATGACGCTGGAACGGTTGTCCAAAGACGCAGACCAGATACTGGCCATGGATCCGACGAATCCGGAAATAAAATCTTTTCACGGCAAAGTGAATGATCAAACCAATGGTTTAAAAGCATCCTTAAAAAGCCTCTACCAGCAGGCGGAAGCCGACATGCAGAGGGAGGACTGGATTGCGGCGTTGAACAAGCTCAAGCAGGTCAATGCCATTTTTCCTAATTATGAAGATACCGGCAACAGACTCAAGCGTTCCCAATCCGAAGGCATAAGAGCGCTTTATCAGCAGGGAACTAATTTTGGAAAGCAGGATGACTGGAAAGCGGCCGCAGAAAGTTTTAAAGCAGCCATGGAAGTTAATCCCAAGTATCTGGATGTTTCCAAACAGTATCAGGATGCATTGAAAAAAGATAATTCCCAATATTATGCAACAGAAGCGGCCAGAGCCGAGGCCGCCGACAAATTGGACCGGGCTATTTTTCTTTACGAGAAAGCCATGGATTATCCGCAGGCTGATCCCAACCTAAGCAAAAATCTGGAGGCTTTAAAGGCAAAAGCAAGCGATATTCACTTTAAAGAATCCATTAAATTTTTAAAGCAGGATAAGCTTTCCGGCTCTTTTAAAGAGATCGAACTGGCCCGCAATTATTCACCAGCGCTGGTCGAGAATTCAGATTTTCGTCAGCATGCCACCCGCCTTTGCGCTGCTGCGATGAAACGATCCGAAAAATTCATAGAAAAGGAAATGTGGGGAAATGCGCTGGTCTGGCTGCAAAAGATTGAAGCGCTTATTCCGGATTACCCTGAATTATTTCAGAAGAAAAACGACGTAAAAGATCCCATCACCAGGCGTGTGCGGAAATCGATAGCCGTTTTTGACTTCGGTTCCCCCAGCACCGAAAAAGATGCGGGGAAAATTGCCGCCAACAAATTAATTGCATTTTTACATAAAAACGCCAGCGTTGATTTACGCATCATTGAAAGAGAAAATTTACAGTCCATCTTAAGAGAAATGCAGCTCAGCCAGACAGGGCTGGTGGATATTAAAACGGCTCAGAGTGTTGGTAAAATGAGGGGAATTGACACTTTTATCATGGGAGACGTTTTACACTTTTCAGCTAAATTCAAGGACAATCCCAGCACCACCCAGGTTCGCGTCATGGTCAATGAAGACGACGTGCCGAATCCGGACTGGTCTGATTGGCGCATGGTAAATCCCAAACCGTCGGAAGAAGATGTAAAAAATGCGCCGCCGCGGACCATCAAGAAAAAGAATTATCAGTTTATATCCAACAAAGAGGGTGTCGCCAGAATAAGCGCCCTGCTCGAGCTGTCTTTTAAACTGGTTGACACACAGACAGGAGAAATTATTGCCAATACGGTTTCCGGCAAGCTGATCAAGGAAGATAAATATCGTGACGGCCTGCCGATGGCCAATATCGCGCAAGATCCACTGGAACTGGCCACGGAAGCCGAAGTGCTGGACGAATTAGCCAATGAGAAAATTTCGGAAATGGGCCGCAACGTTCTTAAACATTTTCAGAGTCTGGAAGTGGAATATTTCAACAAGGCGCAGGACTTGCAGAAACGCCGCAGCTATGAAGCAGCGGTAGAAAAATACACGGATGCCATTTATGATGAAAAATTAAAGGGAATCACAACGCCGATCTCAACAAAATCGTTGGAATTGATTGAAAAGATAATTAACGATATTTAATATCCAATTTAGCATAACATGACCTGCACCGATGCCTCATGCGTAAGCGAGGCATCGGTGCAGGTCATTATGAACCCTACGGAGTGTTTGTCTTCATGCCGACGTGAAGAATTTTCAGTTTAACCGGAGACTCATTATGTTGAAGAAAGCGATTCTTGGCACCATCTTATTATTCCTGATCATTTTTACAGATGCGGGAACCATCCATGCCAGCGAGCACAAGCTGTCTGTCTTTAATTTCGGAACGGTAAATTTTGAAGCATCCGGCTTAGGAACAAGCGTCACCAACGCCCTGATTGGCACACTGAAAACAGATCCCTCCATTTCCATCATTGACCGCAAAGATCTGGAAACTTTTCTCAACCTCAATGACCTGCAACAAAATGATCAGCTTGATAATGTTGTCAATATCGGATCCCGTCTGGGGCTTGATTTTATTGTGGTGGGTTCTGTGGCAAAAAGAGGATCAGCGATCAACATCAAGTGCAGTTTAATTCAAATCGACAAAAAAAAAGAAGTTTATACGACCCGGGTAACGGCGTCCGGTGAATCGACCTTAACGGCGGAAGTCGGCAAGCTTGGCGCTTCGCTCATAGCGGTTCTGAACAAAACCAGCTCTGCGGAACAAGGGCCATCCGGAAGCGGGGGAGAAGCAACCACCAGTTCTCCAGTCAATTGCCAAGGCATTCCTGGAAACAAAAAAATAACCATCCGCTGGCAGACCATTCCCGGATTTGCCGCCGCCGGTTATGAAGTTTATCGCGCACTTAATCAGAATGGTCCTTTTGCCATGCTGGGTCAAACCGATAAAACAGAATACTACGATCAAAATGTGGAAAATAATATTAGTTACTATTATAAAGTAAGGGCCTACGACAAATTAAGCCGGTTGAGCGGTTTTACCCCTGTTGTCTCTGCCCGCACTGATTTTGCGCCCAATGCCCCCATTATCTTGAAAACGGAAGGGCGTTCCAAAAGTATTCTAATTGTCTGGGCGCCTAATCCATCAAAAAGTCAGGACACATCCCGATTGGCCGGGTATAAAATTTACCGGGCCGACAGTGAGGACGGCCCCTATCTGGAAGCCAATAAAATGCTGCAAAATGATGTCGCGGACAGCGGCGACGGAAAAATTCATTACCGGGCTACGGGCCTGCCTGATGGCCATACCTATTTTTATCGTCTTGCCGCTTTCAACGAAAAAGGAATTGAAAGCGAACTCTGTTATCCTGTCAAGGGAACGACTTTCCCCGTCATTACTGCCATCAACACCGTCAGCGATTTAATTCGTGAAGTTAAATTAAGATGGACGGGCATTCAATCCCCTTTCCTCGTTGCTTATAATATTTATCGCAGCGCAAAAAGTGACGGAGGTTTTGTTAAAATAAAAAAAATAAATGCCTCGGACGCCGGCAATCAGTATGAGTATGCCGACCTTGAAGGTTTGGGAGATAAGACAACCTACCATTATTATATTACAGCGGAAGACGATTTAGGGGTCGAAACAAGCCCGTCACCCGTCAAGATTGCGGTCACACGGGACATTCCGCCTCAACCCGAAAAATTTATGGCCCGCAGTGCTCTGGTCAAGAAAGTTGATCTGACCTGGCAGGCGGCGAAACAAGAAGAGGTTGAGGGTTATTTGATTTATTGGTCCATGGAAAAGGAAGGCCAATATACGCTGCTCAAGAAAATCAGCGGTCGGGAAAACAGCAGTTTAGTGGACGATTCCCGCGGTTTCGAACAGCTGGCAGATGGTAAAACCTATTATTACCGGCTCTCGGCCTATAACAAAGTGAATGCGGAAAGCAAACCGGCCCTGGCTTTTGCGACAACTAAACCGAGACCCCAAAAACCATCTGGATTAAAAGGAACATCGTCAAAAGTTAAAGAAGTACCCCTGGAGTGGCAAGCCAATCCGGAAAAAGATATCAATCTTTATTACATTTATCGGTCAACGAGTGATAGTGATAGTTTTTCCAGCATCGGCGAAGCCAAGACTTCCGCCCATACAGATAAGAATTTAAAGGATGGCGTCACTTACCGTTACCGAATCCAGGCGAAAGATAACGATGGGCTGCTGTCTGATCAATCTGATGTAATTTCCGCCACAACCAAGCCGAAGCCGAAGGCGCCGGAAAATTTACAGGGAAAATATGAAGCCGGAAAAGCGGAATTATCCTGGTCGCCTAGCAAGGAAACGGATATTTCCCATTATATCGTTTATGAAAAAGTCTTTATGGGTGTGGAAAAAATCGCTGAAACCAAAACGACAAATTATTCAGACGGTTCTATTGTTAAAGGTAAAAACAAAAACTACGTTGTTTCAGCAGTTGATAAGGACGGTCTGGAAGGTGAAGCCAGTGCGGAATTGGCAGTTTCAGCAAAATGATTTTGGGCCGGATCAATAAACATGGAAGGCGTCAGCCACAAACGCATTTTAGTGGTGGACGCCTTTTTAATTCGCATTGAAGATAAGAGGCAACCCATAATCCGGCCGGCATGCCCATGCCGGCCAATCAACAAGACAGGAGGAATCAACATGTCAGAGTTACTTGCGTACTTGAGTCCGTCATGGCGCGATGAAGCGCAAAAAAGACTCCAGGCCGAACTTCCACCCGAAAAAATGAATAACGTCACGACATCGATGTCCAACATATACAAAAACTGTCCCGGTGGCGTGGAAATGTTTCTTTTTGTTGAATGCCAGGAAGGAAAAGTAACCCGCGTAGAAACGGGAACAGGCGAACCGCCTCAGGGAGAATTCAGAATCATCGGCGATTATGAAACTTTTGCCAGAATTTCCCGCGCGGAACTGGGCGCGCAAAAAGCCCTGATGACCGGAAAACTAAAACTTAAAGGTAATTTGGCCAAAGCCCTTAAACTTGCAGCCGTGTCTGATCGCCTCAACAAAGTACTGGCCCGGATTCCAACTCAGTATTAAAAGGAGAAAAAAATATGACCAGAATCTTAGACCCCCAGGACAAGTATTATATAGACAATCCCGGACGTGTGAAGGCGATCCAGAAGGAAATGAACAAGCGCGGCATCGACGTGTATCTCGGTTCGCGCATCCGCACCATGAGCTTTGTGATGGATACCTTCTGCCCGTGGAGAAGTTATCTGATCATTCCGGCTGAAGGACAGCCCACCTATTTTACATTTGTGGTCGATGCGATGCGCGTGGGCGACGAAACCTGGCTTGACTCCGATCATGTTCGCGCCTACGGGCCGATGGGCGGCATGGATCAGGTTTCCGCCATTACGGATTTTATCAAAGATGAGCTCGGCATCCAAAAAGGCCGACTGGGCTATGAGGACGGAATCTCTACCTACACGGCCGAAGGAAATCTGTCCCACTGGGAATATACCCACTTTAAAGACGCGCTCCCTGGTTTTGAATGGGTCAACGCTCACGATATTATTGACGCCCTTTCGCTCATCAAAGACCAGGGCACCATCGAGCGCTTCCGCACCGCATCACTGATTGTTGACGAAGGACACAAAGCGGCACGTGCCGCCCTTCAAAACGGCGGCTACAAAGGCATGACGGAAACCGTCATTGCCGGGATTGCCGCCCTGGCCATGCGCAAGGCAGGCAGCGTGTCAGAGTGGAATTTTGCAGGACTCAATGAAATTTCCAGCGGATTTCGCACGGGACTGGGCGCCTGCACGCCGCCGACCACCAAAGAAATCATGGCGGGCGAACCGCTGATGCTGGATTTCCACGCAATGTTTAAACTGGCGCTGGGCGATCACTCGCACAATTATCTGATCGGACCCGCAACCAAACGTCAGCGCTGGCACGCAGATAATTTTGTCGCCATTATTCAGAAAGTCATTGACAACTACCGTGCCAGGACCACACCCGGAACCCTTGCCGCAACGATGATGGAATTTGCCGAATCGCGCGGCTGCGGTGATTTCATCCAACCGGCCTGCGAACACGGCATCGGTCTTTTCGGTGATGAGTGGCGGATCGGCGCTGTCGTCAATCCCGACCTTCCATACTGGACAGACCAGGATCACGTTTATCAGGAAAATGAAATGGTCGTCTGCGCGATGCAGTATGCCGCGCCGGAGGAGAATATCGGATTCCGTTATGAAAATGACATCGTCATCACCAAAGACGGCTGTGAGGTCTTGTCTAAATATCCGCTCGGCATCGAAGAAATTTTCTGAACTTAGATGATCGGAGCATCCCGTTTTGAGTGAAGGAAAAATGAAAACCGCCTCTCTCCCCTGGCCTTTGGATCTGTCGCGGTTTTTCTGGCAGCGAAAAATATTGGGACGCAAAATCCCTCTGCTGGCAAGCTTCAAAGTCACCTATCGCTGCAATCTGGCTTGCCGGGCCTGCCCTTTTCACCTGCGCGCGGGTGACGAAGCACCCTCTATGTCCCGAGACATGTCCATTGAGGCCCTGGATACCCTGCGCCGATTCGGAACCCGCCTGGTCGTTTTTGAAGGAGGCGAGCCTCTTTTGTGGCGTGACGGGGCCTACCGTCTCCATGATCTTGTCCGCTATGCAAGGCAGCGCTTCCTGCGTGTCGCCGTAACGACCAACGGAACGCTGCCGCTGGATGTTCCCGCCCACACGCTCTGGGTAAGCCTGGACGGCATGAAGGAAACACACGATGATCTGCGAAACCACTCCTTTGACCGCATCTGTTCAAACCTCAAAACAACAAAGCACCCCCGCGTGTTTATTCACTGCACGCTCAATCGCCGCAACTGGCGTGATTTGGAGGCTCTCGCACAGTGGGTGCGGCAGATGCCTAATATTAAGGGGATGACCGTCCAGTTTTTTTACCCCTATCATCAGGGAGAGGATGACCTTGAACTTTCGCAAGACGAACGCCGTGAGGCCATTCAGAAACTGCTGGAACTCAAAAAGCGGGGATTCCCCATCATGAACTC
>CAYVFA010000071.1:0-11667 GCA_964450075.1 uncultured Smithella sp.
GAGCCACCGGCTCATAACCGGTAGGTCCCTGGTTCGATTCCAGGTGGGCCCACCAAATTTTGTAGTCATGGAACCTGAAAGATGATGGAGAAAAAACGGTTTTTAAAAGCGAGGAGTTGTTGCGATACGGCCACTGATTTATTTGCCGTGACAAGACAAATCAAATTGTCATGTCCTGGTAAACAGAATCAGGCCCATCAACATACTATCTAAAAATGCACCCTCAACAGGTGCATTTTTTTTTAGTTCGACTCAAATTTTAGAAGCGCAGCGCGCTGAAATTTGCTAGTCGAACTTATCCCGCGCAGCAGAGCGAAGCGGGGTTAGTGAGACTCAGCGTCAGAAGCGCAGCGCGCTGAAATTTGCTCATCGAACTTATCCCGCGAAGCGGGGTTATTACATACAAAAAGGAGAAAATGGTTGAAAGAAAAAATATTGTTGTTAATCAGTTTGCAGGCGTGTGATTCGCAGTTGGTCAAACTTTCCGCTAAAAAAGTTAAACTGCCGGAAAAAATTTCCAAGATGGAAGAAAAATTTCAGCTCTACAAGGAAAGTGTTGAGCAGAATAAAAGAAAGCATGATGAACTCAAGGTCCGACGCGCCGAGTGTGAAACAAAAATAAAGAAACTTAATGACGGGATGGTCAAGACCAAGGAAAAGCTGCTGGAGGTTAAGAACAATAAGGAATATCAGGCCATGCTCAAGGAAATTGAAACGGCCGAGAAAACCCGCAGCGACGTTGAATCCCAGATTATCGCCCTCATGGATGAAATGGATAAGCTTTCCGGGCTGGTGAAAAAAGATGAGGAAACGTTAACGCAGGCCGAAAGCAATCATCAAGAGGAAAGGAAAATAATCGAGGATGATCTGAGCGCCGTTGACGAGGATACGGAAACCTGGATAAAAAAGCGAGCCGCCCTGCAAGAGTCGATTCCCGCAGACCTGCTGGTCAAGTATGAAAGGGTCAAAAAACGCAATAATGGCGTCGGTGTGATTGCCGTGTGGAAGGCGGTCTGCAGCGGCTGTCATATGAATATTCCACAACAGTTGTATAACGAACTTCAGCGTTCCGATGAATTGCTCAGTTGCCCCAACTGTAACCGGATTATGTATTTTAATAATCAGGAAAAGTCGGCCTAGCCCTTATGAAAAATAAAAAGGTAAAGTTATTCAGCGACGGCGCCTGTCGCGGCAATCCGGGTCAGGGCGGAGCCGGGGCGGTGATCACCGATGAAGCGGATGATATTCTCTGGGAAGGAAAGGCGTATCTAGGGCACTGTACGAATAATATTGCCGAATATAAAGCCCTGATTCTGGGATTAAAAGGCGCGCTGGCGCAAGGATTCAATCAACTGGATGTTTATCTGGATTCGGAGCTTCTGGCCAACCAGATTAACGGCTCTTACAAAGTCAAAAATGAAAATCTGAAATTATTAATGCAGGAGGTCCGCAGCCTGCTTGCTTCTTTTGAAGCCGTCAGCGTTAAACATGTATTGCGTTGCCACAACGCACAGGCGGACAAGCTGGCCAATCTGGCCATTGATGAACATAGAGGTTGATTCGTTTAAGATTCCTTGAAAGAAAATCTAATCAATTGTAAGGTAAGAACAAGGCCGGAGAAGATCAGATGATCGCTGGCAGATTTTGTCTGCCGGAGGAAAGTCCGAGCTCCACAGGGCAGGATGGTCGCTAACGGCGACTGGGGGCGACCCTAAGGAAAGTGCCACAGAAAATATACCGCCCGCCGATGGTGGGTAAGGGTGAAATGGCGAGGTAAGAGCTCACCGCTTTTCCGGTGACGGAAAAGGCATGGTAAACCCCATCCGGAGCAAGACCAAATAGGAGAACGTTTAAGGGCGGCCCGCCTGATGTTCTCGGGTAGTGTCGCTAGAGGCGGCAGGCAACTGCCGTCCCAGATGAATGATCATTGCCGTGTCCAGGGTAACCGAAACACGGAACAGAACTCGGCTTATGATCTTCTCTCGTGCCTGTTTATTCATCGGGTTTATAAACCGATTCCCCTCTTTTGTGCCTCTTTGTAAAGCATCCACATGCAAAGGCCAATGGCGAGAAAGAAAGAGCCGAGCATGAATTTCGGTGTTGTTCCCAGAATTTCATCTACAAGGTAACCAAGCCAGAGAAACAGGAATGAAGAAGCTACCATAGCAAGCCCCCAGGCTGAAAGCATTAAGACGCCGCTCAGCCGGTTGAAACGCTGTTTACCGTCTTCTTTCGGTATTTTTCTTCCGATCAGGTAACCCTTCATTGTGTTCAATCACATTGAAATATTTAAGATGAAAAAGTGTTTGAATTGCTTTTTATTCCTGTCTGGTCATTCCACCGGCGTTCTTTACTCAACTTGAATAAGACTGATCATTCTTTTTATCAAGTCTAAACCCGGCTCTGTAAAAATTGCTACCAATAGAAAGAGGAGGATGAAGGCGATCATTAATTCAGCGTTTCGCACTTTCCGGTATTTTCTTTTTACGAAGAGTAAAATGATGCCGCCAATAATCAATGCAAGCAAATGCACAATGGGAAAAAGTTTCATCAGACACTCCTTTAGATAAGATCAGCGGCTTTAATATTAAGAAAAAGCTGAAAGTTGTCAAGGCAAATAAAAAAAGGCCGAATCGAAATTCGGCCTTTTGATTAACTGAATGAAGGTTAATTATTTGTCGTCATCGTCATCATCGATGATTTCGCCTTCAGAACCCTTTGGAACATCCGCATTTAATGAACGGGTAATTCCACGAACCAGGATCAGCATAATGAAGAAAAGAATAATCATGGAAGCAATAAGAACCAGAATGACGGTTGCTGTCCATGCTTTAGATTCCTTTTCAATATTCTGAGCAACCTTTGTTGCCACTTCGTTGTATTTTTCAACTTCCAGTCCCAGACCTATCCAGCCAAAACCTGCAGGTTCAGGAAGGTTTGACGCATAAAATTTGATCGGCGCATAGGCGACGAATTTGGTGACGCCACCATATTTATACGTTAAAACGCCTGTCTTTCCCAATTCCGCTTCTTTCGTGACCTTAAATATATTGGGGTCAAGAAAACCTAACTGGAACATGTTCAAGGCTTCCGCACCTTTTTGCGCCAGTTCTTTTGCGTTTTGAGCCGTCACAGTTGGAACTGCTGTCCCATCAGGGTTGAGTCCAACGACATGAAAATCACTGGGATGAGAAATGACAAAACCGCGAGGATCGACCATGAAAGCGTAATTACCGGTTGCAGCGTCTGTTTCAAACACTCTTTCCGCTTGTGTCGGAACCAGTTGATCGGTAAACTGCGCCAGATGACGATAGTCTATCGCCAAGGTGATGATGCCCGAGAAGCCATTTTGATCGAATACCGGTGTTGCAAAACGGATGATTCCCGAAAATCTTTGCCCCTTTTCAAAAGCTGCTTTGTTGACATATGAACCGGTAACCGGAGATACGTAAATTTCGCCTCTCTTCAGGTTTTTAGTTTTAGCAAAATAATCTTCTGACTTATAGGTTGTGTTGGCTGGATCGCTGATGTTAGCCAGCTTTCCCGCCGCCGCCACCTGACCGTCAAGGATTTTAATTTTTTCGTTGCCGTTTTTATCCGTCAGAGTCATTTCTTTGTACAGGGGGACCAATGCCTTCTGCACTTTACCGTCACGTTTGACCCACAGCGGCTTTTTATTTTCAGAAACAAATTGCTTATATACAGCTTCTGATGAGGGAATGATGGTTGCGACCTGTAAATCTTTTTTGCATTCCATGAGGAAGCTGGCAACTTCATTTGCTGTATTGACGGTTCTAGCCTTTATATCTTCCTGAGATTTAACATCGAGAACGTTAACGGCCCTCTCTTTTATAGTAACCCCCAATTTAAACATGCCGTTAGCGATTAAAAACGCCATTAGTGATAAGGGAATTACAATAAGCAGGAAGAATACACTTCCAATAGGTAAACCTTGCTTATCTTTTTTAGTTTCTGACATTATGAGTTCTCCCTAACCTTTCTTGATTTTAAAGTTAATTTATTTAAGCATTAACCCAAAAAGAAAGCCTTGAAGGGGTTGGCGTATAATAAGATCAGAGCAATAACCAGAGCATAAATGGCGATCGATTCAGCCATGGCCATACCAACGAGCATAACCATCATGATCTTTCCCTGAACGCCGGGGTTTCTTCCGACTGCCTGACATGCACCGTTTGCAGCATTACCAATGCCTGCGCCTGCGCCGATTGCGCCGAGGCCGATAGCCAGGCCTGCGCCGATCATCGCGCCTACAGCAAAAATAACTTTAATGTAAGATTCTCCGCCCACCGGGATCGCCTCCGCGGCAAAAGCGAACTGACTGGTCAGCAGCACTGCTGCTGCCGATGTTAACACTGTTAAAAATGTTTTTCCGAATTTCTGTGACATTATTTGTCTCCTTTCATGACATGTTATTTATTTTTATCCCTGAGTCCCTTAGCATATTTCTTATGCCAGGCAAAGAGGAATTAATACGCATGTCGTTCCGCTCGAGCTTGTTGCACGAGGCATGCCATGGCTGCAATCCGCCAAGTGTATTTCTAAAAAATGGATAGATAAAATCAGGAAGATGCGAAAAATGTCCTCTAATTAATTGAGATTCCACAAATTCGTTTCTCCAAAATAGCGTGAAAAAAATAAAAAAGGTTAAATTAATTTTAACCCGAAGAAAGATTATTTTAAAAAAGTAAAACTTCAATTTAATGTTTTGTTCAATCACCTGCCATAAAACATTCAACAAACCATTAAGCGCAAGCAACCGGCTTCCTTCTTTGGAGCGGAAAGAATCCTTCTTATATTTCTATTGAAATTTTGTGACAATGTCGTTACGATCAAAAACAACTGGCGCAAATTGATAAAAAATAAAGAAGTCACATCATATAAGGATTATTTATGCAGGAAATTCTAACCGCCATCACCTATCCGATCGTCTGGCTTATTTGTGCTTATCTGTTAAATATCGAAAGTGGTTTGGCAAAACTGCTGATTTCACTGACAGCGGCAATCCTGGTTTATGTTTTAGTCGGCATCAAGATGGCTCAAAAAGAAAATGACAAGGAAAATGAAGATTAAGTGACTTTGATTAAGAAGGCATACAAGCTTCTGCGTCGAGCATTGAATATACGCATCTGGTTGGCCGGTATCATCGTAATTCTTCTGATTCTCCTGCTGGCTTTAACGGTGAACAATGCCCGTGAAAAGGAGATGGTTGATTTATTCAGCCGTCAACAATTAGCATCCGCTCAAAATGCATCGGCTCGATTAACAGAAATCTTTTCGCAGGTGGAAAAAAATATTGTCCTGTTTTCATTCTTTGATTCCAATGGAAAAAAACTGACACAAGAAGATTACTGGAAAATGGAAGTGCTTTATCCCGTATGGGAAAATACAATCAACGCCGTGCTGGTATTTGATGCGAACGAAAAAATAAGATGCATTCTGCCGCAAGGCGCTCTTCCCGCGGTTGATCTAACAAGCCATTTCAGAGCCATGAAGCTTCAGAAAGGGCAGTATTTAAATTTGGCTTTATCAGATAAACTGCCCAAAGATTCTTTTTCAAAAAAACAGAATTGGTATTTAATCTGGGGCTATCCCGTCTGGCTGCACGATAATGTTTTTACCGGCGCCTGGATGGTGTCTTTCTCATTGGCTGAACTGGTCGATGCCTGTGAAAAACAAATCAAGGATAATCAGCTGGGAGACTTGTGGCTGTTAAATCAACAGGGGCAGGTATTGATGCATCCCCATTCATTGTTTATCGGGAAAAACATTGCCGATCTGGTGAAAAACAGGCAAGGGGGCAAAATCCTGTTTCCTTCCGACAGCGGCAGGCACCTGGATACGCAGATTCTCCAGCCTAATAATAAAATGCAACGAAGCGTTATCGCCTACTCCCCGCTTCAGATTGCCGGAAGCACCTGGTATGTGATGGTAACGGCGCCCTACAGTCGTGTTATTGCGCCCGTTCGCACCACCTTTATTTACACCATGTTCAGCGCGCTCGTGCTGATTTTGGTCCTGGTGATCGTCGGTATTTATTTTGCTTTCCGTGAAGGCAGAAGAATCAGGATACGGGAAGAGCATGAAAGACTCAAAGAACGCGAAGCCTGGCAGGAAAAACTGCTCAGAGAAAAGAAAACGATTGACGGGATTATTGAAGGATCTCCCATTCCCAGTTTTGTTATCAACAAAGAGCATCAGGTTATTCTTTGGAATCGCGCCTGCATGGAGCTGACCGGTTACTCAGGGGATGATATGGTTGGCGCAAACCGCCATTACATTCCTTTTTATTCCGTTCCCCGGCCCATGATTGCCGATTTAATTGTGGATAATGATATAGAAGGCCTGAGTAAGTTCTACGGCAGCAAGAATATTAAAAAGTCGGAGAAGGTGATCGGGGCTTATGAAGCAACGGATTATTATGAGAACCTTGGCGGACAAAGCCGTTATCTGTATTTTCTGGCCGCGCCCATTTATGATGAGGAAGGCAATATCATTGCGGCAATTGAAACGCTTCAGGATGTTTCCCGAGAGCAGGAACTCACGCGCAGTTTGCGGGAATATGCCGAGACGCTGCAAAACGAACTGGCTGAAAATATCGAGCTGCGGCGCGAGATAGAAGGCCTTTATAACTATCTGAAATCGATTGTGAAGAGTCTGCCCGATAAGATCTATGAACTGGACAAGAACGGTATTATCAATTTTATCAGTTGGGGATTGAAAAATCCTAAAAGTGAATTCAAAGGAAAACATTTCCTAGAGTTTGTCGCTCCGGAAGATGAAAATTTCGTGGTGTCCAAATGGGAAGCCGCCAAACAGGGAATTTACACCCCTTACGAAATTGAAACCATAACGAAGGATGGTTCCAAGATCAATTGGATGGTAACGACGTCGCCGGTTATAGGGACGGATCATTACATATTGGTGCAAAGAGATATTACTGAATTTAAAAATCTGGAAAAGAAGCTCTATAACAGTCAGAAACTTGCGGCACTGGGGCAGCTTTCTGCCGGCATTGCGCATGAAGTACGCAACCCGCTGTCCTCCATTAAAATGAGTTTGCAGATTCTGGAAAAACGCATGACGCCGGAAGGAAACGATCTTAAGAGATTTAAAATCGCGCAAAAGGAAGTTGAACACCTCGAAGAGCTGGTAAATAACGTGCTGGTATTTGCCAAACCAGTGGACCCTAAAATCGTCCCGGCTGATCTCCTTAAAGTATTAGAGCAGGCCATTGCTCTGGCGGAAAAAGTCATTCATGATAAGCAGGTGACCATCAAACTGGAAGTGCAGGAAATTCCCCCGGTCAACGTGGATATGGCCATGATTACGGATGCTTTTTTAAATATTATCCGTAACGCTGCCGAAGCAGTCGAGGATCAGGGTTCTATTCGAATCTATGCCCGCAGTATCGGCAGCCAACCGCCGGCGGTGCTGGTCGTTGTGGAGGACAATGGTTGCGGGATTGATGAGGAGGACATGCCGCATCTGTTTAATCCTTTTTTTACCAAGAAAAAATATGGTACGGGCCTCGGACTTTCACAGGTATCAAAAATTGTGGAATTGCATCAGGGGAAAATAGAAATTATCAGCGAAAAAGATAAAGGGACCAAAGTTTGTGTTACACTGCCCTGCGGCGATAGGCGGGGCGTTCCCAGACAATAAAAATCTGAAAATGGATCGCGAAGCTCAAGAAATCCAGGAATGGCGAAGGTTACGATTATGGCGAGTATTCTGGTTATTGATGATGACGAATCGATTGTGGAAACGCTGGATTTGTATTTGACGGAAGAGGGCTATACCGTAAGGACCGCTCTGACCGGCACCGATGGATTGAATAAATATGTTCAGGAACCCTCTGATGTCGTCATTCTGGATATCCGCCTGCCGGATGTGGATGGATTTTCCGTGCTGGAGGATCTCAAGGAAGAAAACGAAAATGTCAAGGTCATCATGATTACCGCCTTCCATGATATGGAAACCACCATTAATGCCATGAAAGGCGGGGCGTTTGATTATATCCATAAGCCCGTCAATGTTGATGAACTGGATCTGGCGATCAAGAAAGCCCTGAAGTCTCTGGAAATGGAGAAAAAGATCGACGGTCTTCTGATGGAACCCTCCCGCACTTTCCGGGTCGGTGATATCATCGGTACCGGCAATGAAATGCGGGATATTTTCAAGACGATCGGTACGGTTTCTAAAAGTCGCACAACCGTTCTGATTCAGGGAGACAGTGGAACAGGTAAAGAATTAATCGCCAAGGTTATTCACAATAACACCTCGCCGGAAGAACCGTTTATTGCGGTAAACTGTTCAGCCATCGTGGAGACGCTTTTGGAATCGGAATTGTTTGGTCATGAAAAGGGCTCTTTTACGGGGGCCATTGCTCGGAAGCTGGGTAAATTTGAACTGGCTCGCTTCGGTACCGTGTTCCTGGATGAAATCAGCGAAATGTCCGTTAATTTGCAGGCCAAACTCCTGCGTGTTTTGCAGGAAATGGAGTTTGAACGTGTGGGCGGCAAAGACCGGGTGAAGGTTCATGCGCGGATTATGGCCGCCACTAACAAAGATTTGCGGACCATGGTCAAGGAGGGCAAATTCCGGGATGATCTGTATTACCGGTTAAATATTGTCGCTATTAATCTTCCTCCGCTCAGGACGCGTCGCCAGGATATCGCGCCGCTGATTGATTATCTGCTGTCCAAAATCAATCTGGATCTGCATAAAAAAATTGTCGGTGTTTCCGGTGAGATGATGGAAAAGTTTCTGAACTATGACTGGCCGGGCAATATCCGTGAACTGGAGAACCTGCTGGTGAGGGCCTGTGTCGTGGCCAAAGGTCAGGTGCTGGGCGTCGGTGATTTTCCGGAATTGGGCAAGGATGATCCGTCTCTAGCCGCTCCAAAGGATCAAACCGCGGATGTCTTTACGCCGGAAGAACCGGGTAAATTTTTAACCCTCGATCAGGTTGAAGAACGCTACATCCGTAAAATCATCAAGGAAACAGATAAAAACAAAGGGGAAGTTTGCGAAACCCTCGGCATTTCCCGACCCACCTTTGAGAGGAAGTTGGAAAAGTATGGGATCTCCTTTGAGCGGGAATAGTTGAGAATGAAAATCACCCGTGCAGAATTTATAAAAAGCGCCGTGTGGCCGTCTCAGTATCCACCGGGCGTCATGCCGGAAATTGCCTTTGTGGGGCGCTCCAATGTCGGAAAATCATCGCTGATGAATACACTGGTCAATCGGAAAAAACTGGCCAAAACCAGCAACACGCCGGGCCGCACCCAGCTGATTAATTTTTTTGACATCAACGAGTCCATATCATTTGTCGATCTGCCGGGTTATGGTTTTGCCAAAGTTGCCCAGTCCGTTAAAAAAGACTGGGGACACATGATAGAAACTTATCTGCGCGAACGGCAAAATCTGGCCATGGTCATTTTTATTCTGGATATCCGTCGCGATCCCAGTGACGATGACTTAGCGCTACGCGACTGGCTGGAAGAGTATCATATCCCTTATATATCTATTTTAACCAAGGTCGATAAATTATCGAATAATCAGAACTTGGCGCGAAAAAAACTTATCGAGAAAGCGCTCGGTGCAGGCGCTCAGAAAAAAACAATTCTTTTCTCCGCGAAAACACAAAAAGGAAAGGAAGAGCTTTGGTCCTTTATTGAAAATCACCTTTCTTCACTGGAAAGCCATTAAACTGTGTTTTATATGAACGTTGGTCAAATATTTATGCTTGTTATTTTAAGATCTTAGATGCATGAATCTAAATAAATCAATCTTCTGCGCTTGACATGATAAATAAATTATGTTAGCCGACGGACGCTGGTCAGACGATGTGTCAGGCAAGTTTTCACATGGCTTGTTTCATATAAATTACGAGGTGTAATCACGTGGTAAAAGATAACGAAAAAGTTGGTGCGGTAATGGTGGTCGGCGCTGGAATAGCCGGCATTCAAGCCTCCCTTGATTTAGCCAATTCCGGAATGAAAGTCTATCTCGTTGAAGACGGGATCAGCATCGGCGGCGTCATGGCTCAGCTGGATAAAACATTTCCGACAAATGACTGTTCCGCCTGTATCCTGTCGCCAAAACTGGTTGAAGTCGGTCGTCATCCGAATGTGACTATCAAAACAAGACGCACCGTGGAATCCGTGGAAGGCGAACCCGGGAAATTCAAAGTTAAACTGACGTCCGCCCCGCGCTACGTCAATCTCGACAAATGTACGGGTTGCGGCGACTGCGCGAATGCCTGCCCGATCACGGTTAAAGCGGCATTTAACGGCAATTTAAGTGAAAGAAAAGCGATTTATCGGCACTTCCCCCAAGCTATTCCCAGCGGTTTTGCCATTGACAAACTGGGAACTTCTCCCTGTAAAGCCAACTGCCCGACGCACATCAGTGTCCAGGGTTATGTGGCGCTGATTGCCGAAGGAAAATACAAGGAAGCTCTCAAACTCATCAAGCAGGACAACCCGTTCCCCATCGTTTGCGGTCGCGTCTGTAACCATCCCTGCGAAACCGCCTGTATGCGGGGCAAAGTGGAAGATCCGATCGATATCATGCATCTGAAGCAGTTTGTTGCCGATCTCGATATGAACAGCGACACGCGCTACATGCCGGAAAAGAAAGAAAGCAAAGGCAAGAAGGTTGCCGTGGTCGGCGCCGGTCCTTCCGGACTCACCTGCGCCTACTACCTGGCGATTGAAGGCTATGATGTGGAAGTTTTTGAAGCACTGCCTGTGGCGGGCGGCTGGATGGCTGTTGGTATTCCCGAATACCGCCTCCCCAAAAAAGTTTTGAACGCGGAAATTAAGATCATCGAAGATCTGGGCGTAAAAATTCACCTCAATACAAAAATCGGGAAAGATATTTCTTTCGACAAACTGAAAAGCGATTTTGCCGCAATATTTATTGGCTGCGGCACCATGAAGAGCAGCAAACTCAATATCCCCGATGAAGAGATGCAGGGCGTTATCCACGGTGTGGATTACCTGATGCAGATCAATCTGGGCAAAAAAGTAACTCTTGGCGACCGCGTCGCCGTTATCGGTGGTGGTAACGTCGCCATGGATGCTGTCCGGACAGCCGTCCGGACCGGTTCCAAGAATGTTTTCATCCTCTACCGTCGGACCCGCGCGGAAATGCCTGCAGCACCCGAAGAAATTGAAGAGGCCATTGAAGAAGGCGTGGAAATGAAATTCCTTGTGGCCCCGAAGCGCGTCGTGGGCAAGGACGGAAAAGTCACGGGGATCGAATGCACACGCATGGAACTGGGCGAGCCGGACAAAAGCGGTCGCCGCCGTCCCATTGAAATCAAGGGTTCTGAATTTATCGTTGAATGCGATTCTATTGTCCCCGCGATTGGTCAAGAAGCCGACCTCTCCTTCATTACAAAAGAAAGTGGCGTCTCGATCAATAAGTGGAACAATGTCGATTATGATCAAGTTACCTATGCAACCAATGTTGCCGGCGTCTTCTCCGGTGGTGATGTGGTCACCGGACCGCAGACGGTTGTAAAAGCCGTTTTTGCCGGTAAGGAAGCAGCAAAATCTATCGACCTTTATTTGCAGGGTGCTGACATGAAAGCCGGTCGTGAAAAAGACTGGACTAAGGATCTGGCGGATAAAGCGG